>CAZUEM010000047.1:0-23122 GCA_964619155.1 uncultured bacterium
GCGGATAGCGGTTCGGGAAGCCTGCGTAGGCCGCGATCTCGTTCATCTGATCGTATCCCCGCCGGGAGCGGCCGCCCGGAGCGGGCGTGCCGCCGCGATCGGGGCCTGCCGGGGCGGCGCCCGCCCGGGTCACGAGGCGGCGAGGGGCGAGGCCGTGGCCCCGCGCCGCGCCCCCTCCCTCCCGGCGCCTCCGTGGCACGCGGAATGCTCTTCTTCGTGTGATGCGAAGCGCGCCCGGGCCCGGGCGCGGACGTCACGGGGAGGTCCGGCACCATGCGCGTCACCGGCGGAAGGCTCGAGCAGCTCGTCCCGCACATGCTGCGGGGCCAGCTCCTGCGTCCCGGCTTCGTGCGCTGGAGCCTGCGCCTGGGCGCCGCCCGGCAGATGCCCGGATGGGCGAAGCTGCAGTTCCTCTCGCACGGAGTCTCGGCGGAGCACCTCGAGCGCGTGCTCGGCCGCGTGACCAGCCTCGAGTCGTGGGCCGACGAGTGGGAGTCGCTCGGCCGCGCCGAGGAGCAGGCCGGGCGGGACGCGCTCGCGCTCGGGCGGCCGCGCGACGCCGCCGCGCGCTGGCTCGCCGCCTCGGCCGCGTACAACTTCGCGCAGTACGTCGTGTTCCTCGACCCCGCGCGGAAGCAGGCGCTGCACCGCGCGTGCGTGCGCGCCTACGCGCGCGCCGCGCCGCACTTCGACGTCCCGGCGGTGCCGTTCGAGGCGCCGTTCCGCAAGCGCCTCGTGCGCGGCTGGCTGCGCGTGCCGCCCGGCGAGGGCCCGCGCCCGGTCGTCGCGTTCTTCAACGGCGTCAACGCCGTGAAGGAGGAGCTGCACTGGTGGAGCGAGGCGCTGCTCGCGCGCGGCCTCGCCGTGATCACGTTCGACGGCCCCGGGCTCGGCGAGACGTTCCACCGCCTCGGCCACGTCGCCGAGCCGCGCCCGCTCGGGGTGGCGATCGTCAACCACATCGAGTCGCTGCCGGAGCTGGACCCCGAGTCCGTCGCGTTCGCGGGCCTCTCGCTGGGCGGCTACTGCGCGATCCGCATGGCCGCGCACGACCCGCGCGTGCGCGCGGTCGCGGCGGTGAGCCCGCCGTATTCGGCCGACGTCTACTGGAACGTCACGATGTTCTCGATGCGCCGCGAGCTGGCCGCGCTCTACGACATGCCGGTCGAGGAGATGGACCGCCACATCCCGCGCATCACGCTCGCCGGCACGCTGCCCGCGTTCGACCGCCCGCTGATGGTGGTGGGCGGCGGGCACGACATGATCACGCCCGGCGAGGAGGCGCACCGCATCTTCGAGGCCGCGCGCTGCGAGCGCGAGCTGGTCTACTACCCGCGCGGCGCGCACGAGTGCTTCAACGTGCTCGCCGACCTGCGGCCGCGCATGGTCGGCTGGCTCGCGCGCCAGGTCGAGCGCCACCACCCCGAGCCGCCCGCGCGCCCGAAGCGCGCCGCGCCGCCGCCGCGCGATCCCGCGTGGCTCGCGGCCGAGGCCGTGGACCCCGACTTCGCCGAGGAGCTGCGCGGCGAGTCGCCGCGGCGCGAGTGGCACGCCTCGCACGAACCGCCCAGCATGGGCGCGCGCTTCAGCTGGCCGTGGGCCGCCGAGCGCCGGCTCGAGGTCGTGACGCGGGTGGCGATGGCGTAGCCGCGCGCCTCGCGCTCAGCGCCACCGCGCCTTGATCGCCCCCCAGCTGGTCGGGACCGCGGCGGTCGTGGTGTCGCGCATCGAATCGGCGGCGGTGTAGATCCAGTCGCCGGCGGGCTCGTAGCTGCCGTTGGCGGCGTTGCCGGCGGCGTAGAAGAGCACGGTGCCGGCGCCCTGCGCGGGCGCGGTCCAGTCGAAGCTCCACTCGGCCGGGCTCGGCGCGGCGTCCCGGACGCCGAAGAACGTGTGCTCGACGTACGAGCGCGTGGGCCACGGGTCCACCGGGTCGGCGCCCACGACCTGCAGCGAATCGCCGTAGGCCTGCGCGCCGCGCACGGTGAACGTGCCCGCGCCCGTGCCGTCGAGCGCGTTCACCGCCGTCAGCTGGAAGCCCCAGCGGCGGTCCGGGAACGCGGCCGTGTTGTCGCACGCGAGCCGCACCCGCAGCCGGTAGGTGACGCCGGGCGAGTAGAACCCGGGCAGGTCGAGGATCTCGAGCGCGCCGCCGGGCGCGTTCGCGGCGTTGCCGGCGTGGCACTGCGTGCACAGCGGTTCGGCCGGGTGCGCGCCGATCGCGGGCGCGCCGGTGTGCGAGGGTTCGGGGCCGTCGGAGAAGCGCGCGCCGCCGCTCGCCAGCGACACGGCGCCGGCGAGCGCGAGCGCGGCCAGCACGGGCACGGCGCGAAGCGTCATGGGGGGAATCCTTTCTCGGGTCAGCCGCGCCGCGGGCTGTGCGCGGCGGGGCGCTGCTGGTGCTTGCTGCGGTACATGAGCCGGTCGGCCTCGCTGAGCAGCTCGCCGGCCGACATCGCGCCGTCCCATTCGATCACGCCGGCGCTGAGCGTGCTCTCGAACGGGGAACGCGCCTCGAAGCCGTGGCGGATGCGCTCGGCGAGCACCTCGGCGCCGGTGAAGTCGGTGAGCGCGAGCAGCACGAACTCGTCGCCGCCCACGCGGTAGCCGCTGTCGGTGCCCTCGCGCGAGCAGGCGCGCGTCACGTTCGCGACCACGCGCAGCGTCTCGTCGCCGGCCGAGTGGCCGAAGCGGTCGTTCACCACCTTGAGGTCGTCCACGTCGAGGAAGAGCAGCGAGAGCGGATGGTCGAGGCGGCGCGAGCGCAGCATGGACTTGGCGAGGTCCCGCTCGAGCGCGCGGCGGTTGCCGAGCCCGGTCAGCGCGTCGGTGAGCGTCAGCGCCTCGAGGTCGGCGAGGTGGCGCCGCGCGGTCTCGCGCTCGCGCCGCAGCAGGATCATGACCCAGGCCGCGAAGGCGATGGCGATGGCGGAGGCCGCGACCGAGGTGAGCAGCTCGCGCGGCGAGCCGGCCAGCGAGCCGTCCGTGTACAGCGCCGAGAGCCAGGGCAGCGCCGCGAGCAGCAGCGCCCCGACGAGGAGCGGCACGGTGCCGGCGCGCGGCGGCGGTGAGGGCGACTCGATCCTGCTCATGGACCTCCGGGACCCGCCGCGGGCGGCCGGGAGACGCGGTTCGCGCGCGGAACTCGAGGGACATGCCGAACGACGGCCCGCGGATTATGCGCGAGGTCAGCGCGAGGTCAAAGAACGGGGCGTCCGGAGGCCGGGCCGCCGGGCGCCGGACGGCCCGCCGGTGCGCACGACGGGGAAACGCGGCGCGGGCGCGCCGGGACGAACTGCAGCCGCATCCCGGCCGGGGCCCGAGGCATCCAACCGCGCGCGCGTTTCAGCCGTTTTCGCGGCCCGCCGGAACTGCTAGCTTCTCGCGCGCTCTTCACCCCCCAAGACCCCCCATGGGAGCCCTTCCATGCCCGAAGTGACCGCCGAGGTGCGGATCCGGCCGCTCGACGAACTGGACCTCAATGGCATCGTCCGGATCGACGAGAAGATCACCGGCCAGTACCAGCCCGAACTCTGGGAGCAGCGCGTCATGTTCTACGTGCGCCGCGACCCCGGGGCCTCGCAGGTCGCCGAGGCGGACGGCAGGGTCGTCGGCTTCATGCTGGGCGACTGCCGCGCCGGCGAGTTCGGCCTCGAGTCCCCGAGCGGCTGGATCGAGCGCTTCGGGATCGACCCCGAATGGCGGGGGAAGGACCTCGGCCGCCGGATGTTCGAAGCCATGTGCGCCCACTTCAAGGCCGAGGGCGCGACCAGCGTCCGCACGCTGGTGGACCGCAACGACACCTCGCTCGCCGGGTTCCTGAAGGCCATCGGCTTCGGCGAATCCCCGCTCACCGCGCTCGAGCGCTCCATCCCGTAGAGGCCCGTTCCCATGATCAAGGTCGAGAACGTCGAGCTGCCGAAGAAGTACCACGACGCGGTCGAGCACTGGCACCGCCACAACTTCAAGGACTACGACCTGCTCCTGAAGTACTGGGACAAGTACTTCCCGAAGGACGAGCAGTTCTGCCTGTGCGCCAAGATGGAGATCGGCACGCCCGACGTCATCCAGATCGGCGACTTCAAGGGCCAGCCCAAGCGCCTCAAGCCCGAGGAGATGACCGAGGAGCAGGCCAAGCACCTGCTCGCGATCATCAAGGCGCAGGCCTCCACCGAGTTCGGCTCCATCCAGCAGCACGCCGGCACCGTGGACCGCGCGCCCGAGGACGAGGACAAGTTCTGGACCATGCGCGTGATGGCCGAGGAGCTGCGCCACGGCTACCAGATGCTGCACCTGCTGCTGTCCGAGGACTGGAGCAGCGTGTCGGGCGGCGTCACCGGCGAGCAGATGGTCGAGGAGATCCTCTCCATGACCACCGGCAGCCACGTGCTCGACGCCTTCAACCTCGACTACGACTCGTACACGGACAACGTCGTGTTCGCGGCGTGCATCGACCGCGTCGGCAAGTACCAGCTCACGATGCAGAAGGTGTGCGCCTACAAGCCCATGGCCGACAGCATGCCGCCGATGCTGCGCGAGGAGGCGTTCCACCTCGCCGCCGGCGTGATCCCGATGCGGCGCTGGGCGCAGAAGGCCGCGAAGGGCGACGTGCTCGTCACCATGCGGATGATGCAGCACGCGCTCAACAAGTGGGTCCCGCGCGGCCTCGAGATGTTCGGCGACGAGCGCGGCGGCGACACGAACGTGAACTTCGGCTTCAAGGACCTCAAGAACGGCGAGGCCTCGTCGCTGTACCACGAGGAGCTGCGCAAGATGATCCGCGACATCAACACGCGGTACATCCGGGCGCGCTTCCCCGACTACTCGCCCGAGAAGGCCGACGCGGTGCTCGCGGAGCTCGAGCGCTCGCGCGGCGCGCACCAGGGCCTCGCGTGGACCGACCTGCTGCGCCTGCCCGACGCGCGCTTCTTCCGCCGCAAGGGCATGCACGCGTTCGAGATGGTCGGCATCGACGGCGAGGCGTTCGAGGGCGCCGAGCAGTACCTGCGCTACCTGGCGGCGAACCTCAACGAGGGCTACGTCGCGAGCCGCGACATGAAGCTCTACGCCGAGGCGCTGCGCGCCGTGGCGAGCGGCGAGAAGACGCCGGCCGAGGCGATGAAGTCCATGCCGCGCCTCAAGCGCGTCGGCGGCACCTGCCCGTGCAGCAAGGGCGTCCGCTGGGTCATGGAGGACGCCGAGGGCGGCCAGACCACGGTCGCGGTGCGGTAGCGGCTCGCGGCGCGGGGCGCCGGAACGACGACGGAACCGCCGGACCGCCTCGCGCGGGCCGGCGGTTCGCTTTTCGGGGCGCGCGGGCCCGCCCCCGGGCGCCCGCTGCATCCGGGGGGCGGCCCCGCCGATACCGCTGGGGGCCCGCGTGTCGTGACAGCGCGCCGCCCGCGCGCCTATCATGCCCGCCGCGAAAACAGATCCCGTCCCGCCTTCCGGAGCCCCGATGCCCCCGCGCACCCCCCACGTCGCCTACTTCTGCATGGAATACGGCCTCCACGAGACCTTCCCGATCTACTCGGGCGGCCTCGGGATCCTGGCCGGGGACTTCATCAAGGCGGCGCGCGACCTGCAGATGCCCATGGTCGCCGTCGGCCTGCTGTGGGCGCGCGGCTACTGCGTGCAGCGCATCGGCGCGGACGGGCGGCCCTACGAGGAGTTCCCGGGCTTCGACGCCGACTTCCTGCAGGACACGGGCGTGCGGGTGCGGGTGCGGGTGCGCGGCAAGGAGGTGCTCTGCCGCGTGTGGGTCACGGACCGCTTCGGCCACTGCCCGCTCTACCTGATCGACCCGGTCAAGCACGAGGACCGCTGGATCACGCACCGGCTCTACGAGGCCGGCACCGACACGCGCATCGCGCAGGAGATGCTGCTCGGCATCGGCGGCACGCGCGCGCTGCAGTGGCTCGGCTACAACGTCCACACCTACCACTTCAACGAGGGGCACGCCGTCTTCGCCGGCATCGAGATGATCGCCGACGAGATGGAGGGCGGCGCGCAGTTCCCGACCGCGTGGGAGCGCGTGCGCCGGCGGATCGTGTTCACGACCCACACGCCGGTCGTGGCGGGCAACGAGGAGCACGAGATCAAGGACCTGCGCCGCATGGGCGCGTGCCTGCAGCTCTCGGGCGCCGAGATGCGCGCGATCGGCGGCGACCCGTTCAACATGACGGTCGCCGGCCTGCGGCTCGCGCGCGCGGCGAACGCGGTCGCGCAGCTCCACGGAGAGACCTCGCGCGCCATGTGGAAGCACGTCTCGAACGCCGCCCCGATCGGCGCGATCACGAACGGCGTGCACGCCCCGACCTGGCAGGACCCGGGCATCGCGGCGGCGGGGGCCGACCCCGACGCGATCTGGGCCGCGCACGTGAAGGCCAAGCGCGCGCTGCTCGAGGAGGTGGACCGGCGCCACAACGTCGAGCTGGACCCGCACGCGCTGCTCGTCGGGTTCGCGCGCCGCGCCGCGAGCTACAAGCGCAGCGACCTCATCCTGCGCGACGAGGCGCGGCTCGAGGAACTGCTCGGGAAGCACCACGTGCGCGTGCTGTTCGCCGGCAAGGCGCACCCGGACGACACGACGGGCCGCAACATCGTCGCCAAGCTGGTGGCGGGCGCGAAGCGCCACCCCGGCCAGGTGCTGTTCCTCGAGAACTACGACATGGGCCTCGGCCGGCTGCTCACGCGCGGCTGCGACGTGTGGCTCAACAACCCGGTGCGCCCGCTCGAGGCGAGCGGCACGTCGGGCATGAAGGCGGCGATGAACGGCGTGCTCAACGTCAGCATCCTCGACGGCTGGTGGCCGGAGGGCTGCGAGGACGGCGTGAACGGCTGGGCGATCGGCAAAGGCGAGCCGGGCGACGACTTGCGCGACCTGGCGGCGCTCTACGACACGCTCGAGCACCGGGTGCTGCCCGCGTGGCAGGACCCGCCGCGCTGGCGGCGCATGATGGCCGCGAGCATCGAGATGGCCGCCACGCGGTTCAGCACGACGCGGATGATGCGCGAGTACTTCGAGCGGCTCTACGGGCTCGACGTGACGGCGAAGGGCGCGGGGATCGCGCCGGCCGCCGGCTCCGCCGCCTCCTGAGCGGCCGGCGCGCGAGGCCCGCGCGCGGCCGTCAGCCGACCGTCGCCGTCCGGGCCAGCGCCGCGACGTACTCGTCCGGCAGCCGGTGGCGCCGGGCGCCCTCGAGGATGGTGTCGAGGTAGCGCCGCGACGGGGGCGCCGGGTTCGACGGCCGCGCGAGGTAGCACAGCGCGCGGACGCGGCGCGGGATCGAGCCGTCGTCGGGACGCGTGAGGTCCACGAGCACCGGCTCGCGGTCGTACAGGTTGTGCTGGTCGCCGGGACCGCGGTAGCCCTCGTACCGGTCGAGCGCCGCGAGGTCCTCGTCGGTGAGGTCGTAGACGACGCCCCAGGCGTTCTCGCCGTGGGCCACCACCAGGCTCGCGACGCCCCCGCCCCAATCGTGCGAGGTGAGCGGGAACGCGAGCTTGTGGTCGCGCAGCGCGGCCAGCCCGACGACCCGGTGGCCGGGACAGCGGAGCGCCATCTGCTCGGGATTCAGGTTGGAGCCGTAGGCGAAGTAGTGCATCCGATCTCCTGCCGTCGCGAAGGTCCGGGCGGCAGGATAACCAAAAGAACGCGGGGCGTCGCGGCGGCGCGCGGGACGGCCGTGCGCGGCGGTGGCGACGGCGGCCGCGGGCGCGCTAAGGTGCGCGCCTCCCCCCGCCCATCCCCCCGTCCGCACCCGGAGAACCCGATGCCCGTCGATTTCCTCGCATTCGGACCCCATCCCGACGACGCCGAGATCGGCTGCGGCGGCCTGCTGCGCAAGATGAAGCGCCTCGGCCACACGACCGGCATCATCGACATCACCTCCGGCGACATGGGCTGGGGCACGCCCGAGATCCGCGCCGCCGAGAGCGCCGAGGCGGCGAAGATCCTGCAGCTCGACGTGCGCGAGTGCCTCGACTTCGGCGACGGCCGCGTCGAGGACACGTTCGAGAACCGCTGCCGCGTCGCCGGGATCATCCGCAAGCACCGGCCGCAGGTCGTGTTCGCGCCCTACTTCGACCTGCCCATCGGTCGCGGGCTCGGCCACAACGATCATTACAAGTCGGGCGAGATCGTCTCGAACGCCTACAACCTCGCGCACCTCGCCAAGGCCCCGGTCGAGGGCGAGCCCTTCCAGGCGAAGGCGATCTACTACTACTTCATCCCGCCGGGCCGCATGCCCACGTTCATCGTGGACATCTCCGACGACTGGCAGGACTGGCTCGCGGCCATCGACTGCCACAGGAGCCAGTTCTACCACCCCGAGCGGCCGCGTCCCGAGCACCTGCCGCACCCGCGCGAGGCGTTCGAGGCCTACGCGCGCTACTGGGGCTGGCAGATCGGGGCGAAGTACGGGCAGGCCTACATCGCCTCGACGCCGCTCAAGGTGGACGACCCCCTCTCGCTCGTCGAGACGGTGGTGCCGCGGCCCTGAAGCGCGCGGCCCGGCTCCTGGCGCCGGCGCTGGCGCTGGCGTTCGCCGCCGCGGCCCTCGCCGCGGACGCCGGCGCGGTGCTGCGCGGCGCCGAGCGCGAGTACCGCGCGCACCTGCTGCGCGCGCGGCCCGACCTGGCGACGCGCTTCCGCGTGCGCGGCGCGGACGCGCGGCTCGTGCCGGTGACCGAAGCCACGCTGGCCGCCGACTCGCTGTGGCTCGAGCGGCTCGCCGCGCGGCTCGCCGCGATCGATCGCGCCTCGCTGGGGCGCGCCGCCGCCGCGAGGCTCGACACGCTGCGCGCGCGCGTCGCGGCCGAGCGCGCCCCGCACGCGAGCGGCGCCTGGCGCCGGCGCGTGCACGCGCGCGAAGCACGCGGCCGCGCGGCTGCGCGCGCTGCCCGAGGTCCTGCGCTCGGCGCGGGTCACGCTCGCGGCCCGCCCGCTCGCCGACACCTCGGCCGCCCCGTGGTTCGCGGCGATGGACTCGCTGCGGGCGCTGCCGGCGCGGCTCGCCGCGTGCCGCGACCCCGCGCGGGAGGCCGACCTCGTCGAGGCCGACACGCTCGCGCTCGAGGCGTGCGCGCGGTTCGTGCGCTTCCTGCGCGAGGAGCACCCCTCGGCCGCCGGGGCGCGGCGCGACTGAACGGCGCGGGCGGTGCGCGCCGGGCCGGGCGGCGGACCAATTTCGTTGACGCCTCGCGCACCTCCCGCCTAAGTTCCGGCCTCGTAGTCTCCGATACCATGGATGGAATCGGTGTCCGCTCCCCTTCGGGGAGCCCTCTGGAGGTTTCATGAAGCTCCGCGCGCTGCGCACGCTGGGCGTGTCGTTCCTGCTCGCCCTGCTGGCCGGCCCGGCCACGATGGCCGACGCCGCCACTTCCACGACCCGCACGAACGGGAAGACGAGCGTCTCCTCCGCGAAGAAGTCCGCCGCGAAGACCGGCACGCGGAAGGGCGGCACGCGCAAGCGCGCCCGCCGGGCGCCGCCGCCCGGCGGCGTGTACGCGCGCAACGCCATCCTCGTGGACCCTTCCACCGGCGAGGTGCTGTTCGCGAAGAACTCCGATCGCGTGGTGCCGATCGCCAGCCTCACCAAGCTGATGACGGCGATGGTGTTCCTCGAGCAGAAGCCGAAGCTCGACCGCGAGGCCGAGGTGACGCCGGCCGAGCTGGACGGCGGCGGCCACACGCGGCTGCGCCGCGGCGAGCAGGTGGCGCTCGGCGACCTGCTGCACATGAGCCTCATGTGCTCGGACAACGTCGCCACGCGCGTGCTCGCGCGCGAGTCGGGCCTGTCGGCCGACGAGTTCGTCGCCCGCATGAACCGCAAGGCCGTCGAGCTCGGGCTCGAGGGCTCGCGGTTCGTGGAGTTCACGGGCCTCGACGAGCGCAACGTCTCGTCGGCGGCGGACGTCGCGCGGCTGCTGCACGCGGCGGCGCACGACCCGCTCATCCAGGAGATCAGCGTCACCCGGCAGTACCAGTTCGCGACCGGGCGGCGCGTGCACGCGGTGCACAACACCAACCGCCTGCTCTACGGCCGCTACGAGGTGCTCGGCGGCAAGACCGGCTTCATCCTCGAGGCCGGTTACTGCTTCGCCACCTGGGTGCGCTCGCAGGGCCGCGACCTGATCGCGGTCGTGCTCGGCGCGCCGACCAACGCGACGCGCTTCGCCGACACCGTGCGGCTGCTGCAGAAGTCCGCCTCGCCCGCGACGGCCCAGGCCGGCACGTAGGCGCGGCGGCCGTGGACGCCACCGGCGAGCGCTGGCGCGGGACCCTCGCGGGCTTCGTGGCCGGGCTCGCCGGCGGCCTTTTCGGGGTCGGCGGCGGCATCCTGCTCGTGCCCCTGCTGACCGGCTGGCTCGCGTGCACGCAGCACCAGGCGCACGGCACTTCGCTCGCCGCGATCGGCGCCACCGCGCTCGCCGGGCTCGTCGTGTACGCCGCGAACGGGCAGGTCGCGTGGGTGACCGGCGCGGTCATGGCGGTGACGAGCATGCTGTGCGCCCGGCTCGGCGCGCGCCTCGCCGCCCGCACGAGCCGGGCCGCGCTCACGCGCGCGTTCGCCGTCTTCCTGCTGCTCGTCGCCGCGCGGCTGCTGTGGAAGGCGCCGGCCGGGACGGGCGCGCCCGCGCTCGCCGGCCTCACCGGCGCGGCCGCGGCGCTCGGGGTGGGCGCGGCGGTCGGCCTGCTCGCCGGGTTCATGGGCGTGGGCGGCGGCATCCTCGCGGTGCCGGCGCTGACGCTGCTCTTCGGCGCCTCGCAGCAGGTCGCGCAGGGCACCTCGCTGGCGCTCATCCTCGTGACCGCCCCCGTCGGGGCCATCGAGCACCACCGCCACGGGAACGTGGCCGTGCGGCTCGTGCCCTGGCTCGCGCTCGGGGCGCTCGTGGGCGCGCCGCTCGCCTCGGCGCTCGCCCTGCGCCTGCCGCAGGCCGTGCTGGCGCGGGGCTTCGCCGTCTTCCTGGTCGCCAACGCCCTGCACATGTGGGTGCGCTCGGCCCGGGCCCGGTAGGGGCATTTCACCCGCGGAATCCCGCAGCGGCCGGCCGGGAGCGGGGGCCGGTTTCAGGCTCCGCGACCGCGTTTCCGGCCCGTGAACACGCGTGAATTTCCGAGACTGGCCCTTGTGAGGCCCGGGGCCGCTGGCCTATCCTTTAGCCAGCATTCGCTTACTTCTGGCCCCCGAGTGCGACGGGCCTAGGACGTCGCACACCCGGCGCGAGACGTCGGCAACCCCCGAGTGCGCCCGACAGGGATCGCATCTCGCCATTGCAGCCCACAGGAGATCCCCATGAAGAAGCTTGTCACCATGGTTCTCACCGTCGCGGCGCTCGCCCTCGTGGCCCAGGCGTCGTTCGCGGCCAACGCCGTGCGCATCAGCAAGGTGTACGGCGGCGGCGGCGGCAGCGGCACGTACACGCACGACTTCGTCGAGCTGTTCAACTACTCGAACTCGCCGATCGACATCAGTGGCTGGGCGGTCGAGTACGGCTCGGCCACCGGCAACTGGGGCAGCTCGACGGGCAACTACTTCGTGCTGCCGGTCGGCACGACGATCCAGCCCTGCTCGTACCTGCTGATCCAGTGCGGCGCGGCGGGCACCGCCGGCGTCGCCATCCCGGTGACCCCGGACCTGGTCACGCCGAACATCAGCGCCAGCCAGAGCAGCGGCAAGATCGGCCTCTTCAACGTGCTCCAGGCCAACGTGGCCTGCGGCTCCGAGGCCCCCGGCTCGCTGGTGGACAAGGTCGCCTACGGCACCGCGAACTGCGCCGAGGGCGCCGTGGTTCCCGGCGTCTCGAACACGACCGCGGTCGTGCGCAACAACAACGGCATCAGCGACACCGACAACAACGTCGCCGACTTCACGGTCGCGGCGGTCAACTCGGTCACGATCTTCAACGCCGCCTCGGGCGCGAACGCCATGTGCCTCGCGACCCCGTCGATGAAGAACACGTGGGGCGCGCTGAAGTCGATCTACCGCTAGTACCCGAAGCACGACGCTTCGCTCGCAGCACCTGAGACCCCGCCCGCAAGGGCGGGGTCTCGGTCTTTGGTGGTGCGGCCGGGGCGGACGGGTGGTGGAGCGGAGATTGTTGCGCGCCCCCCGGATCCCCCCACCCGCCAGCCGTTTGGGCGCTAAGCGGCTGTCCCGCAGCGAAATGTCCGGGGCGCAGCGGGTTGGGCGCCGGCCGCAACAATGTTCGCCGCACAACCCTCAGGTTCGGGGGCGGGCGTGCCGAAATGCTGGGGAGGCCATGTGCGGCGGGCCCTTCCGCCGGTGCCGAAACGACTTCGCACTCCCCGAGCCACGGAGCCACGCATGCCGCGCCCCGCGCGCAACAGGACCCTGCAGGCGAAGCGCCCGCCGCGCGCGCTGCGCGCCACGGCGGCGCTCGACGCGCCCGTGACGCGCGAGCGCGACGAGCCGCCTCCGGGGCCCGCGACCGTGCCGGTCTCGCCGCTGCCGGCCGAGGTCGCGCGCCGCGCCCAGCGCGAGATGGACCGCCTGCGCCGCCTGCCGGCCGGCGCGCCCGAGGCGGGCCAGATCCGCGCCTACCTGCAGTGGCTGTGGGGCATGCCGTGGGAGACGCTCGTCTCCGAGGAGGCCGACCTGCCGCGCGTCGAGTCGGTGCTCGAGCACGAGCAGCTCGGCATGCGCAAGGCCAAGGAGCGCATCGTCGAGTACCTCGCCGTGCGGCGGCTCAAGCCCGACCTGCCCGGCCCCGCGCTCTGCCTGGTCGGGCCGCCGGGCACCGGCAAGTCGTCGCTCGGCGCGACCGTCGCGCGCGCGCTCGCGCGGCCGTTCGCGCGCATCAGCGTCTCGGGCACCTCCGACGCGGCCGAGCTGATCGGCGACGCGCGCACCGCGCCCGGCGCGCAGCCCGGCAAGATCGTGCGCGCGCTGCGCGACGCCGGCGCGCGCAACCCGGTGCTCATGATCGACGGCATCGACCGGCTCGCCGGCGAGGGCGGCCTCGGCGTCGCCGAGGTGCTGCTCGAGCTGCTCGACCCCGAGTCGAGCGCGCACTTCACCGACCACTACCTCGGGCTCTCGATCGACCTCTCGCACGCCATCCTGCTGCTGTGCGCGAACCACCTCGAGCAGGTGCCGGATTCGCTGCAGGAGCGCATCGAGGTCATCGAGGTCCCCGGCTACAGCGAGGACGAGAAGATCGAGATCGCGCAGCGCTTCCTGGTGCCGCGCCAGCTCGCCGAGCACGGCCTGGCCCCGCGCGACCTCGTGCTGCAGGACGAGGCGCTGCGCGCCATGGTCCGCCACTGGACGCTCGAGGCGGGCGTGCGCGGCCTCTCGCGCCAGCTCGCCACGGTCTGCCGCAAGGTCGCGCGCGCGCGCGCGATGGGGCAGTCGAAGCGCCACCTCGTCACGGTGCCGAAGCTCGAGCAGTACCTGGGCAGCCGCCTCTACCAGCCCGAGATGGCGGGCAAGGACGACGAGGTCGGCGTGGCGATGGGCCTGGCGTGGACCGCCGCGGGCGGCGAGATCCTCGTGGTCGAGGCGCTGCGCATGCCCGGCTCGGGGCGGGTGACGCTCACCGGCCAGCTCGGCGAGGTCATGCGCGAGTCCGTGCAGGCGGCGCACTCGTACGTGCGCTCGCGCGCCGAGGACCTCGAGATCGAGGCCGAGGCGTTCAGCTCGAGCGACATCCACATCCACTTCCCCGCGGGCGGCGTGCCGAAGGACGGGCCGTCGGCCGGCATGACGGTCGGGCTCGTGATCGCCTCGGTGCTGAGCGACCGCCCGATCCGCCACGACGTCGCGCTCACCGGCGAGGTGAGCCTGCGCGGCAAGGTGCTGGTCGTGGGCGGCATGCGCGAGAAGGCGCTGGCCGCCTACCGCGCGGGCATCCGCACGCTGGTGTTCCCGGCCTCGAACGTGAAGGACCTCGCGGACATCCCCGCCGACGTGCGGGCGCGGCTCGAGCTGGTTCCGGTCGAGACCATGGACCAGGTGTTCGACCTCGCGCTCTCGCGCGTGATCGTGCCGCAGCGCGTGGGGACGCGGTTCGTGATCCCCGCCGAGGAGCCCGAGGCCGAGGCGCCGCCCGCGGACCTCACCGCCACGGGCCGCCGCCCGATCCTCGTGGACGAGGACGACGACGGGTCGTAGCCCGGACCCGGAGGTCAGTCGCCGTCGCCCGCGGTCCCCTCGACGTCCTCGTCGCGCACCGCGCCGCCGCGGTCGAGCACCTCGAGGTAGTCGGCGATGATCTCGCGCGCCTCCTCGAGGTCCTCGCCCGCGACCAGGATCTCGCCCCACGCGGACGTGGACCAGTCGCGGCGGACGTCGCCGTAGCCCGGCAGCTGCGTGCTGCGCAGCACCGCGGTCACGCCGTTGTTCTCGAGCACGCCGCACAGCAGCGCGCCCGAGGCGGCGTCGGGCACGCGGTGCGCCACCACGATCTCGCCCGCGGGCGCCGGCGGCTCCGCGACCAGCGCCGCGCGGCACTCCGGGCAGGCCACGATCTCCGGCCCGTACTCCTTCCCGCAGTCGGGGCAGAACGGCATCGCCGTCAGCTCCGGGCCGGGGCCGCGTGGTGCGCGGCGAGGCGCTTCGCCGCCTCGGCGACGTCCTCGCGGCGCGTGCACATCGCCAGGCGCACCCAGTCGCCGAACGCCGGTCCGAACGCGGTGCCCGGCAGCGCGGCGACGCCGATCGAGAGCCACTCCTCGACCAGCGCCCAGACATCGCGATCCCCGCGCGCCTCGCGGATGTTCGCGAACGCGTAGAACGCTCCGCGCGGTTCGGGCGCGCGCACGGCGGCGCAGTCGCGCAGGCCGTCCAGCAGCAGCCGGCGGCGCTCGTCGTACGCCGCGCGCATCGCCTCGACGCAGTCCTGCGGCCCGGTCACGGCCGCGAGCGCGGCGAGCTGCGAGGCCGGGAACACGCCGTGCGTGGTGTAGAAGGCGAGCAGCGGCCCGAGCACCGGCCGCAGCGCCGGCGGCGCGGCCACGTAGCCGACGCGCCAGCCGGTCATCGCGTAGGACTTCGAGAACGTGTAGACGCTGAGCGTGCGCTCGGCCATCCCCGGCAGCGCGGCCAGGCTCACGTGCGCCGCGCCGTCGAACAGCAGGTGCTCGTAGGCCTCGTCGCTGATCACCCACAGGTCGCGCTCGCGCGCCACGGCCGCGATCGCCTCGAGGTGCTCGCGCCCGAGCACGACGCCGGTCGGGTTGTTCGGCGTGTTGACGTAGAGGCCCTTCGTGTTCGGCGCGAGCGCCTCGCGCAGCCGCGCCGCGAGCTCGTCGGGGCTCCAGCCGCCGGGTCCGAGGTCGAGGTAGGCCGGGAACGGGCGCATGGACGCGCCGGCCGCGAACCCGACGAGCTTCGGCAGCGCCATCCAGTACGGCGCGAGCACGAGCAGCTCGTCGCCCGCCGACAGCAGCGCCTGCATCGCCAGGAACAGCCCGTGCGTCCCGCCGGCGGTGACCACGATGTCGTCGGGGTGCGCGGCGATGCCGTTCTCGCGCGCGAGCTTCGCGGCCAGCGCCTCGCGCAGCCGCATCTCGCCGCGCGAGTCCGGGTAGTGCGTGGCGCCGTCCCGCGCGGCCTTCGCCAGCGCCTCGACGACGTGCGGCGGGGTGTCGAAGTCGGGTTCGCCGCGCTCGAGGTGCAGGACGCGTTCGCCCGCCGCTTCGCGGGCCTTCGCGGCGGCCATGACGCGGCCGAGGTCGGAGGTGCTGCGCAGGACGGGGCGGTCGGCGATGAGCTGGGGCATGGGCGCTCTCCGGTGGATGGAGGGTCGGAAGCGGGCGAGCGGGAATCTAGCCCGGCGCCTTCCCGCCCCGCCACTGCGAACGCGTCCCCGCGGCCGCGGCCGCGCGGGGCGCGGGCCGGCGCATGGGCGCTCCCGCCCGCCGCCGCGCGTTTCGCACGGTCACGGACGGCACGGGCATTGCCTTGCCGGTGGACCCACGCAACGAAGCACCGCATCCCCGGAGGTGGCCCATGTCCCGACTCGCGCTCCGCGACATCGCCGAACGACTCGCCAACGCTCCCGACGTCGAGAGCTGCGCGGACACGCTGCTCGCGTATCTGCGCCCCCAGCAGGCCGAATGGCACCCGACGCTGGCGCTCTACGATGCCTCGCGCGAGGTCTTCCACCGGGTCTGGCAGCGCGAGCGCGGCCGGCTCGACAAGCGCGACCTGGTGCTGCCGGTGGACCACCTGCCCGCGCGGTTCGTGCGAAAGTTCATCCGTCCCAGTGCATTTTTCAACGGCGACGACCGGCGCTCGCTGCTCGCGAAGCTGTTCCAGAGCAGCCCGACCTACGAGCCCGACCGCTTCGAGGGCCCGCAGGTCCAGCCGCTCACCGCGCCGGTCGGCTGGCGCTCGTGCGTCTGCCTGCCGCTCAACGACCACGACGTGCTGCTCGGGCTGATCGTGATCGTGAGCCCGCAGCCGCGCGCGTTCCCGGCCGCGGTCGCCGAGGAGCTGGGCGCGCTGCGCGGCATCGCCTCGCTGGCGCTCGCCCGCCGCCTTCAGGCGACCGGCGCGCCCGCGCCGGAGTCCCGCGGCGCCGCCGAGGCGGCGCGCCGCGCGGCGCTGCTCATGCAGGGCCGCGTCGCCGAGCTGCAGCGGCAGGCCGAGTCGCTCGAGGCCGAGAACCTCGCCAAGGCCTCCACGCTCGAATCGCTCATGCGCGAGGTCGAATCGCTGCGGGGCGAAGCCGACGCGCGGCACAACGAGCGCCTCGCCACCGCGCGCATCACCAGCGCGCTCGAGGAGCAGGCGTCGGCCGCGGCGCAGCACCTGAACGAGGCCTACGCGCAGCTCGCGCGCACGCAGGCGCTCAACCAGGAACTGCAGGACACGCTGCTGCTCGTGCAACGGGCCTTCGACGCGCTCTCGGGCACCGACGACGCGGTGTCGCTGACGCGCTCGCTGGTCGCCTGGTGCTGCGAGCACTTCGACGTCGAGCGCTGCAGCGTCATGCGCGTGGACGACGCGCAGGGCGACCTGCGCATCTACGCGCACCGCGGGCTCGACCCCGCGCTCGCCGGCCAGGTCCGCCTGCCCATGGGCGAGGGCGTCGCGGGCTGGGTGGCGCGCCACCGCCAGCCGGTGTGGATGCGCGAGCGCGAGGACCGCACGCCGGTCGCGCCGACGGGCGTGGACCACTACAACTCGGATTCGTTCATCTCGCTGCCGCTCGTGCACCGCAACCGGATCGTCGGGGTGCTCAACCTGAGCAACAAGCGCGACGGCGAGCCGTTCAACGAGCGCGACCTCGGCCGCGCGCAGCTGGCCGGCAGCGTGCTCGCGCTGGCGATCGGCGAGAACGGCGTCGCGCGTCACCCGGAAGCCGCGTAGCGCCCGAGAGCGATCGTCGCCCCGGCCGGCGAAACATGCGCGCACCGGGGCACGTTCGCCTCCGCATCCTGCTCCGGCTCACTGCATCCAGTCGCGGCTCCGCCATCCTGGCTACGCCGCTCCTCGGGCGCACCCCGGTGCGCGCATGTTTCGCCGGCCGGGGCTCGTGCGGGTCCGGTCAGCTTCGGGCGCGCAGTTCGGCCAGGGCCTGGCGGTGCGCGGCGAACGCGATGTCGTGCGGCAGCGCGCCGAGCGGGAACCACTCCGCCTCGAGCGCGTCGTCGCCGGGGACGAGCCGTCCGCCGTCGCGCGTCGCCGTGTAGAGGATGAGCACCGCGCGCACGCGCGGGTCGTCGAAGCCCGCGTACACGCCGAAGAGGCCCGTCAGCACCGCGTCGAGCCCGGTCTCCTCGCGCAGCTCGCGCACCGCCGACTGCTCGGGCGTCTCGCCCGCCTCCATGAAGCCCGCCGGGATGCACCACTGCCCGGCGCGCGGCTCGTACTTGCGCCGCACGAGCAGCACGCGGCCCTCCTCGACCACGAGCACGCCCGCCGCGGGCACCGGGTTGCGGTACCAGATGAAGCCGCACGCGGGGCAGGTCGGGCGCATGGTGCCGTGCTCGTCGCGGGGCTCGAGCGCGGCGGCGCAGCGCGGGCAGAAGTTCGGGTCGAAGGGCGACATGCGGGCCGGAAGCCTAGGAGCGCGCCGCGTGCGGCGCAAACGCGGCGGACGGAAGACGAGACGGCCGGACCCGATCCCCGGGCCCGGCCGCTCGCGGTGGCCGCATCGAGGGGGCGCCGCGCTGCACCGTGCCGCCTGGACTTCGCCCCATGCTGCGCACCTTGCGGTGCCGGCGGTCGGTCGACGCCCCCCGATGCGACTTCTGGCCCGCGCGGTCCCATGTCCGCGCGGGGGTCGGACTAACGACGGTTCTCCTGCAACTCCCTCCGCAGCTCGCGCAGCTGTTCGCGCAGCTCCTGGAGCTCCCTGCGGAGGTCCTCGCCGTCCGCATCGCCCTTGATGCGGACGTCGAACCTGCGATCGTCCCCCAGCCGGCCCGGGCCCTTCGGTTCCTTCCCCTCGCGCAGACGAATCACGCGCGGGGAGTCTTCCAGCGCGGCCTCCACGGTCCGCTTCTCGCCGCGGCGCACGATCGAGAGCGACACCCGGCCGCTTTCGCCCTTGAGCGCCTTGACGAGATCGTCCGCGTCCTGCACCGCGGCGCCTTCCACCGCGGTGATGATGTCGCCCGCTCGGAGCCCCGCCTCCTCCGCGGGCGTCTTCTTCAGCACCTCGACGACCAGCGCGCCGCGCGTGCCGGGCGCGCCGAGCGCCGACGCGAGGTCCTCGCCCAGCGACTCGACCCGCACGCCGAGCCGTCCGCGGCCGGCGTTGCCCATCCACACCATCGAGCGGCCCGGGCCGGCCTCGTCGAAATCGAAGTCGAACCCCGGCACGGCCTCGCGGATGCGCTCCCGGATCTCGTCCGGGTCCACGTTCCCGTCCGAATGCCAGCGGTAGACCCGCGGCTCCTTCGGGGCGGCGGGCGCCTTCGGAGCGCGCGGCGCGGGCGCGGCGCGCGGCGCCGGCGGGGCCGGAGGCGCGAACTCGTCGTCCTCCGGGCGCTCGGCGAGCCGCACCGCGAGGTTGAGCTTCCCGCCCTTGCGCACCACGCCGAGCGAGACGCTCTCGCCCTCGCGCGTGTCGCCGATGATTCCGGTCAGCTCGGCCGGCGATCCCACGTCGCGGCGGTCCACCGAGACGATGACGTCGCCCTTGCGCAGCCCGGCGCGGTCGGCCGGGCTGCCGGGCACGACGCTCGAAACGAGCACGCCCTCGCCCGTCAGGTCGAGCGCGTCCCTCAGGTCGCGCGTGACCTCCTGCGTGTACACGCCCAGCCAGCCGCGGGCCGCGGCCAGCGACGGCACCGCCAGCATGACGAGCGCGGCGAACAGCACGAGCCGGCTCAGCGGCGTCGTTCTACGCATGAACTTCCCCCTGTGTTAGCGTCCGGATCCTGGGCGGGGATCGCGATGTGCTGACGGGTTAGACAGAGCGATCGCCCATTTGGTTCCACGAAGTTCCCCTCCGTCCCGCGCCCCCATCCCATGAAAGTCAGAGACGTGTTAACGCTGGCCGTCGAGGACATCGCGCTCGGCGGCAAGGCGCTCGCCCGCCACGAGGGCCGCGTGGTGTTCGTGGACCGCGGCCTGCCCGGCGACCGCGTGAACGCGCGGCTCACGAAGGTCAAGCGCTCCTTCGCCGAGGCCCGGCTCGAGTCGCTCGAGAGCCCCGCGCCCGGGCGGCTCGCCCCGCGTTGCGCCCACGCCGCGCAGTGCGGCGGCTGCCGGCTGCAGGAGATGCCCTACGAGGAGCAGTGCCGGCTCAAGGAGCGCCAGGTCGCCGAGACGCTGCGCCACCTCGGCGGCATCGCCGCGCCGCCCGTGAAGGCGATCGTGCCGGCGCCCTCGGCGTGGCACTACCGGAACAAGATGGAGTTCAGCTTCCTGCAGGACGCGCAGGGCGCGCCGGTGCTGGGGCTGCACGAGCGCGGCACGTTCGACAAGGTCTTCGAGGTGCGCGAGTGCCACCTGCCCTCGCCGCTCGTGGTCGAGATCCTGCGCCGCACGCAGGCGTTCGCGCGCGAGCGCCGCTGGCGCGCCTACCACCCGTCGCGCCACGACGGCAACGCGCGCTTCCTGATGGTGCGGCACCTGCCGCTCTCCGGGGAGTGCGCCGTGCACCTCGTCGCGGTGAACGACCGGCTCGACGGCCTGCGCGAGTGGGCCGCCGGGATCGCCGCGCTCTCGCCCGAGGTGAAGACGGTGACGCTCGGGCTCAACGGCTCGCGCGCCAACGTCGCGGTCATGGAGGAGGAGGTCGTGCTGCACGGCCACGGCGCGATCGTCGAGCGGCTGCTCGGGCTCGAGTTCGAGGTCGTGGGCAACGCGTTCCTGCAGACCAACAGCGCGCAGGCCGAGCACCTCTACCGCGCCGCGCTCGACGCCGCGCGGCTCGAGGGCGGCGAGACCGTGCTCGACCTGTACTGCGGCGCCGGCACGCTGACGCTGCTGTTCGCGCGCGCGGCCGGGAGCGCGGTCGGGGTCGAGAGCGTCCCCGACGCGGTCGAGCGCGCGCGCCGCAACGCGGAGCGCAACGGCCTCGGCGCGACGCGGTTCGTGTGCGGCGAGGCGCGCCAGGTGCTGCGCGAGTGGGCGCAGGGCAAGCGCGAGGGCGCGGTGAAGCCCGACCTCGTGGTCGTGGACCCGCCGCGGGCGGGGCTCCACCCGCGCGTGGTGTTCCGCGCCGCGGAGCTCAGGCCGAAGCGCATCGTCTACGTGTCGTGCAACCCGGCGACGCTGGCGCGCGACCTCAAGGACTTCGCGCCGCTCGGCTACGCGCTGGCCGAGGTGACGCCGTTCGACATGTTCCCGCACACGCCCCACATCGAGTGCGTGGCGCGCCTGGAGCGGACCGGGGCCTGAACACGCGGACCGCGCCGCGGGCGGATCGCCCGCCGGCGGGCGTTTCATTGCAAATTGCTGTGGCCGGCGCGCGCGGGGCGCGTGCTACGCTCCCCGCCCATGCGCAAGCCCTCCGCGTTCCTCCTCGCCCTCGCCTTGCTGTTCGCCGCGCCGGTCACCGGCGCCCCGCCCACGTCCCCGGCCTCGATCGACAGCGGACGGCTCATCGTCCTCGACCGCGGCACCCCGATCGGCTACGAGGACTTCGAGTACGAGCGCCACGGCGACTCGCTGATCGTGAGCGGCATCCACACCCGCACGCTGCGCGAGAGCGACGGCTCGACCGTGAAGTGGGTGAAGAAGTTCGGCCTCGTCGTGGACGCGCGCGACTTCGGCCTGCGCCAGTACACGTCGAACGAGGAAGTGGCCGGCCGGCTCACCGTGCGCGGCGTCGTGCCCGGGGACACCGCGATGACCGTGTACACGGAGCGCGACGGGGGCGGCTCGGCCGAGCGCCTCGTCCAGCCCCCCGGGCGGCTGTTCGTCATGGACCCGCCGCTCTTCACGCTGTTCGACGTCATCTGCCGGAACGTGAGCGCGCAGTCGCTGTCGCGCCGCCCGGTCGAGCTGGTGACGCTCGGCGAGAAGCCCGCCACCGCGCGCGCCACCATGAGCGCGGCCGGGCCGGACACGATCCGCTGGGGCGGCAAGCGCATGATCTCGAAGCGCTACGTGCTCTCGGACGACCAGGGCAGCTTCCACGCCTGGGTCTCGCCCGAGGGCCGCATGCTCCGGCTGCTGCACGAGGCGAGCGGCCTCGAGGTGCTGCGCGAGGAGCCGCCCGCGCGCGGCAAGCCGGCGCGCTGACGCGTCAATCGCCGAGCGCGACGAACGCCCCCCAGAGCCGCGGCTCGGGCGCCCGTCCCCGGCGGCGCAGCCAGTCGAGCACCCGCCGCGACGCGCTGCGCACGGCCGACGCGGTGTCCTCGTTGCGCGCGAAGCGCGCCTCGTAGAGCGCGCGCATCCACAGGCCGGCGGCCTCGTCGTCCACCGGCGCCAGGCTCAGCACCATCGCGCGCACCCCGGCTCGCCGGCCGGCGCGCGGCAGGCCGTAGAGCCCCTCCCACGCCCGCACCTGCCCGAGCCCGCTCTCGCAGCCCGAGAGCACGAGCCATTCGACGCCGCCGAGGTCGAGCCCCGCGAGTTCCTCGGCGGTGAGCAGCCCGTCCTCGGCCGCACCGCCCTCGCGGGCGGCGGCCCAGCGGTTCGCGCCGGCGAGCGCGATGCCCGAGAAGACGAGCGGGTTCTGCGCCACCACGCCCGGCGCGCCGGAGGCGCACTCGGCGCCCAGGAACCAGCTGTGCGTCGCGAGGTGGACGATGCGGCGGCCGGGCGCGAGGCGCTTGAACGCGGCTTCGCCGGCCGCGGGCCCGGTGAGCGCGACCGGCGCCTCGCCGCCGCCGAGCGAGCGGGCGAGCGCGGCCACCGCCGCGACCTCGGCCGTGGTCGCGGGCAGCGGCTCGAACCGCTCCTCGAGCAGCGCGCGACACGCGGGCGGCGCCGCCGGCTTTCCGCCCGTGGCCGGCGGCGCCGGCGCCGGGACGGGCGCCGGGGCCTGCTCCGGGGCGAGTTCCGGGGCACGCTCGTAATCCACGCCCCCCAGCACGAGCAGGCCCGTCCCGGTCCCCGTCCCCGCCGTCGCCGCGGCCAGGTCGCGCTCGGAGACGAGCCGGCGCAGCAGGCGCGGTTCCTCGACCAGCCAGCGGCCGGGCCCCGAGGGCAGCGCGTAGAAGTTCACCTTCTGCAGCTCGCCGTCGGGTACGAGCCACACGTCGCCCGCCGCGGGCAGCAGCGCCGCGACCGGGTCCCACGCGAGCGCGCGCAGCCGCTCGCCCGCGGCCCGCGCACCCGGCGCCGGGCCGTGCGCGTACGCCGCCTCGCGCCAGGCGCGCACGGCCGCGTCGAGCGAGTCGGCGGAGCCGAGGTCGAGCACGCGCGGCACGGTGTCGCCCGGCGCGAGCACGAACGCGAGGTAGTGCTCGCGCGGCCACCACACGACGTCGCCCAGCGCGCCGGCGCGCTCGTAGAGCGGCACGCGCAGCCAGCTGACGAGCGCCCCGCCGCCGATCCGCCGCGCCGCCTCGCCCGGCGCCAGGTCGCCCTCCGGGGCGGCGATCGCCGCGCCGGCCAGTTCGAGCCGGGCGATTCCGGACCGCAGGCTGTCGAGCGCGCGCTGCGATGCCGGCGTCGCGGGCGAGCGCAGCGACGCGAGCACCCGCGCCGCCAGGTCCCGGCGCAGCGCGGCGGCG
>CAZUEM010000048.1:0-11265 GCA_964619155.1 uncultured bacterium
CGCGCTTCTCGTGCAGCATGAGCGCGGTCATCTGCACGATGGGGCCGAGCATGCCGGCCTCGAACTCGGCCGTCTCCTCCTTCGACAGCTTCCAGTCCACGAGCGGCCGGAAGTGGTCGGGCGGGTACCACGCCTGCCCGGTCTCCTTGCGCTCGACCAGCTCCGGCGTGGGCGTGAACAGCGCGCCGTACTCGCCCGAGAGGTGGTGCAGGCACGACCAGGTGAGGAAGTCGGCGCCCTTGCTGCCGATGGCGTCGTGCGCACGGAACGGGTTGGGCCCGATCAGGCGCCGCACGAGCTTGTCGAGCTTCCAGTACGGCATGTTCGTGCGCCGGTGCACCTGCAGGCCGGCGTGCGTGACGCCGCAGAAGAGCACGTCGAGCACGAACGACCAGTCGTCCGAGACGGGCACGGGCACGAGGCCGAGCGCCCACAGCAGCTGCGTCACCGCCGAGGGCTCGTCCTCGACCACTTCCCACATCTTGTTGATCTCGTGCGGGAACGCCGGGTGCGCGACGCCGACGCCGAGTTCCTTCGCGGGGAAGCCGGACGTGACGGAACGGATCTCGATGCCGGGGAAGCTCTCGCGGAAGAGCGCGTAGTGCGCGCGCTTCACTTCGAGGATCTCGGGGATGGCCTCGAGCAGGAAACGGGGCTTCAGCGCCTTCAGCTCCGGCGGCAGCGTCTTGCCGTCGTACGTGAGGCGCACGATGTTGCCCATGATGCGCGCGGCGCCGTCGCGGCCGAACGCGGCGACGAGGCCGGGGTACTGCCTGCCGAGCCCGTCGGGCGCGCCGGGAAAGTCGAGCGCCACGACGCGCACGCCGTAGGGCTCGAGCCGCGAGCCGAGCTGCATGGTCTTGCCGGCGCCGACGATGCCGCTGGCGCCGGAGATCACGAGCGAGCCGCGCTCGCCCTTCGGCCCGAAGACCCGGGTGACCAGCGATTCGACGTCCGCGGGCGCGCGGCCGTTCTTGAACATCTCGAGCACGGTGCCGAGGCCCAGCGTCTCGAGCGTGTCGCGGCGCAGCGAGGTGACGCCGGTCGCGGCCGAGTTGGTCGTCGCGCTCATCGCGCACCTCCTTCGCTCACTTCGAACAGCGCGGCGATGCCGACGTCGCCGGCGGCGCAGCCGAAGATCAGCACGTAGCCGCCACCCAGCTGCACGGCCTCCTCGAGCGCCTCGATCAGCACGCGCGTCAGCGTCGGGCCCTGCGGGTGGCCCCAGACGAGCGGGCAGCCGGTCTGGTTCAGCGTCCGCCAGTCGTGGCCGGTCACCTTGGTGAACACGGCGTCGTTGACCGCGAACGGGTTGTGGTTCTTCGCGACCTTGACGTCCTTCATGGTCAGGCCGACGCGCTGCAGCAACTTCTGCACGGCGAACGCCGGCGCCTCGGGCATCAGGCTCGGCTCGGTGCGGGCTTCGGTCTTGCCGACCAGCCGAATCTCTATGTCGGGGCGGTTCGACAGCTCGCGCGCCTTCTCGGGGCTCGTCACGAGCAGCGTGGCCATGCCGTCCGAGGCGTGCGTCTGGCCGCCGCCCGTGACGCAGGTGTCGAGCTCGCGCTGCGCGCGCAGCGAGCCGAGCGAGATGCGGCGCACACCCTTGTCCTCGTCGATGCGCCCGAGCGGCTTGCCGGCCACGTTGAGCAGCTCGAGCGGCACGAGCACCTTGTCGAGGAAGCCCGAGTCCTTCGCCTTCCAGTACTGCTCGTAGCGGCAGTAGGCGATGTCGTCGCACTCGCGGCGGTCGATCTTGTACTTGCGCGCCGTGAGGCCGGCGGCGGTGATCATCGCGCGGCCGGTCGCGGGGTCGAACCCGAAGTTGTCCCAGACGTCCGCGATGGCGTGCGTGCGCTGGTGCGCGCGCCGCTCGGGGAAGACGCCGACCGGCGAGTCGCTCGTGCGGTCGAACGTGAGGACGCTGACGACGTCCTTGGCGCCGGTCTCGATCTCGGCGGCGCCGAGCAGCACGGCCTGCAGGCCGGTCGCGCACGCCTGCTCGACGTGGTAGCCGGGGATGCGCTGCCCCATGCAGCTCGCCACCATCGGCGCGGTCCAGAACTTCCAGTGCCAGGGAATGGTCGAGCCGATGACCATGTACTCGATCTCGCTCTTCGGCACCCGGCGCATCCCGTAGATGCGGGCCGCGGCCTCGCCGGCGAACTGGCCGATGTTCACCTCGGCGAGCCCGCTCGTCTGCCAGGCGGGGAAGTAGCTGCTGCCCCAGGTGCCGTACGGAATCCGGGCACGCGGGAACAGGCTGGCGGTCGTCTTCATGGGGGCGTTCCTCACGGGGAATGGCGCGGTGCGCGCGACTCGGTGGAGCGGGGCGCGAAGCCCCGGACGGCGCGCAATTGACCACATGCGGGGGCGGCGCGTCGAGCCGGGGCGCGGGGTCCCGGCCGGGCCCGAGGGCCCGCCGGAAGGGCCCGGGAAGGACGGCCTGCATGCGCCTCATCCGTCGCGCCCGGGTGTACGATGCGCGCGCCCGAACGCCCCGGTTCGGTGGCCACGATAAGGAGGGTCGCCATGGCGCGCCCGATCGCGTTCCGACTTCCGCCCGCGCGTGTCCTCGCCGCGCTCGCGTTCGTGCTCGTCGCGCTCGCCTCGCTCGGCTTCGCCGGGTGCGAGGACCTCACGGGGCCCTCCGGCGGTGGAAGCAAGTCCTCGCTGACGCTCTCCAATCTCTGGCCCAATGACGACGGCCGCTACTGGAGGTACGACTCGCGCACGGCGATGCTCGAGCAGGACGCCTTCGCGCCGCTGCCGCCGGGCTCGAACGTGCCGCCGATCACGCTGGCCGCGGTGCGCGAGATGCTGAAGGAGCCGGTGACCGAGCAGCCCGGCTTCGCGGACGAGTACGAGTTCCTGCTCCAGTTCGACGGCCAGATCACGACGGGCTCCGGCGTCACGGCGCAGTGGCTGCGCGAGATCTACCCGTGGACGTCTCCCGGCCTGCGGGCGCTGCCCGCGGCGGGCCCCGGCGAGCGCTTCCTGCAGCGGCTCGCCGCGGCGCGCCCCGACCTGCGCGCGCGGCTCGCCGCGATCGCGCCGGCCGGCCCCGAAGCCGACATCCGCCGGTTCGGGCCCTACTTCATCCACGGTTACGCCTGGCGCAAGACCCCGGCCTGGATCGGCACCTACGGCGACGTGGACACGCTGCTGGCCTGGAAGTTCCTCGAGGCGATGGTGCGGCCCGGGCACACGTTCAGCCACCGGCTGGTGCCCTCGCTCGCGACCGACATCTGGCTGCACGCGAGCGTCGAGCGCCGGGTCGCCGTGCAGACGCCCGACGGCGAGACGGTGAGCAACGCGATCGAGGTGCTCTACCTGATCGACTTCGGCGTCTCGAGCGAGACCGACGCGATGGGCAACGTCCTCGGCCGCTATCGCATGTTCGACTACGGCACCGTGACGTATGCGCCCGGCGTCGGCCCGGTGCGCGACTACGAGCGGCGCTTCGCGTACATCGGGCAGGGCTCGACGCTCGGCGCGGTGCTTCTGGAGATGGACCTCACGGACACGGGGCTCGCCCCGGTGACGATCGCGTCGCGCTGACCTCGCGTCGCGGGCGGGCCGCCGCGCCCGGCAGGGGACTGGCGCGGCGGCCGAGGATGGCCGATAACTGCGGGCGTGTCTTCGCGCTCCCCGACCACACTTCCACGGATGGGACCCTTCATGAAGCTCCGTCGAGTCCTCCTGCCGATCCTCGTCGCGCTCGTCGCCTCCTCGTGCGCCGGGCCGGCCAAGCTGGCCCAGCAGAGCCAGGAAGCCCTCGAGAAGGGCGACCTGCGCAAGGCCTACGACCGCGCGCTGCGCGCCGTCGAGAAGGACCCGCAGAACGCCGCCGCGCGCGCCGCCTACGACGAGGCCAGCGCCCGCGTCGCGGACGACTACAAGGCGCGCGTGCGCGCGCGCGCCGCCGCCGACTCGCTCGGTGCGGCCGACCTCGCGCTCGAGTTCCGCGGCTTCCGTTCGTCGGTGGCCGCGCACGGCACCGCGCTGCGCGCCGACGACGCCTACGAGGGCGACGAGCGCCGCATCCTCGCGACCGCCGCGCGCACGCACTACCGCTACGGCCGCGCCTCGCTCAGCTCGAAGCGCCCCAAGGAGGCGTGGCGCGAGTTCGAACTGTGCCGGCGATACGACGGCTGGGCCGACTTCGAGCGTCTGCAGTCGAAGGCCTACGAGGCCGCGCTCACGCGCGTGGCCGTGTTCCCGTTCGAGGACGGCATCCAGGTGCCGGGCCTCTCGCAGGAAGTCGCCGCGCAGGTGGACCGCGAACTGGCGCGGCGCGCGGGGGACATGCGCTTCACCGAGCTGGTGGACCCCTCGAAGGTGGCGAACACGATGACCGTGGCGCAGGCGAGCCGCATGACGCGCGAAGCCGCGCTGGCGCTGGGCCGCAGGCTGGGCGCCGACCGCGTCGTGGTCGGGCGCTTCGGCGGCATGCGCTCGAACAACGACACGAAGGACATGACGCTGCCGATCTTCCGCCGCGTCGAGAGCAAGGACGACAAGGGCGCGACCGTGACGAGCTGGGAGGAGTCGTCGCTTCGCGTGGTGACGCGCGAACGCGAAGTGTCGGTCAACTGGGGCTTCGACCTCCTCGACACCGAGACGGGCGAGGTCGTGGCGCACCGCGACGTTCCGACGACGACCGCCGCGCGCATCGTCTGGACGGACTACAAGCCGGTCGGCGACTGCGACCGCTATGCGCTGCTGCCGCCCGACGTGCGCCGCGCCGACGCGCCGCGCGCGAAGCAGGTGGACGCGCAGTGGGACGAGCGGCTGGGCTCGTGGAAGCTGGCCGAGCTGCTCAAGCGCGCGCAGGCCGACCGCAGCGGCCGCACGCGCTGGTCGAAGGAGCACCGCGGCGAGTTCCGCGGGCACGACTCGCGCCGCCGCCCGGTGTGGCTCGCCGAGCTGCCGGGCGAGGACGACCTCGCGTTCGTCGCGCTCGACGACGCATGGAAGCCCGTCCTCGCGGTGCTGCGCGACCTGGACGCGAAGGACTGACGGGCCCGCGCGTGCGCCGGGCCGAAAGGAGCGGGGGATGAACGCGAACGCCGTCCCGAGGCGCGAGAGCTGGCTCGTCATCCTGTTCGCGATGACCGCCGCGCCGGTCGTCTACTACTTCGTCGCCGGCGCGGTGGCGGAGGGCATCCCCGACTCGCCCGTCTACGCGATGCTGCTGCCGGCCTTCGGCATGCTCGCGGCGGTCGAGCTGGCGCTCGGGGCGTTCGTCCTCTCGCGCGCGCCGCGCGCCGGCTCGGGCGGGCTGCCCGCGCTCCTCGCGGGCGCCGAGCTCGCGACGCCGCAGGCGTTCCAGACCGCGTCGGTGATCGGCATGGCGCTCGCCGAGGCGTGCGCGATCCTCGGCTTCGTGCTCGTCTTCGTGGGCGGGCCGGTCTACATGTACGTGCCCTTCGGCGCCGCCTCGGTCGCGGTGATGCTCGCGGTGGGCCTGCCCGCCGGGCTCGGCTACTGGCGCGATCGCGCGCAGGCCGACGCGGAAGGCCGCGGCCCGATCGAGTAGGCGGGGCCGCGCCCGGCGCGGGCGGCCGCCCGCGCGGCGCTCGGCCCGGCCCCGACGCGGCGAGCGAAGCGCGCGAGCGGGGACCGGGAACGGGCGCTCAACCGCGTCCGGACTTCTCCGCCATCACCAGCGCAGCGCCGGTGAAGTAGGCGACCACCCAGTAGCCGTACGCCGCCCGCGAGAACAGGTGCAGGCCGTTCGACACGGGCGCGTCGCCCGCGCGGCGCGAGTGCCGCCACATGAGGATCGTGTCCGTCAGCATGAACGCGAGCGCCGAGTAGCCGAGCACGCCGTGCAGCGTGGGCGAGAGGCTCCTCGAGGCGACGATCATGAGCGCGGTGGCGGTGACGTCGAACACGACGCCGGTCGTGAGCCAGCCGCGCACCGCGACCGTGCTGCGGCGCGAGCGCTGCTGCTTCACCGTGCCGACCGTGTAGAGCGCGAGCGCCAGCGTCACGGTCAGCACGGCGGACATGCGTACGGGGTCCAAGTCCTGGTCTCCGGGTCGGGGCTTCCCGGGCCGCCGCGCGCGTCGCGGATGGGGCGGTGCCTTCGGGGGAAGCGCTTCGACCCTGAAACCCAAGCACGACCCGCGCCGCGCCCGCAGCGCGCGGCGCCGCAACGGCCGCGCGGGCCGGACCGGGCGGGCGGCCCGCCAACTTGGCGGGAAGCCCTGCCGTGTGGGCAGGTCGGCGCGCCCCGAAGCCGCGAACCGGCCCGCAAGACCGCGCCGCAGCGAACGTTCGCGGGCCCCGGCCGCGGCACGCGCCCTGCAGCGTCGCCGGGCGAACCCCAGGCGTCGCGTGCCCTCCACGCGCGCCCGCGCATGGCCGAGGCCGCCCCCAGGGGCCGCCCTGACGAGGTGCTGACATGTCGAAGAAGATCCTGCTCGGTGACGAGGCCGTCGCGCTCGGCGCGGTCCACGCCGGGATCACCGCCGCGTACGCCTACCCCGGCACGCCCTCGACCGAGATCCTCGAATACCTGCAACTGCTGCGCGAGAAGCAGGGCGCGCCGATCGCGTCGTGGTGCGCGAACGAGAAGACGGCCTACGAGGCGGCGCTCGGCACCTGCTTCGCCGGCCGGCGCGCGCTGGTCGCCATGAAGCACGTCGGGCTCAACGTCGCGGCCGACGCGTTCATCAACTCGGCGCTGGTCGAGACGCACGGTGGCCTCGTGCTGGCCGTGGCCGACGACCCGGGCATGCACAGCTCGCAGAACGAGCAGGACAGCCGCTTCTACGCCGACTTCGCGCGCGTGCCGTGCCTCGAGCCCTCGACGCAGCAGGAGGCGTACGAGATGACGCGCGAGGCGTTCGAGGTCTCCGAGCGCTTCGGCGTGCCCGTGATGCTGCGGCTCGTGACTCGGCTCTCGCACAGCCGTACGACGGTCGAAGTGCGCGAGCCGCGCGCGCAGAACCCGATCTCGCGCGCGAAGAACAAGAACTCGTGGATCCTGCTGCCGGCCAACGCCCGCGTGCAGTACCGCGGGCTGCTCGCGCGCCAGAAGGACATCTCGGCCTGGTCGGACCAGAGCCCCTGGAACACGCTGACGCTGAACCCGCACCGCACCGACCTCGGCATCATCACCACCGGCATTGCGCGCAACTACCTGCGCGAGAACCTCGACGACCTCGGCTGGGCGCCGTCGCACCTGCACATCGGCGCGTACCCGGCGCCGCCGCACCTGCTGCGCGAACTGGTGGGACACGTGCAGAGGGTCCTCGTCCTCGAGGACGGCCAGCCGTTCATCGAGCGCCAGCTGCGCGGGCTGTTCCCGCCGAGCGTGCAGGTGATGGGCCGCATGACCGGCGAGGTGCCCGAGACGGGCGAGCTGACGCCCGACAACGTGCGGCTCGCGCTCAAGCTCAAGCTGCGCCCGACCGTGGACCTGCAGGGCCTCGTGCTGCCGAACCGGCCGCCGCAGCTCTGCCAGGGGTGCCCGCACGCGCACGCCTACCACGCGCTGCAGGAGGCGCTCGCGGGCCACGGCGAGACCATGGTCACCGCCGACATCGGCTGCTACACGCTCGGCGCGCTCGCGCCGCTGCAGGCGATCGAGTCGTGCGTGTGCATGGGCGCCTCGATCGGCATGGCGCGCGGCGCCGCCGAGGCGGGCGTTCATCCGGTCGTGGCGGTGATCGGCGACAGCACGTTCGTCCACTCGGGCATCACGGCGCTCGCCGACGCGGCCTCGGCGAACGCCAACATGACGCTGCTCATCCTCGACAACGAGACGGTGGGCATGACGGGCGCGCAGGACACCGTGCTGCCGCAGTCGCGGCTGACCGACGTGATCCTCGGCCTGGGGGTCGCGCCCGAGCAGTGCACGGTCGTGGACGCGCACCCGCGCAAGGTCCACGAGAACGCCGAGGTGCTGAAGGCGGCGATCGACCACAAGGGCCTGTCGGTGGTGATCGCGCGGCGCGAGTGCAAGGTGGCGGCGAAGCGCCGGCAGCGCGCGGCGGCCGCGGCGGCCGCGGCGACGGGGCAGGAGGTGGCGCGATGAAGTACGACATCATCTTCGCGGGCGTGGGCGGCCAGGGCGTGCTGTCCATGGCGGCCGTGATCGGACGCGCGGCGGTGGCCGAGGGCCTGCAGGCCAAGCAGTCCGAGGTGCACGGCATGGCGCAGCGCGGCGGCGCCGTGCAGGCGCACCTGCGGCTCTCCGACGGCGTCATCGCCAGCGACCTGATCGGCCGCGGCGGCGCGCACATGATCCTCAGCCTCGAGCCGCTCGAGGCGCTGCGCTACCTGAGCTACCTGTCCACGAGCGGCGTGCTGGTCACGGCCGCCGAGCCGTTCGCCAACATCCCGAACTACCCGGACGTGGCGGGCCTGCAGGCCGAAGTGCGCAAGCTGCCGCACGGCGTGGTCATCGAGGCCGAGAAGCTCGCCGCCGAGGCGGGCGACGTGCAGACGGTCAACACGGTCATGGTCGGCGCGGCCTCGGCGTTCCTGCCGATGAAGCCCGAGCACCTCGAGCAGGCGGTGCGCGAGAGCTTCGAGCGCAAGGGCCCGCAGGTCGTGGAGCAGAACCTCGCCGCGTTCCGGCTCGGCCGCGCCGCGGCGGCGGGGAGCGCGCCCGAGCCGGTGCGGCCGTGAGCGCGGGCGCGGCGGCCGGGACGCGCGTCGCGGAGTTGCGCGAACTGCTCGCGGCGCTCGCGAAGCGCCCCCCGGGGCCGGTGCTCGAGCCCGAGGGCCTCGACCTGCTCGAGGCTGCGGGGCTGGGCGCGCCGCGCCGCGTGCTGGTGAAGAACGCCGCCGAGATCGCGGCCTGGACGGCGCTGCCCGTGCCGGGCGAGCGCGTGGTGCTGAAGGCCGTCTCGCCCGCGATCCCGCACAAGAGCGAGCTGCAGGCGGTCGCGATCGTGCCCGCCCGGGTCGAGGCGCTGGCCGCGGCGGCGCGCGAGATGGAGCGCCGGCTCGAGCGCAAAGGGCTCGACGGCTTCCTCGTCTGCGAGTTCGTGCCGCACGAGGGGGGGCCCGGCCAGGAGTTCCTGCTCGGCCTGCGCGAGACGCGCGACTTCGGGCCCGTGGTGACGCTGGGTCCGGGCGGCGTGCACGCGGAGTTCCTCGCGAAGGCCCTGCGCGACGGCGAGGCGTTCGCCGCCTTTTCGCCCGCGCTCGAGCGCGCCGGCGCGGTCGAGGCGTCGCTCGCGCGGCTCGCGGCCGTGCGGCTCGCGACCGAGCCGCAGCGCGGGGCGCCCGCGAAGCTCTCCATGGCGGCGCTCGCCTCGGCGGTGCGCGCACTGCTCGATCTGGCGCGCGCGGCCGAGGCGGCGGGCGTTCCGCTCGCCGAGTTCGAGGCCAACCCGCTGGTCGTGAGCCACGGCCGGCTGGTCGCGCTCGACGCGCTCGGCCGCACCGGGGCGCCCGCGGCGCCGCTGCCCGCGCCGCGCCCGCTCGCGCAGGTGAAGCGCCTGTACGAGCCGCGCTCGATCGCGGTGGTCGGCGTCTCGGAGCGCATGAACCCCGGCCGCATCATCCTCCAGAACGTTCTGCGCGAGGGGTTCGATCCCGCGGCGGTCACGGTCGTGAAGCCCGGCACGGAGAGCATCGACGGCTGCCGCTGCGTGCCCTCGCTCGAGGACGTGCCCGCGCCGGTGGACCTGCTGGTGCTGAGCGTCTCGGCCGCGCAGTCGGCCGAGGCGGTCGCGCTGGCGGCCGAGCGCCGGATCGCCGAGAGCATCGTGCTCATCCCCGGCGGCCTCGACGAGAAGCCCGAGGCCGCGCCGCTCGTCGCGCGCATGCGCGAGGCGCTCGCCGCCTCGCGCGCGACCGCGTGGGGCGGACCCGTCGTGAACGGCGGCAACTGCCTCGGCGTGCGCTCGCGGCCCGGGCGCTACGACACGCTGTTCATCCCCGACTACAAGTGGCCGCGCCCGCCGGGCGAACCGAGCCCGCTCGCGCTCGTGACCGGCAGCGGGGCGTTCGCGGTCGCCAAGGGCAGCAAGCTCGCCGAGCTTCAGCCGCTCTACACGATCACGTTCGGCAACCAGACCGACCTGACCGTGTCGGACCACCTCGAGGCGCTCGAGGCCGACGCGCGCGTCGAGATCCTCGCCGTCTACCTGGAAGGTTTCCGGCCCCGTGACGGCGAGCGCTTCGTGCGCGCCGCGCGGAGGCTGCGCGAGCAGGGCCGCACGGTGGTCCTCTACCTCGCCGGGCGCACCGCGGCCGGCGCCGCGGCCGCGTCGAGCCACACCGCGTCGGTGGCCGGCGACTTCGCGGTCGCGCGCCAGCTCGCGCACGAAGCGGGCGTCGTGGTGGCCGACTCGCTCGAGGACTTCGAGGACCTGGTGCGGATTTTCACGCTGCTGCGCGACCGGCGCCCGGAGGGCTGGCGGCTCGGCGCGCTCTCGAACGCCGGCTTCGAGGCGGTGGCGATCGCCGACTCGCTCGGGCCCTTCCAGCTCGCGAAGTGGGGCGAGGACACCGCGAAGGCGATCGTCGCCTCGCTCGCGAAGGCGAAGCTCGAAGGCATCGTCGCGGCGCGGAACCCGATGGACGTGACGCCGATCCTGGACGACGAAGGCAACGCCGCGATCTTCGGCGCGATCCTCGATGATCCTGCGGTCGATGCCGGCGTGTTCGGCTGCGTGCCGCTCACGCAGGCGCTGCAGACGCTGGCGCCCGCGCCGGGCCACGGCGAAGACCTCGCGCGCGAGGGCGGCATCGTCGCGCGCATGGCGGCGCTGCGCGAGGCGAGCGCGAAGCCGTTCGTCGCGGTCGTGGACGGCGGCCCGCTCTACGACGCGTTCGCCGCCGCGCTCGAGGCGAAGCGCATTCCGACCTTCCGCGCCGCCGATCGCGCGCTGCGCGCGTTCGCGCGGTGGTGCGAGGTGAGGCGGGCCTAGTCCCGCGTCCGTGCCCCCGGGTCTCTCGGGGCCGTCACCCGCGCCCGGACGGGGCGGGCGGCGGCCCCGATCCGTCTCAGCGCTCGGAAGACGCGACGGGCGCTTCGGGGGAGATCCCGGGGACCGTCGTGCCCTCGAGCAGCGCCAGCGCCGAGTCGCGACGCACCGCGAAGCCGGCCATGCGCGACTTCGCGAGCGGCGGCTCGGCGGGCACGCTCACCGCGAGCGGGTTGCGGTGGGCGCCGTTCTGCAGGAACTCGTAGTGCAGGTGCGGCCCGGTGGACAGGCCGCTCGATCCGACCCGGCCGATCCACTGCCCCTGCTCCACGTGCCGGCCCGGCCGGATCCCGGGCGCGATCGCGCT
>CAZUEM010000048.1:11365-22771 GCA_964619155.1 uncultured bacterium
GTCGTAGTAGGCGATGCGGCCGTCGTCGCGCGGGTAGGGGATCGCGGTCAGGACCCGCCCGTCGTTGTTCAGCTCGATCGCGAGGAAGCGCCGGCTGCGCACCGAGCCGTCCGGCCGAACCTCGCGCTCGAACACCGCGCGGAACGAGTCGCCCTTCCGGATGTCCCGCGTGAAGTCCACCTTCCACGCGTAGACGTCGGCGAGGTCGTAGACCAGCTCCTCGAAGCCGCCGGGCGCGAGGCGGGCCGCGTCGCCGCCCAGCCTCGCGAGCCACAGGCTGGATTCGATCACGCCGCTCAGCCGGAGCGTGTCCACGACCACCGGCTGCACGACGAGGTGCGCCGACCACGCGGAATCCGACGAAACCAGCCTCAGCGACGAGTCGGGATTCAGCTCGAGGAGCACGCGGTCGGGCGGCGCGCCGGGCGGGCCCGAAAGGCGCATCACGACGCCGGGGCGCAGCGTGCGCGGCAGCTTCCAGCCGCGCACGAGCCGGGTGATCTCGTGGATCTGGCCGGCCGCGAGCCCGTTCGCGGACATCAGCTCCGCGAGCGACTCGCCGTGCCCGAGCGTGTCGTGGAGCACGACCCGCGCCGGCGCGGTGGAGGCCCGGGATTCCGACGGGCGCGCGGGCGGGCTCGCGAGCCGTGCGCTCACGAGCCCTGCGACGGCCGAGAGCACCAGGGCCGCGGCGATCCGGACCTTGCCCATGCGGACTATCGGCCCGTCTCCCGGACCGCTCGGGCGGTCAGCTCGTCCACGAGCGCGTCCATCTTCCAGGCCTTGCGCAGCGCCTCGACGAGGCCGCGGGCGTCCACCGAGACGCAGCGCGCCTGGCGTTCGTCCCAGCCGAACTCCCACGCGAACGACTGGATGTTGCCGTCGAAGACGAGCCCGACGTACTCGCCGTCCCGGTTCACGACCGGGCTCCCGGAACTGCCGCCGATGATGTCGTTCGTCGAAACGAAGTTGAGCGGCGTCGCGAGGTCGATCGAGCCCTCGGCCGCGCGGATCGACTCGGGAATCGAGTACGGGTCGCGGCCGCCGAACGACGCCGAGCGCCCGAACAGGCTGTAGTAGTTGGTGTGCCACGGCACGTCGGTCGTGAGCTGCTCGTAGCCCGCGACCCGCCCGTACGAGAGCCGCAGCGTGCCCGTCGCGTCGGGGTACACCGTGCGGCCGTCGAGCGCGAACGCCGCGCGCGCGATGCGCGCGCCCTCGAGGTTCTCGACCGCCTCGACGCGCGACTCGAACCACGTGCGCTCCTCGCGGTACGAGGCGTCCAGCCCGCGGGCCCACACGATCAGCGGATCGCTCGAGGCTTCGACGGCCTTCCGGCCGCCCTCGAGCAGGGCGCGTCGCACGGCCGGGTCGCCGAGCTTCGTGCCGAGCAGCACGGCCTCGGCCGCCTGTTGCGGCGTGCGGCCGCCGAGCGCCGCCCTCACGAACGGATCCTCGGGCCCGAGCGAGTCGAGGCAGGCCCGCAGGTGAGCGGCGAGGACGAACGCCTCCATGGGCGGGTAGACGGGGGCGGGGGAGAGGATCTGGAAACGCTGCGAGGGAAGGCTCCCTTCGCGGTACTCGCGGAAGCGCATCTCGTTCGGCTTCTCGACCTCGGCGGTCAGCCGGACGATGCCGTTGGCGATGTCCACGAGCCGCGAGATGCGCGTGAGGTCGCGGAAGCGGCGGGCGCGCCCGCGTTCGCGCACGGCTTCCTGGGCCCGGGCGATGCGGTCCCACGATTCGCCGCACTCGGCGGCGAGCGCCGGTTCGGCCGCGACGCGCGCGCGCATGGCGGCCTCGGCGGCGCGCTTGCCCGCGAGGAACGCCGGGTCGCGCAGGATCTCGAGGAAGCCGCGCTCGCGCTTGAGGTTGTTCGAAAGGCCGCGGATGCCGGTCAGCGCCTGCCGCGCCTGTTCGGGGCTCTTCGCCGCCCACGCCTCGTAGGCGGCCATGCGCATCTCCTGCAGCGCGATCCGCAGCGGCCGCTCGATGTCGCGCGAGGCTTCGTACTGCGCGACGGTCAGCCGGCGGCTCGTGCGCCCCGGCGTGCCCGAGGTGAAGACGAGATCGCCCTCGCCGGCGCCCTTTTCGCTCCAGCGCAGCCAGTGTTCGGGCCGGTAGGGCCTGCCGTTCTCGTAGATGCGGAAGAACGTGAAGTCGAGGTCGTGTCGCGGGTAGCCGAAATTGTCCGGGTCGCCGCCGAAGTTGCCGGCCTGCTCCTCGGGCGCGCACACGAGGCGCACGTCCTTGAAGTTCCGGTAGCGGTAGAGCCACAGCTCGCCGCCCTGGTAGAGCTCGACCGTCTCGGTCTTGAGGCCGGTCTTCCTCACCGACTCCTGCTCGAGCCGGGCGAGCATCGCCTTGCGCTTCGCGTTCCGCTCCGCGGGCGCGCTCTTCGGGTCGAGCGCCGCGTTCACGGCCGCGGTGACGTTCTCCATGGACCACAGCACCTGCAGCTCGAGGTCGGGGCAGGGCAGCTCCTCGGCCCGCGTGCGCGCGAAGAACCCGTCGCGCAGGAAGTCGCGCTGCGGCGTGGAAAGCTTGAAGAGCTGGTTGCGCGCGACGTGGTGGTTGGTGAGCACCAGCCCGTCGGGCGAGACGAACGCGCCCGAGCCGCCGCCGAAGCTGACGCTGGCCCTCTGCAGGTGCTCGAGCCACTGCGGCGTGGGCGTGAAGCCGTATCGCTCCTGCATGCGCGCGAGCGGCAGGTTGTCGAAGGTCCACATGCCCTCGTCGGCGAGGGCGGGCGCGGCGAGCGCGAGCGACAGCGCGAGCGCGGCGAGGCGGGGAAGGCGGGGGCTCATCGGGGCCATCCAATCGCCGGGCGTGCCCGGCGCATGCGGTCGACTCGGGACGCGGCGGGATGGAGGGCCGCGAGGGAACGTCCGCAGGATGCCCCGCGCGGGCGCCGGGCCGCAACGCGCGGGGCCACGAGCGCGCCGTGGCCGGGCACCGGCGCGGGCGGCGCGCGAAGCGGCTCGCGCCAGGCGTGCGCGGGACGGAGCCCTCGCGCAGGAGGCGCGGCCCGCCGGTGCTACGCCAGCTCGAGCACCATCTCGTGCTGCGCCGCCTCGAGCTTCGGGTCCAGCGCGCGCACGACCTCCGCCGCGGGGTGGTCCGCGGGCAGGTTGAGCCAGCGCACGCCCTGCGGCGCGTCGTCGCGCCGCAGCGCCGCGAGCAGCGCGAGCGTGGTCGCGGCGGGCTCGCCCGGGAGCGTCGCGAGCTGGATCACCGAGGCGCGCCCGGCGACGCGCACCACCGCGGCGCCCACGGTTTGCCCGTCGCGCACGGCGCGCAGGCCCTCGAACGCCGCGCCGTCGCGGCGCAGCGCGGCGAGCGTGCCGTCGTCGCGCTGCCAGGGCTCGGGCGCCGGGCGATGCGCGCGCGTGAAGGCGTGCGCATCGTCGAGCGGCGCGGCCTCGGCCGCGGGCCCGCCGGCCGGCGCGGCGGGCGCGGGGAACGCCCACACCTCGAGGCCGCGCGTGCGGCGGAAGCCGAGCCGCTCGTACAGCCGGATGGCCGCCGCGTTCTGGACCAGGACCTCCAGCTGCACGCGGCGGACGGCGAGGCCGCGCGCCTCGTCCAGCACCGCGCGCATCACCGCCTCGCCGAGCCCGCGGCCGCGATGGCTCGCGGTGACGCCCATGCCGGCGATGTAGCCCGCCTCGCCGCGCACGCCGAGCAGCGCGATCGCCACCGGCTCGCCGCCTTCGCGCAGCACGCGGGAGGCGGCGAGGTCCACGTCGGCCGCGACGCGCATGAAGCGCATCACCGTGCCGTCCACGTGCATGGGCACCGCGTAGCCTTCGTACACGCGGGTGAAGAGCGCGGCGAGCGTCGTGTCGTCGAACCCGTCCACGGGCCCGGGCGTGAAGCCGGCGGGTGCGGTCATGGGGCGTCCTCCGGTCGGGGTGGACGCGCAGGGTAGAACGCGCGGCGCCGGAAACGCGAACGGCGGGGCCCGCGAAGGGCCCCGCCGTGGAGCGATGTCGTGCGAGATGCGGACCTTACTTCGTGTTCGCCGCGCCCTCGGTCACCAGGTCGGCCTCGATGCTGAGCGAAATCGTCACGTCCTCGCCGAGCATGACGCCGCCGTTGTCGAGCGTCTTGTTCCAGAGGATGCCGTAGTCCTTGCGGTTGATCGTCGTGGTCGCCGAGAAGCCGGCCTTGGTGCCCCGGCCGACGTTGCCCGAGCCGAGGAACTCGGCGTCGAAGACGACCGGCTTGGTGACGCCGCGCATCGTGAAGTCGCCGGCGATCTTGTACTTGTTCTTGCCGGCCGGCGTGACCTTCGTGCTCTTGAACGCCACCGACGGGTACTTCTCGACGTCGAAGAAGTCCGCCGAGCGCAGGTGGCCGTCGCGCCGCTCGTTGTCGGTCGAGATGCTCGCCGCGACCGCCGAGGCCTCGACGGAGATCGCCGACGGGTCCTTCTCGTCGAACAGGATCGTGCCCTGGAACTCGTTGAAGCGGCCGTGCACCTTGGTGAAGAAGTGGCGCACGTCGAAACCGATCTCCGAGTGCGACTTGTCCACGGTGAACTTGGCCGGGGCGGCGAGGGCGGCCGAGGCGACGACGAGCAGCGCGAGCGAGGCGAGGACCGGGCGAAGCACGTGCTTCATGAGCGTCTCCTGGGTCGCTCCGCTTCGGACGCGGAGCCGGTGGCGTAGGGGAGTCGAGCGGTCGGGCCGCGGAACCCGGGTCCGGGGGAAGCACGCCCCCAGGTCCCGCGACGAACGTGCATTGGGACGCGAGGGGCGGCCGGAAGACTCAAAGGATTGACACCCGCCTGACCCGTGTGGCAACACGCACCAGCTTTCTGGCCTCCGGACGAGCGGGGAAAGTGGCCCTCAGGTCGCGGCGCCGGGGAACGCGAAGCGGGCCCGGTGGCGCTCGAACTCGGCGACCGTCGAGCGTCCTTCCACGAGCCGCTCGGCCGCGATCCGGCCCATGAGGGGCGCGAACTTGAAGCCATGTCCGGAACACGCGGAGAGCACCAGCGCTCCCGGGCATCCGGGCAGCTCGTCGAGGATGAAGTCCTCGTCGAGAGTGCTCGTGTAGAAGCAGCTCTCGGCATGGACGCGCTCGAGGCGCGGCACGTCGAAGAGCCCGGCGGCGAACGCATCCACCCGTGCGAGCACCTCCGGGTCGGGGCCCGCCTCGACGTCGGGGTCGTCCGACGGTCCGGCCACCTCGTGCAACCCGACCTTCACGCCCTCGCGCCCGAACTCCGGGAGCCCGTAGCGCACGCCGTTCGCCCCGGCGCCGAGGTGGACCCAGGCGGGGAACGGGCCCGGGCGCACGGCCTCCGCGGGCGCCTCGAGCCGGTAGAAGCCCACCGTCTGCCGCCGCGCCGCGAGCGCCGGCGCGAGCGCGGGCACGAGCGCGCGCGTCCACGGGCCGGCGGCGACCACGAGCCGCTCGGCGAGCAGCCGCCCGCGGTCGGTCTCGAGCGCGAACGGCCGTTGGTCCCACCCGATGCCGAGCACGCGCGTGCGGTCGAGCAGGTGCACCCCCTCGACCGCGCAGCGCCGCGCCAGCGCCCGCACGGTTTCCGCTGCGGCGATCACGGCCGCGGTGCGGTCCTCGAGCACGCCAGCCGAGCCCTCGAGGCGGAAGAGCGGGAAACGCCGCCGCGCCTCGGCCACGGCGAGCCGCTCGACGTCGGCCCCGACCTCGGCGACGGCGGCCGCCCACGTCTCGAACGGGCCCTCGGGCGGACCGAAGAAGAGCCCCGGCACCGGATGGCGCAGCCGGACGCGGGCGTCCGCCTCCAGCCGCGGCCACTCCTCGCCGTGCGCGACCTGCATCAGGCGCACCCACATCGGGTCGCCGTACGTGCTGCGCGTGATGCGCGAGAAGCCGTGCGAGCTGCCGCGGTCGTGCCCGACGCGGAAGCGCTCGACCAGCGCCACGCGCTCGAGCCCGCGGCGCGCGAGCTGCCAGGCGGTCGCGAGCCCGGCGACGCCGCCGCCCACGACCAGCGCCGCGAAGGCGGCCGGCCGGCTCACGGGCGGCGCAGGGGCGGGCAAGGCGCGGGACGGACCGGGCGGTCGGGCATGCGCGGCAGTATCGGCGAGCCGCTCGCCGGCCCGCAATCCGGGACGCCACGCGTCCGCCCGGTGAAGTCGCGTCTTGGCCGCATGCCGCCCGGGCCGCTACTATCTCGCGCATGCGACTGCACCCCCGACTGACTCCGCTCGCGCTCGCCCTCGCGCTCTGCGCCCCCGCTCCCCACGCCCTCCGCGCCCAGGTCCTGGCTTCCGGCTTCACCGACAGTATCGTCGCCCAGAACCTCGACCTGCCGGTCGCCTTCGACTTCCTGCCCGATCACCGCATCGTCGTCGCCGAGCAGTACAGCGGCAAGATCCGGCTGATCGTGAACGGGCAGGTCTCCACGTCCGACCCGGTCCTCACCGTGCCCGGCTTCACCGTCGGCAGCGAGCGCGGCCTTCTCGGCGTCGCGGTGGACCCGCAGTTCCCGGCGCGGCCGTACCTCTACACGCACCAGACGTCCCTCGGCAGCGTCATCCGCATCTCGCGCTGGACGCTCACCGGCGACCTCAACGGCACGTCGGGAGGCGCCCTGAGCGCGAGCGCCGCGTCGCGCTTCGACCTGCTCCTCAACATCCCCGACGCGGCGGGCAACCACAACGGCGGCACGGTGCGTTTCGGCCCCGACGGCATGCTCTACGTGACGATCGGTGACGACGCCGACTACTGCGCCGCGCAGAACATCGGCGAACTCAAGGGCAAGGTGCTGCGCCTGCAGACGCACACGCTCCCTCCCGGCCCGGGCACGGCGAAGTTCGCGCAGATCACCCCGCCCGACAATCCGTACGTCGCGCGCCCGGATTCGGCCGGGAGGCTCGTCTACGCCTACGGCCTGCGCAATCCGTTCCGCGCGCAGGTGGACCCCGTCCGCAACTGCCTCGTCATCGGCGACGTGGGCCTGGGCGAGTGGGAGGAGATGGACCTGCTCGCGCTGCCCGGCGGCGCGGGCCCGGACATCGCCCCGGCGGGCGCCAACTTCGGCTGGCCGTGGCGCGAGGGGCCGACCTACTACGTGAGCTGCGGCGGCCCGGAGCCGGTCACCGTCGCCCCCATCTACGCCCTGGACCGCACCGGGATGTCGGGCGCCTCGATCATCAGCGCCGGCGCCTACCGGATGCAGCTCGGCGGGAGCAACTTCCCGAACGAGTACGAGGGCGACATCTTCTTCAGCGAGTACTACTCGGGGAACGTCTACCGGCTCGAGTGGAACGGCTCCTCGTGGGCGATCGCCGCGCCGGAGCCGGGACAGCCCTCGCCGGGCCTGTGGGCGACCGGCTTCGAGTCCGTCGCCGACTGGCGCATGGGGCACGACGGCGCGCTGTGGGCGTGCCGCCAGTACATCAACGGCTTCCGCAACGCCGGCCGCATCGAGCGCATCACCTACACCGGCAACACCAGCGTGCCGCCGGGCACGAGCGCGGCGAACCTGCGGGTCTCCTCATACCCCTCGCCGGCTCGCGGGGTCGTGACGCTCGCGCTGCAGGCGGACGCCGGCGAGACCGTGTCCCTGCGCGTCTACGACGTGCGCGGCCGGCTCGTGCGCGACCTCGGGCACGACATTCCGGTCGCCCCGGCGAACCGCCTGCTCTGGGACGGGCTCGACGACGAGGGCCGCGAGGCGCCGAACGGCGTGTACTGGGCGCGGGTCGAGTCGCGCACGCGCGAGGCGCGCTGCGCGATCGTGATGGCGCGGTAGGCGCGGCCGCCCCGCCACTCTCACGCCGCCCGCCGTCCCTCTCGCGAACGCATTCGCCGCCGCGGACGGCGTGCGCCGCGCGCGCTTGCCCGCGAAATCCTATCGGCTAGACTCGGCCCGCGTTCGCAACCCTCACGAGCTCACCGGCCGCGTTCCCGCGGCCGTTCCCGACGGAGGAGCACCATGAACCCGGCCACCACGGGCGGCATCGCCCCGGTCGACGCGTCGAAGCTGCCCGAGTACGCGCCGACCACCTACGTGGACTTCAGCCAGCCGCAGCACCGCGAGGCGTTCGAGAAGGCGCTGGCCGGCGTGCGCGCGAGCTTCGGCCGCGAGTACCCGCTGGTGATCGGCGGCGAGCGGCTGAAGGGCGAGAAGACCTTCACGTCCACCAACCCCTCGAAGCCGTCCGAGGTGCTCGGCACGTTCCAGGCCGCGAGCGCGGCGCAGGCGAACAAGGCGGTCGAGGTCGCGTACGCGAAGTTCGCGAGCTGGTCGCGCGTCCCGCCGGCCGAGCGCGCCGCGTACCTGATCGAGGCCGCGAAGCGCATGCGCGAGCGGCGCCACCACTTCTCGGCGTGGATGGTGCTCGAGATCGGCAAGAGCTGGGGCGAGGCGGACGCCGACACGGCCGAGGCGATCGACTTCATGGAGTTCTACGCGCGCGAGATGCTGCGCTACGCCGGCCCGCAGCCGGTGCACCAGATGCCGGGCGAAAAGGACACGCTCGTCTACCTGCCGATCGGCGTCGGCGCGGTGATCCCGCCCTGGAACTTCCCGCTCGCGATCTGCGTGGGCATGACCACGGCCGCGGTCGTGACGGGCAACACGGTGGTGCTCAAGCCCGCCAGCGACACGCCGGGCATCGCCTGGCAGTTCTTCGAACTGATGGAGGAGGTCGGGCTGCCCGCGGGCGTCATCAACTTCCTCACCGGCGGCGGCGCGGTCGCGGGCGACACGATCGTCCGCCACCCGAAGACGCGCTTCGTCTCGTTCACGGGCTCGAAGGCGGTCGGCATCGGCATCAACAAGCTCGCCGCCGACGTCGTGCCGGGCCAGATCTGGCTCAAGCGCGTGGTCGCCGAGATGGGCGGCAAGGACGGCATCGTCGTGGACGACGAGGCCGACCTCGACGCGGCGGCGCTCGGCGTGGCGCAGTCGGCGTTCGGGTTCGCGGGCCAGAAGTGCTCGGCGTGCTCGCGCGTGATCGTCGTGGACTCGGTGCACGACGCGTTCGTCGAGAAGCTGATGGCGCAGATCGCCCGGTTCGTGAACGTCGGCGACCCGGCCGTGTACGGCACCTACATGGGCCCGGTGGCCAGCGACCGCGCGATGAAGACCATTCTCGAGTACATCGAGATCGGCAAGAAGGAAGGCAGGCTGCTGACGGGCGGCGGCCGCGTGCCGGGCGCCGAGGGCTGGTTCGTGCAGCCCACGGTGTTCGACGACGTCGCGGCCACCGCGCGCGTCTCGCTCGAGGAGATCTTCGGGCCGGTGCTGGCGATCATCCGGGCGAAGGACTACGACGAGGCGCTGGCGATCGCGAACAACACCGAGTACGGCCTGACCGGCGCGGTGTATTCGAGGAACCCGGCCAAGATCCAGCGCGCCCGCGAGGAGTTCTTCGTCGGCAACCTCTACCTGAACCGCAAGTGCACGGGCGCGATGGTGGGCTGCCACCCGTTCGGCGGCTTCAACATGAGCGGCACCGACTCGAAGGCGGGCGGGCGCGACTACCTGCTCCTCTTCCTGCAGGGCAAGAGCATCGCCGAGAAGATCGGCTGACGCTCCGCAGGCGCACGGCGGCGTCCGCGCTCAGCGCGGGCGCCGCTTCGCTTTCGCGGGCGAGGCCGGCTTCGGCGCCGGTTTCGCCTTCGCGGCCTTCGCGCCGGTGCTCACGGCGGCGGCCGCGGGCGTCGCCGCCGGCTTCGCCTTCGCGGCGCCCTTCGCGCCGCGCGCGAGCGCGGCTTCGAGGTTCGCGGCGGGCAGGGTGTTCAGCACGTCGTCCTTCGTCAGGCCCGCGCGGCGGGCCTGGAAGACGCCGAAGCGCATCTGGTCGAGTTGCGCCGTGCTGTGCGCGTCGGTGTCGATCACGAACCGGCAGCCGAGCGCCTTCGCGGCGCGGGCGTGCGTGTCGCTGAGGTCGAGCCGGTCGGGCGAGGCGTTGATCTCCAGGAAGACGCCGTTCGCGGCCGCGGCCTTCGCCACGGTCTCGATGTCGAACGGCACGCCGTCGCGCGAGCCGATGAGCCGCCCGCTCGGGTGTCCGAACGCGTGCACGTGCGGGTTCGAGACGGCGCGCACCGCGCGCTCGGTGGCGGCCTCGGGACTCATCTCGAACTTCGAGTGGATCGAGACCACCACCCAGTCGAGCAGCGCGAGCGTTTCGTCGTCCAGGTCGAGCGAGCCGTCGCCGAGGATGTCCACCTCGAGCCCGTGCAGGATCTTGATCCCCGGGTGGCGCTTGCGCGCCTCCTCGATCTCGCCGACCGACTTCCGCACGCGCGCGGCGTCGAAGCCGTTGGCCATCGCCAGCGCCTTCGAGTGCTCGGTGATGGCGACGTAGGCGTAGCCGCGCGCCTTCGCGGCCTCCGCCATGGCGTCGATCGAGTCGCGCCCGTCGCTGCGCGTGGTGTGCATGTGCAGGTCGCCGCGCAGGTCGTCCAGCTCGACCAGCTTCGGCAGCGCGCCGTCGCGCGCCAGCTCCAGCTCGCCGAGCGCCTCGCGCAACTCGGGCGGAATCCACGCCAGGCCGAGCTTCGCGTAGACCTCCTCCTCGGTGCGGCCGGCGAGCGTCTTTTCGCCCTTGGTGAGGCCGTACTCGTTGAGGCTCCAGCCCTTCTCGATCGCGAGCTTGCGCAGCTCGATGTTGTGCGCCTTCGAGCCGGTGAAGTAGAGGAGCGCCGCCCCGAAGCTCGCCGCCGGCACCACGCGCAGGTCCACCTGCAGACCGCCCTTCAGGCGCACGCTGCACTTGGTGTCGCCGCGCCCGATGGTCTCGGCCACCGACTCGTGGCCGGCGAACGCCTCCATCACCGCTTCCGCGTCGCCGCCCGTCACGAGCAGATCGAGGTCGCCGATGGTCTCGCGGCGGCGCCGGAACGAGCCGGCCAGCTCGGCCTGCGCGACGCCCTTCACCGCCGCGACGCGCTCGCGCAGCGCGTGGGCGAGCGGCCAGGCGGCGGCGAGCAGCATGCGGCCCGACCACTGGCTGGCGGTGGCAAGGGCCTTGATCACGTTCTGCTCGACCTTCTCGCCGAAGCCGGGCAGGTCGCGCAGCTTGCCGGCCTTCGCGGCCTTCTCGAGCGCGTCGCGGTCGCGGATGCCGAGCGTCTCGAACAGCGTCTTCACGCGCTTGGGGCCGAGGCCCTGCAGCTCGGTGAAGTCCACGACCTCGTCCGGAATCCTGGCGCGCAGTTCGTCGTCCAGTTCGGTGCGGCCCGTGCCGACCAGGTCGCGGATCTTGCCCGCGAGGTCCTTGCCGATGCCCTTCAGGGCCTCGAGCGCGCCGGGCGTGCCGGCGATCGCGCTCATGGCCTCGGCGTGGGCGCCGACGATGCGGCCGGCCTCGCGGTACGCCCGCACGCGGAACGGGTTCGCCCCCTCGATCTCGAGGCGGACCGCGAGGCGCTCGAGCACCCGCGCGATCTCGG
>CAZUEM010000049.1:0-11569 GCA_964619155.1 uncultured bacterium
GAGTCGTGCGCGATGCCGGGCAGCAGCGAGTCGTAGAGCACGTTGCCGGTCGCGAACGCGATGAACGCGACGCCGAACGCGGCGAGCAGCGCCCACCACGGCTGGCCGGGCAGCACCGCGAGCGCGAGCGTGCCCGCGGCGCCGACGAGCACGCACGTGAGCAGCCCGGGCTTGCGGCGGCGCGTCTGGTCGGCGAGCGCGCCCGCGATGGGCGAGAGCACCGCCGTCACCGCCAGCGCCGCCGCGCTCGCGTAGCCCCACATCGCCGTGGCCTGGTGCGCGGGCATGGAGGCCGAGGCCACGCTCGAGAAGTAGACGGGCAGGATCGCCGCCACGACGCTGGTCGCGAACGCCGAGTTGGCCCAGTCGTACAGGCACCACGCCCGCTGCGCGCGGGCGCGCGAAGGGTCGGATGGTGCGACGGGTGCGGCGCGGCCGGGGTCGCTCATGCCGCGAGCAATAGCCGAGCGGCGCGCCCGGCGAAAGCAAAGAAACCGGCCGCCCCGGGGTGTCGGGGCGGCCGGTTGGATTCGAGCCGGAAACTACCAGCGCGGGGGCTTCGCGAAGCCCACCATGCCGCCGCGGTCGCGTTCGCGGAGCCGGTCGCGGTCGGGGAAGATCCCGAGGGCGACGAGGCCGCGGGCGTATTCGTAGCGGAACACGAGCTGGTCGGTGGCGTTGCGCTCGGGACGGAAGTCCACGTAGTGCACCCGGTCCGTGCGACGGTCGCCCCAGCCGGTGCCGGGGAAGGAGCCGCCCGCGTCCTTCGGGACGTCGAGTTCGGCCATGGACTTCATCTCGTCGGCGCCCTGCAGGCGCTGCCGCGTCGGCGCGGGCGCTTCCTGGGCGTTGGCGCGCGGCGCCGCGGCCTCGGGGCTCGTCGGCGCCTTCTCGGCGCGGTCGCCGAGCGTCTCGCGCCACGGCTGGCTGCGCACTTCGTTCTTCTGCCGGCCCCACTCGAGGATGCCGATCGAGTTCTGCTCGCGGAAGGCGAGCACGCGGATCCAGCCCATGTCGCTGTTGGCCTGGCCCGTGCGTTCGGCGTAGGAGCGCTTCTCGTCCACGAACACGAACCGGCGCACTTCGCTCATCGAGGTCCGCCAGCCGCGGATGGTGGCGCTCTCCCACGGGTCGAGCACGTACATGGGCTCGCTCGAGGCGAGGCGCGTGATCTCGCCGTTCACGACGTTGAGGCCGTCCACGGTGAGCAGCACGCCGATGCGGCGGCCGCTGTTGTTGCGCAGCACGACCGAGTAGTTGCGGCCGGCGAACGCTTCGAAGTAGTGGCGGTTGTCCGTCCGGGGCTTCACGTAGAGCGGAGCGGCCGAGCCGTCCACCTGGATCTGCACGTCCACGAGGTTGCCGTCGGCCCAGAAGTCGGTCCGGACGTCGTACGACGGGCGCACGGTGGCGCCGGCGGCGCCGGCGAGCGCGGCGACGGCCGCGAAGGCGACGAGGAGGGCGGTGACGCGCGCGGCGGTCTGTTCGAGCGCGGCGCGCAGGTTCGGGAACATCGAGTGCCGGGCGTTCATGGCGCTTCTCCTTCCGGTCCTGGGTCGGGGTCCACTGCTGCAAGGGGCTTCGCAGAGGGGTACGCCCGCCCCCCCGGGATATTCCCGGGGCCGTCCGGGCCGGAGCGGAAGGGCCGGCAGGCGTGCATTTCGCGCGGCCCGGCGCCGCCCGCGGGGGGCGCGCCACGGTCCGAAAGGAGCATCACCCGCGTCGCGGCTTTCTGTTATGGATACGCCCGTTCGCAGGGAAGTCCGGCACGCCCGGCACCGGCGCTCCGGCGCCCGGGTCCGGGCGCGACGCTGATATCGCACGGCCGACCGGCCGACGAGGGAGACGCGATGGATCACCACCTGACCGAAGAACAAACGATGATCCGCGACCTCGCCCGGCGCATCGCCGAGGAGAAGGTCAAGCCGGTTCGCGCGCGGTACGACGAAGAGAACATCTTCCCGTGGGACATCGTCGAGGAGCTGGCGAAGGCCGACCTGTTCCGCGTGTTCATTCCGACGAAGTACGGCGGGATGCTCGAGAGCGGCTACGGCGTGACGAACATGTGCCTCGTCACCGAGGAGCTCTCCAAGGTCTGCGCGGGCATCGCGCTCGCGTTCGCCGGCACGGCGCTCGGCGCGTTCCCGATCATCCTGTTCGGCTCCGACGAGCAGAAGCAGAAGTACCTGCCCGCGATCGCCGACGGGAAGCGGCTCGCCGCGTTCGGGCTCACCGAGCCCATGGCCGGCTCCGACGCCAGCGCCCAGCGCACCACCGCGCGCCGCGACGGCGACGAATACGTGCTCAACGGCACCAAGGTGTTCATCACCAACGGCGGCGAGGCCGAGATCTACACCACGGTCGGCCTCACCAATCCCGAGAAGGGCGCGCGCGGCGCGTCGTGCTTCATCATCGAGAAGGGCACGCCCGGGTTCACCTTCGGCAAGAAGGAAACCAAGATGGGCATCCATGCCTCGGTGACGCGCGAGCTGATCTTCGACGGCGCGCGCATCCCGAAGGAGAACCTGCTCGGGCGCGAGGGCATGGGCTTCATCGTCGCGATGAAGACGTTCGACATCACCCGCCCCGGCGTGGCGGCGCAGGCGCTCGGCATCGCCGAAGGCGCGCTCGAGGAGACGCTCAAGTACGCCCACCAGCGCCACCAGTTCGGGCAGAGCATCCTCAACTTCCAGGGCCTGCAGTGGATGCTCGCCGACATGGCGACGCAGACCGAGGCCGCCAAGGCGCTCATCTACGCGCTCGCCGACCGCATCGACTCGGGCGACGCCAGGGACGTGAGCCACATCTCGGCCATGTGCAAGGTGCTGGCGAGCGACGTGGCGATGAAGGTCACGACCGACGCCGTGCAGATCTTCGGCGGCTACGGCTACATGACCGACTACCCGGTCGAGAAGATGATGCGCGACGCCAAGATCACGCAGATCTACGAGGGCACGAACCAGATCCAGCGCAACGTGATCGGGTCTTGGCTGATGAAGGAAGGCGCACGGCTGGCGGGCTGAGCAGTCGCCGGTCCGGCTCCCCCCCGAAGCTGGTCCTGGGAGCGCTCGCTGCGATCCTCTGCGCGCGGGCGCTGTATGGCGTGCCCGCGCAGGCGGCGGACCTGGACCCGGCAGGGCGTGCGCTCGCACGCCCGGCGCTCGATCCGGATGCCGAAGCCGAGATCATCCGCTGGGACGTGCGCGTCGTGGACGGCGTCGTCGCACAGGGCTTCGACCGGCTCATCGAGAGCCGGCGCGCCGTGATGGTTTACTCGCCACGGGCCGCCGAGCAGCTCGGCGTGGCCGCGATTCCCTTCGACGACGACACCCGCATCGAGTTCGTTTCCGTCACGGTCACCACACCGGGCGGCCGCCGGCGCACGCTCCAGCCAGAGCAGATGTTCGATCGCGAGGTCGCGCGCATCGGTAAGGTGCGCCTTCGCGAGCGCCGCTATTCGGTGCCTGGGCTCGAGGCCGGCAGCCTCGTGGAGACCTACTCGCGCATCCGCTCGCTCGACGGCCGGTACCTCCGCACACTGGTCGTGCCGGTGCAGGAGGACATTCCTCTGCGCTCGTTCGTGCTCCGGGTGCGTGCGTGGCGGGAGGAATCCTTCACGCTGCGCACGAACGGCGCCGCGTCCCTCGCCGGCGGCGTGACGGTGGACGCCGACGGCTACCGGCGGCTCGAAGTCCGCGACCTGCCCGCGCGCCGTCGCGAGCCTCTGGCCGACGCCGAGTGGCGGACGAGGCTGATCGTGCTGGGTCTGTACGGAGATCCCGTCAACCCGCCGCGCATGGCCCGCTTCACCGCGGGGACGGAGATCGGCAAGCCGCTCGAGGCGATGTTGCCGCTGGACGATTCCGTGCGCGTCGCGGCCGCACGAATCGCTCCCGGCGATCTTCCGGTCTCGGAGCGGATCGAGCGGCTGTTCCGCTGGTGCCGCACCGGCCTGCGCAACCTGTCCGCCACCGACTCGTCCGCCCGCTCCGGGCTCGGCGTCGACGATCGCCCGCGCATCACACTCGCGAACGGAGCGAGCGACGCGCAGGGCGTCAACGTCGCTTTCGCGGCGCTGGCGCTCGCGGCAGGGCTCGACGTGAGGCTCGCCGTCGTCGTGGACGGCATGCAGACCGCATTCGGTTTCGCGACTGATCCCCGGCATGCGGATCGGCTCGTCGTCGTCATCGCCGACCGTGGCCGCTGGCGCTGGTTCGATCCAGGCGACCCTGTGCGGCCGCCGGATTTCGTGGAAGCCTCCCTCGAAGGCTGCACCGCCTACCTCATCGGCAGTTCCGTCGTCAGGCGGACCGTCGTTCCCCGTGCGCCAGGCCGGCTCTCGCGCGAAGAGCGAACTGCTTCATTGCACTGGTCCGCGGCCGGAGGGCTCCAGGGCACGATCGAGACGACGTACCACGGGCACCTGGCGGCCCTGCACCTGGCGGAATTGCGGCTGCTCGATCGAGCGGAGCGCACCGTGCGTGCGCTGTCGGCGCTGCGGGGCCGCTGGACCGAGGCGGAAACGGACTCGTTCGAGTGGCGACTGCCCGCCGACGGCATCGGGCCCGTCGGGTGGCGCTGCCGAGTGCGCATCCCCGACTACGCGGCTCTGGCCGGTACGACCGCCCTGGTGCCACTCGATCCGTGGCCCCCCGCCGAGGCCGCCCTGACCGAGGACACTTTGCGCACGCAGCCGGTGGAATGGCCTTTCGCGTGGACGGAGGTGTTGCGCGTGCGGTTGACGCTTCCCATGGGTGCGCGTGCGATCGCCCCCGGGTTGCCCGACTCGCTGTCGCTTCCCGAGGGTCCGAAGGTGTCGGCCACCTGCCGGATCGACTCCGCCGGCGGTCGTGTGGAGTTCGAGCGCGAGCAGGCCTTCGGTTCGGCCGACTCACCGATTCCTGCCGCGCGATGGAAGGACGTGCGCGGCCTGCTCGCGCGCTGTCGCGAAATGGCGCTCGCCAACCTCGAGGTGGTGATTGCCCCGGACCGTTGAACGCCGGCTGCGGCGTTTCGCCGTCCGCTGCGCACTCGTCGTCGTCGCGGCAGCGCCGCCCCGCGCGGCCATGGCCGCTCCGGCCGAAGAGCTTCCCGCGTGGGCGGTCGAGGTGCTCGCCGACACGGCGAGCGCCGGCGCCGGCGCCCCGGCCGTCTTGCTGCTCGGGGAGACCTCGATCCGCATGCTGCCGGACGGACGAGTCGTGCGGCGCGGGCGCCGGATCGTGCGCGTGCTCGCGGAGGATGCCGGGCCGCTAGCGCTCCCGCGCGTCTTCTACGTCGAGCAGCAGGGCCGGCCGCCCAAGATCACGGGCTGGCGCGTCGCGCGTGGGGCGACGGACGCCGGCGTGCGTCTCGAGCCCGCCGATCTCTCGCCCGCGACCGCGGACCTGCACACGGAAGTGCGCTTCCGCTCACTCGTCGTCCCGGGGGGGCTGGCGCCGGGCGAGTGCCTGGTCGCGGAGTGGGAACACGAGGATGCGCCGCCTTTCCTGGACTTCGATCTGCCCGTGCAGGACGTGGTTCCGGTGATTCGCTGCCGCGTGCGCATGGAGTGGCCCGAGGGCTGGCGCGTCACCGTCCGGCACTACCCCGGTGACTCGCTGGAGTCGCCCGCGGCCCGCGAGGCCTCGTGGTCCTACGCCATGCTGCCCGCGGCCGCCGGCGCGCCGCGACGGCTGGCCTTCGCGTTCCGGCCGGATCGGCCGCTGCGCGCGCGCACGTTCGGAAGCTGGGGCGAAGTCGCGGCATGGATCTGCGAGCTGGCGCCCGTGGAAGCTTCGAACGGCCGAGTCACCGAACGGGCGCGCGGGCTCATCGCGGGCGCCGACAGCGACTTCGAACGGGCGCGGAGGCTGGCGGTGCACGTCCAGTCCCTGCGGTACGTCTCGATCGCGACCGGGCTGGGACGCGGGGGCGGCTACCGCCCGCGCCCCGCACGCGACGTGCTCGCGAACGGCTACGGCGACTGCAAGGACAAGGCTCACCTGTTCTGCACGCTGGCGCGCGCGGCCGGGCTGCGCGCCTGGCTCGTGCCCGTCTATTCGAGCGACCGGGGCCGAGTTCAGGCGGCCTGGCCGACACCGCAGCAGTTCGACCACTGCATCGCCGCTGTCTCCTTGAGCGAGACGAGCAGCGCGAGCGCGGCACTCGAGGTGCCGGGCGCCGGCCGCGTGCTGTTCTTCGACCCGACCGACCCGGACACGCCCTTTGGCGAGCTGCCCGAGGCGGAGCAGGGCAGTCTCGCGCTCTTCGCCGACTCGCGCGACGGACGGCTCGTGCGGCTGCCCGACGCCGAGGGCGCCGCGCACCTGCAGTCGTGGACCATGGCGGGGCAGGTGCGCCCGGACGGACTGGGAGCGGGAATCCTGAGCTTCGAGGCCCGAGGGGCCGCGGCGCGCGCCGATCGCGCCGCGCGCCGCTCCGCCGGGGACGCGGGTTGGGCGAGGATGCGGTTGCGTACCGCGGCGCGCCGGGCGCCCGGGCTGGCGCTGAATGACTGGCGGGCGGGCGATGACGCTGGTGCCCCCGCGTGCCGGGCCGAGGCGGGATGGAGTCAACCCGGGATCGCGCGCAAGCTGGCGGACGGCAGTCTCGCGCTCATGCTTCCCCGGCTCGCCGACGAGCCGGGACCGTCGTTCGTGCTCGCCGAACGCGGCATCGACGTGCGGCTGGAAGCGCGGGAGTCGAACGAACGATTCGCGCTTCGTGTGCCGCCGGGCTGGGCGGCCGAGGCCCCGTCCGACACCGTGATCGCGACGCCGGCCGTCCGCTTCGAGCGCCGGTCGCACATCGCGTCCGACACGTTGTATGTCGAGCGGCGCTGGAGCGTGCCGCGCCGCGTCGTGCCGGCGGACAGCGCCGAGGCGGCGCGCGCCGGAGAGGCGCGCCTGCGCGCCGCCGAGCGCGTGGTGTGGCGGCTGCGGCCCGCGAGCCCTCGCTGACGCCGCGACGGCACGGCGGACGCCGAGTGACCGGTCGGGCCTCGGCCCGTGCGCGTGAGTCCGTCCGCGTTCTTCATTCGGGTTTCGCCCGCTGTCGGTGCGGCCCGGACGGGGCTATCGTCGGCCTTGCAGCAGACGATCCCCGGCCGGGAAGGAGGCCACGCCATGACCATCGAACTGACCGAACACGAACGCGAGATCCTCACGGAGCTCCTCGAGCAGGCCCATCGCGACAAGCTGCACGAGCTGCACCGCACCTATTCGCTCGGCTACAAGCAGCTGCTGCGCGAACGCATCGCGACCCTGGAGAACCTCTCGGCCAAGGTCGTCGTCAAGGAGACCGTGGGCTAGAGTCCGGCCCGCGAGAAGCCGAGGGCGCCGCCGGTCCGGTGCGCCTCGCCGCACGGGCCCGGCCGCGGGGGAGACGCGCATGGAACTGAACCGCCTGCTGAACGAGAAGGAGATCGCCGTCCTCGCCGACGGGGTCGAGGCGATGAAGCGCGCCCACCTGCGGCACTACGAGGAGGCCGGAGCCGAGGCCATCCACTCGCGCCTGCGCGCGCTCTACGAGGCCATGCGCGAGTGCGTGCGCACGCGTCATCTCGCGCCCATCGAGGCGCACGCCGAGGCGGTGGCGCGCGACCGGCACCGCATGGGCTTCGGCATCGGCGAAGTGCAGACCGCGTTCAACGTCCTCGAGGAGGCGGTCTGGCACCGCATCGTCGCGGACGGCGAGCCGGACCGGCTCGCCGAGTCGCTCGCGCTGGTCGCGACGGCGCTCGGCGCGGGCAAGGACCGGCTCGCGCAGACCTGGGTCGCGCTCGCGACGCAAACGCAGGCCCCGGCGCTGGACGTCGCGGCGCTCTTCCGCGGCACCGAGGGCGTGTAGGCGAAGGCGGCCGGCGCGGCTTTCGGCCGCGCCGGGTGGCGCGCCGCTCGCGCCTCAGTACCGGTCGAGGTCGCGGCCGATCGCGACCGGGCCGGTCCAGCCGCCCGCGCGCAGGCCCTCGAGCAGTTCCGCGTCGGTGCCGCCCATGCGCACGACGTGCGTGAGCACGAGCAGCCGCGGCTTCGCACGCGCGGCGATCGCGCCCAGTTCACGGTCGGACGTGTGGAACGCGCGCATGTACTTCGGCCACTCGTCGCCGCCCGGCCGGTCCTCGGGCTTGAGGCGCGATTCGGGGTAGGCCTCGTGCACGAGCACGTCCACGCCGCGCGCGGCCTCTTCGATCGCCGCGCACGGCGCGGTGTCGCCCGAGATGAGCACCGACTTGCCCGGCGCGTCCACGCGGTAGGCGAACGAGTGCTCCCAGTTGCCGTGCGGCACGCGGATCGCGCGGATCGTGACGCCGGCCGAGTCGTACACGACGCCGCCCGTCGTCTCGCGCACGTCCACGCGCCAGCCGCCGGGGACGCCGCGTTCGAGCCCCTCGGTGCGCACCGCGATGTCCTCGCCCCAGGCCTCGAGCAGCAGGCCGGTCATGCGCTTCGTTCCCGGCGGGCCGATCACCCGGAGCGGGTCGCGGCGGCCCATGACCCACGAGGTGAAGACGAGGTCGGGGTAACCGAGCGTGTGGTCGCTGTGTAGGTGGGTGAGGAACAGCGCCGTGACGGGGCCGCGCCGGTAGGGCAGTCCCGCGGCCTCGATCTGCCGCATCACGCCGGGCCCGGCGTCGAAGACGAACAGCCGCCCGCCCGCCACCACCGCGGTCGCGGGCCCCTGCGCGCCGGCGATCGCGACCGGGGTGCCGGTGCCGAGCAGGATGACCGTCGTGCTCTCGGGCAGCGCGCGCTGCGACGCGGCCTGCGCCCCCGCGACGGCGGGGGCCGCGAGCGCCGCCGCGAGCACCGCGGCCGCGAGCCCGGCCGGCCGCGGGCTCATCCCCAGGTCACCACGTGCACGGACATCGTGCCGCGCACGGTGCGGTCGCCCTCGGCGCCGAGCAGACGCAGTTCGACGGCGCCGTGGAGCGTCTTGTCGCCCTCGGAGCCTTCCCACTTGCCGCTCAGCTTCTCGATGGTGAACGTCCCGCCCGCGACCGGGTACGTCACGCCGTCCACGGTCACCGACGAAACGCCGGGCTCGGACGGGTCGCCGCCGTTGGCGTCGATCGCGAGCGAGCGGCCGACCAGCTTGTCGAACGCCTCGCCGTAACCGACCTGCATCGTGCCCGGGATCATGCCGACGAGCCGGACGCCCTCGCCGCGGATGTCGAACACCTCGGGCGCGCTCTCGTCCTCGGTGAGGAAGACGTCCATGCGCGAGAGCGCCAGCGCGGACGGGAACCCCTCCAGCTTCAGCAGCCAGCCGGCCTTCGCCTGCTCGCGGTCGCGCGCGGCCGCGGCCTCGCCGCCCGTGCCCCCGCCGCCGCCCGCGCCGCAGCCCGCGCCGAACACCACCACCGCCAGCATCACGGCCGGCCACGCCGGAACCGCACGAACCCTCGCGAGCATGAAACCTCCTTGTCCGATGGACGGGGACACGGGGGCCGGGCGCGGGGGACGCCCGGGTGCTACATGCCGAGAATGTGCCAGCCGGCGTCCACGTAGAGCGTGGTGCCGGTGATGCCGCTCGCGAGGTCGGAGAGCAGGAACAGGCCCGCGGTCCCGACCTCCTCCTTCGTGATGTTGCGCTCGAGCGGCGCGGCGCCGGAGTGCTCCTTGAGCATGTCCGTGAAGCCGCGGATGCCGCGCGCGGCCAGCGTGTTCACGGGGCCGGCCGAGAGCGCGTTGACGCGGATGTTCTTCGGGCCCAGCTCGTAGGCCATCTGCCGTGTGGCCTGCTCGAGCACCGCCTTGGCGCTGCCCATCACGTTGTAGTTCGGGATCGCGCGGTTGGCGGCGAGGTAGGAGAGCGTGATCACGCTGGCGCCGTTCTTCTCGAGCAGCGGCATGGCCCGGTTCACGACGTTGATGAACGAGTAGGCGCTCACGTCGAGCGCGAGCTGGAAGCCCTCGCGCGGGGTCTTGACGAAGCTGCCCTCGAGGTCCTCCTTGCGGGCGAACGCGATGCCGTGCACCAGCATCTCGAGCGAGCCCCAGCGGCCCTGCAGCTTCTGCACGACCTCGTCGATCTCGTAGTCCTTCGTGACGTCGCACTCGGTCGTGAACGCGTGCGGCAGCGTCGCCGCCAGCTCCTCGACCGCGGGCTTGAGCCGCTCGCTCGCGTACGTCAGGCACAGCCGCGCGCCGGCCTTCGCGAGGCACTCGGCGATCGCCCACGCGAGGCTGCGGTGGTTGGCGACGCCCATCACGAGCGCGTGCTTGCCGCGCATGTCGATCTGGTACATGGAGCCTCCTGCGTTGCGGGCGCGATGCGCCGTTCCCTACGCGGTCTTCTTCTTCTCCCAGACGCGGATGGGCAGGATGATCACCTGGATGCCCGCGAACTGGAGGCGGCGCTGGATGGAGAAAGCCGTTTCGTGGTGCAGCGTGCGCGTGAACACCGTCTCGCGCTGGAAGACGAGCTGCCCGGCGAACACCATCGAGCGCCGGAACTCCTTCTGGAGGTCGAGGCAGATGTGCTCGAGTTCCTCGATCAGGTCGGTGCCGAGCGTGAAGCGGTACTCGGAGTAGTACCCCATGCGCATGCCCAGCTCGACGTACTTCTCGAGGTCGGCGCGCACCTTCTCCTCGAGCGCGGTGACGCTCTCGGTGCCCTTGAACTGGCCCGAGTCCACGAGGCCGACCGAGACGAACACGAGGTTCTTGAAGTGGCGGGGGAACATGCGCTGCACCGACAGCAGCGTGTGGATGCCGAGCCCGGCGTAGGACTCGACCAGCACGACCGCGGTGGGCCCGTCGGGCGCCAGCTCGGGGGCCACCTCGCGCGCGGGCAGCGGCAGGTCGGTGAGCACCTCGTCGAGGCTCTTGAGGACGCCGCGCACCTGTTGGTAGTGGCGCCGCACCAGCATGCACAGCGCGACGAACGAGCCCGTGACGATCAGCGTGATCCAGCCGCCGTGCGTGAACTTGACGATCGAGGTCACGATCAGGATGCCGCCCGTCACCATCGTGCCCAGCGTCGCGACGATGAACGCCCGGCGCCAGTGGGGCAGCGTGCTCCGCAGGTCCCACCAGTGCCGCATCATGCCCATCTGCGACAGCGTGAACGTGAGGAACACGTTGATCGAGTACATGACGACCAGGATCTTCACCGAGCCGCCGGTGTAGAGCAGCGTCGCCACGGCCGCGAGGCCCATCGTGATGATGCCGTTCTGCGTGACGAGCCGCTCCGACAGGTGCGCGAAGCGCTTCGGGACCCAGTTGTCCACGGCCATCGCGGCGAGCGTCGCCGGGCCGGCGATGAAGCCCGTCTGCGCGGCCACGAACAGCAGCGCGCCCTCGGACAGCAGCGTGAAGATGACGAGCCACTGGCCCCAGGCCACGCCGCCGGCGTTCCAGCCCGAGGTCATGGACTGCCACAGCACGGCGTTCAGCGTCTTGCCCTGTTCGTGCTGGATGCCGAACAGCAGGTAGCAGAGCAGGATGCCGCCGGCCATGAACGACAGGGACGTGGCCATGTAGGCCATGGTTTTCTTGCCGGTCTCGACGCGCGGCTCGCGCAGCATGGCGGTGCTGTTGCTGACGGCCTCGATGCCGGTGAACGTGCCGCCGCCGAGCGAGAA
>CAZUEM010000049.1:11669-22543 GCA_964619155.1 uncultured bacterium
CGGTGCTGTTGCTGACGGCCTCGATGCCGGTGAACGTGCCGCCGCCGAGCGAGAAGGCCTTCAGGAACAGCATGATCACCGCCAGCACGCCCATTTCGTCCACGGCGCTGCGCGTGTCCACGACCGTGTCGGCGAGCAGCGTGTGCATCTGGGTCGTGTGCGTGGCGATGCCGTAGACGATCAGCAGGACGTGGGTGAGCAACCACGCCACGAAGATCGGCATGAGCACCGCGACGGACTCCTTCACGCCGCGCAGGTTGAGTCCGGTGAGCCCGGCCACGACGACCAGTTCGACGGGCAGCTTCCAGGCGATCAGGTCCGGGGGCAGGAACGAGAAGATGGCGTCGCAGCCCGAGGCCACCGAGATCGAGATCGTGAGCACGTAGTCCACGACCAGCGCCGAGCCGGAGATGACGCCGGGGGTGGTGCCCAGCAGCTTGGTGGCGACGAGGTAGCCGCCGCCGCCGCTCGGGAACAGCTCGATGATCTGGGTGTACGAGGCCGCGATCAGGAAGACCGTGAGCACCATCGCCACCGTCAGGTACAGTGCGAGGTGCGTGTGGCTCCCGAGGGCGAGAAACGCCTCCTCGGGACCGTAGGACGAGGAGGACAGTCCGTCGGAGCCGAGGCCCACCCACGCGAAGAAGGCGATCAGCGCGAGCTGGTGGTGGATGCGCGGGTCGAGGAGGTTCTTTGGGCCTCCGAGGAGGAGGCCCTTCAATCGTTCGAGCACCGGGGGAAGCTAGAGTATCGCCCGGGGCCTTTCAAGACCGCGTCAAGCCCACCGTGACGGACATGCAACGAACCGAGATCGCCCTGCTGGCGGCGCTGCTGCTGGCCGCGGCCGGCGCGGGGGACCGCCCGGCCGAGGCCGGCCGCGTGGCCGCGCCGCGCGCCGCCGCCGCCCCCGCGGCGCCGGCCGCGGACCTGCCGCGCTTCGCGCTCTTCGGCTGGGTGAGCCCGCCGCGGGAACACGCCTCGGCGGAGCGCTACGCGGAGCTGGCGGAAGCGGGCCTGAACGTGACCGTGCTGGCGTGGGAGGACTCGGGCACGGTCGCGGCCAACCGCGCGCGGCTCGAGTGGACCCGCCCGCACGGCGTGCGGAACCTGCTCCTCGACATGGACCTCGCGAACGTGCCGCCCGGCGACAGCGCCGCGCTGGCGTGGGCCGACACCGTGGCGGCGCGCTACCGCGACGACCCGGCGTTCCTCGGCTACTACCTGGGCGACGAGCCCGCGCGGGCGGAGTTCGCCGAAAAGGCCTGGTACGTCGCGCTGCTGCGCGAGCGCGACCCGGCGCACCCGGGGTGGAACAACCTGCTCGGGCGCGGTGCGTTCCCCTCGCGCGAGGCGTGGCTCGAGTACACGCGCGCCTACGTTCGCGAGGTCGGCCCCGCCGTGCTGTGCAACGACCACTACGACTTCACGGTGACCGGGGACCGCGGGCTCCTGGTCGAGAACGTCGCGGGCCTCGCGGCGATCGCGCGCGAGAACGGCCTGCCGTTCTGGGGCATCGTCCAGCTCGTCGAGCACGGCCACCTGCGCGACGTCCCGCCCGCGTTGCTCCGCTGGCAGGTCGCGCAGTGGCTCGCCTACGGCGCGCGCGGGATCGGCTACTTCACCTACTGGACGCCGCCGCCCGACCCGCAGTGGAACTGGCAGCCCGCGATGATCGGGTGGGAGGGCGAGCGCACCGCGAAGTACGACGCCGTGCGCGACCTGAACGCGCGCCTGCGGCCGCTCGGCGAGGCGCTCGCCGGGATGCTGTGGCTCGCGACCGAGCACGCGGGCTCCGTGCCCGCGGGCGGCACGGCGTTCGCGCCCGATTCGCTGCTCGAGGCGGTCGAGGGCCGCGCGACGATCGGCACTTTCGCCGATTCGGCGGGCGTGCCGCACCTGTTCGTGGCGAACGCCGACTCCGTGGCGGGACACGTCCTCGCGCTCCTGCCCGCGGCGGGCCGGCGCGTCTGGTGGCGCAGCGACACGGGCGCCTGGGACGCGCTCGATACGGACGCCGACGGGCGCGTGCGGTTCTGGCTCGGCGCGGGCGACTTCGCGCTGCTCAGGCTCTCGGGCGAGTGCGACTCGCTGCTGGCGGGCCGCTGCGCGCTGCGCCTCGCCGTCGGCCCCAATCCCGCGCGCGGAGAGGTGACGTTCACGCTCGCGGGCGCGGCGGGCACGGCGCGCCTCGAGGTGCTCGACGCCGCCGGGCGGCGGGTGTGGGCGCGCGAGGTCGCGGGCGCGGGCCGGCTGCGCTGGGCGGGCGAGCGCGACGGCGGCGGGCGCGCCGCGCCGGGCCTCTACTTCGCGCGCGCCGAGGACGCCCGCGGCGTGATCGTGCGCCGCGTGAGCTGGCTGGGGGCGCGGTGAGCGCGCGCGCGGCGGCGCCCCGCTGGCGCACGCTCGGGGCGGTGAACCGCGCGATCGTCGCGTGCGAGCGCTGCCCGCGCCTGCGCGCGTACTGCGCGGGCGTCGCGCGCGAGAAGAAGAAGGCCTACCGCGACCAGGCCTACTGGGGCCGGCCGGTGCCCGGCTTCGGTGACCCGCGCGCGCGCGTGCTGCTCGTCGGCCTCGCGCCGGGCGCGCACGGCGCCAACCGCACGGGCCGCATGTTCACCGGCGATTCGAGCGGCGACTGGCTCTACGAGGCGTTGCACCGCCACGGTTTCGCGAGCCGGGCGGAGAGCCTCTCGCGCGACGACGGCATGCGGCTCACGGACTGCTGGATCGGCGCGGCCGGCCGCTGCGCACCGCCCGGCAACAAGCCGTTGCCCGGGGAGCTCGAGAACTGCCGCCCGTACCTCGAGGCCGAGATCCGGCTGCTCGCGCGCGTGCGCGTGGTGGTCGCGCTCGGGCGCATCGGCCACGAGGCGTTCCTGCGCGCGAGCGGCTGGTGGGAGCGCCTCGGGCCGCGCGAGCGCCCGGCGTTCGCGCACGGCGCCGAGGCCGAGCTGCCCGACGGCCGCGTGCTGCTCGCGAGCTTCCACCCGAGCCGCCAGAACACCAACACCGGCAGGCTCACGCGCGCCATGTGGCACGCCGTGTTCGCGCGCGCGCGGGAGCTGGCCCGGGGTCAGGCCTCGTAGAGCGGCGGGCCGCGGCTCGCGGTGCGGACGCGCCCGCCTTCGCCGCGGAGCCGCGACGTCGCCGCGCAAACGGGCATTGACGCGCGTCCCGCCGCGCGTGCATCCTGCCGCCCGACATCTTCCGGGTGCCCGCATCGCGTGGGGTAACAGGGAAGCGGGTGAGAATCCCGCACGGTCCCGCCACTGTGATGGGCGCATCGCGCAGCAAGCCACTCGCGGCAAGTCCGCGGGGAAGGCGCGCGAGCCGAAGCGGAAACGCTCCGGCGCCCTGAGTCAGGAAACCTGCCCGGAAGCCACAGGCCCGTCGCCTCGGAAGAAGGCGCGGTGGCCGCGGACTTTCGCGCCGCCCCGCCCTCGCGCTCCTCCCGCGACGGCGGGGCTTTCGATTCGTGCGCGAAGGACGCCGTGATCGAACTTCTGCTGAGCCTCACATTGCTCGCGTCCGCCCCGGCGTCCCCCGCTCCGCCGGGCGCGGGCGCGGGCATGTCCGCCCCGCCGCCCGCCGCGGACTCGCTGCCGCGGCCGGTCGCGACGCTGCCCGCGGTGGAGGTGCGGCGCGAGCGCGCGCGGCTCGACGCGCGCCGCCGCCTGCCGACCGCGAGCGTCGCGGACCTGCGCGCGGGCGGGGCCAACCGCGCGCTCGAGACGCTTTCCGAGGTGCTGTCGGCCGCCGCGGGCGTGCGCGTCACGCAGTACGGCGGGCTCGGCTCGTTCAGCACGCTCTCGCTGCGCGGCGCGCCGGCGGGGCAGGTGAGCGTCTTCCTCGACGGCGTGCCGCTCACCTCGGCCGCGCACGGCGTCGTCAACCTCGCCGACCTGCCGGTCACCGCCGTCGAGCGGATCGAGGTCTACCGCGGCCTCGCGCCGCTCGGCTTCGGGGCCGCGACGCCCGGCGGCGCGGTCAACCTCGTCACCTCGGAGGCCCCCGACGTGCGCGCGCTGCGCGTCGCCGCGGGCTCGTTCGGCGCCCGCGAGGCGCGCGGCACGTGGGGCCTCTCGCGCGGCGCGCTCGCCTGGCTCGCGCACGCGGGCTGGCAGGGGGCGGACGGCGACTACCGCTTCTTCGACGACAACGACACGCGCTACAACGCCGCCGACGACCAGTGGGCGACGCGGGCCAACTCGCGCTACGACGCGGGCACGCTGCTTTCACGCCTCGCCTGGACGCCGCGCGAGGGCCTCGCGCTGAGCGCGCGCGGCGAGCTGTTCCGCAAGGCGCAGGGCGTGCCGGGCCGCGGCGCGAACCAGGCGCCGAACCCGCGCCTGGCGTTCGAGCGCGACCTGGGCTCGCTCGAGGCGGCGCTCGCGCCCGCCGCCGCGCGCCCCGGGGCGACGCTGCGCGCGCACGCGCAACGCGAGCGCTCGCGCTTCCGCGACCGCGAGGGCCAGCTCGGGCTCGGCCTCCAGGACACCGACGACCGCTTCCTCGACCGCGGGCTCTCCGCCGAGCTGCTCTCGCCCGCGGGCTGGCGCCGGCTCACCGCGCGCGCCGGGCTGGCCGCGCGCCGCGAGGACGCCGAGCCCTCGCCGCCCACGCTCGGCCTGCCTTCGCCCGCGCCCAGCCGCCGCGACACCGAGAGCGCGCACGCCGGGCTCGAGCTGCACCTGGCGGGCGACGCGTTGCTCGTGCACGCCGCGCGGCGGTGGGACCGCCAGCACGACCGGCTGAGCGCGACGCTCGCCGGCGGGCAGGTGTTCGCGAGCGACGTCACGCGCGAACTGGACGCGCCGCAGGCGGGCGCGCGGCTGCGGCTGCCGCGCGGGCTCGAGGCGCGCGCGAACTGGTCGAAATCCTCGCGCGCGCCCGAGTTTCTCGAACTGTTCGGCAACCAGGGCGACGTGCTCGGCAACCCGCGCCTGCTGCCCGAGCGCGGCGAAAGCTGGGACGCGGGTGGCTCGTGGCGCGCGCGCACGGGAGCGTTCGAAGGCTCGCTCGAGTGGACCGCGTTCGGCTCGCACCTGCGCCAGCTCATCGTCTTCCTGCCCGCTTCGCAGCGCAGCGCGCGGCCCGGCAACCTCGGCGCGGCCGCGATCCACGGCGACGAGCTGTCGTGGCGGCTCGGCTGGCGCGGCCTCGCGCTCTCGGGCTCGCGCACGCGCACGTCGGCGCTGCAGACCGATCCCGCCTCGCTCTACCACGGGCGCCGCATCCCGCAGCGCTCCGAGCACCAGACGTACGCGCGGCTCGACGCGCGCACCGGACCCTGGGCCGCGTCCGCGGACGTGTTCGACCAGGGCGACAGTTTCCTCGACCCGATCAACTTCCGCCGCGTGCCCGCCCGCACGCTGGTCGGCGCGTCGCTTTCGCGCGCGCTCGGCCGCGCGCGCGTGACGGTCGAGGGCAAGAACCTCGGCGACCGCCACGCCGACGACGTCGGCGGCTACCCGCTTCCCGGCCGGAGCGTGTTCGTCGCGTGCGACGTGCGCCTCGGGCCGGAATCCCCCCGTCCATGAACGCACAGGAGACTCGCATGCACCGGCACCTCGCGCTTCCCCCGGCCGCGGCCACCCTCACGCTCGCGCTGCTCCTCGCGGTGGCCGCGGCGTCTCCTGCGACTTCGGCCCAGTCGAAGGCCTTCGTGTTCGGCTCCGACTGGACGACCGGCAGCCTCTCGGCCGCGACGCTCGCCACGCGCGCGCAACAGTGCGACGTCTCGAGCCCGGCGTCGGACGCGAGCCTGCGCTGGTACGACGGCCGGCTCTACGTGGTGAACCGCTTCGGCGGAGACAACGTGCAGGTCGTCAACCCCGCGACCTACGCCACCGAACTGCAGTTCTCGGTCGGCAACGGCTCGAACCCGCACGACATCGCGTTCGCCTCGGCGACGAAGGCCTACGTCACGCGCTACGAGTCGGCCGACCTGTGGATCGTGAACCCGCAGACCGGCGCGCACACGGGCACGATTTCGCTCGCCGCCTTCGCGGACGCCGACGGCAAGCCCGAGATGGACCGGCTCGTGATGGTCGGGCCGCTGCTGTTCGTCTCGATCCAGCGCATCGACCGCCCGGGCGGCTACCTGCCGGACGACACCGCCTACGTCGCGGTCGTGGACACGCGCGCCGACACGCTCGTGGACTGCGACCCGGCGCTGCCGGGCCGGCAGGCGATCCGGCTGCAGCTCACGAACCCCGTCACGGCCTTCCAGTTCGACCCGGCGACGAGCCGGCTGCTGATCGGCTGCGCCGGGAACTACGGCGCGCTCGACGGCGGCCTCGAGTGGGTGGACCCGGTGAACCTGAAGAGCGCGGGCGTCGCGATCACCGAGGCCGCGCTCGGCGGCGACGTGGCCGACGTCGTGTGGCTGGACGCGCAGAAGTCGTACGCGATCGTCGCCGACCTCGCCGCCAACACCTCGCTGGTCAAGTGGCGCGCGAGCGACGGCACGCTGCTCGGCACGGTTTGGGCGCCGGGCGGCTACAGCCTCGCCGACGCGGAACTGAACGACCGCGGAGAGCTGTGGGTGTGCCGCAACAGCTTCGCGGGCTCGGCGCTGCGCGTCTTCTCGGTCGCGACCGACACGCCCTCGGGCGGCGACCTGCACTGCACGCTGCCGCCGGTCGCGGTGACGTTCGACGCGCCGAGCGCGCAGGTGGCGGGCGTCGCGCCGGGCGCGGCGGTGTTCGCGTTCGCGCCGCCGGCGCCGAGCCCGGCACGCGGCGCGACGCGCTTCGCGGTGACGCTGCCGGAAGCGGGCGAGCTGCGGCTCGAGGTCTTCGACGCCGCGGGCCGGCGCGTGCGGGCGCTGGCCGCGGGCGAGTTCGCGGCGGGCGCGCACGCGTTCGCGTGGGACCTGCGCGACGACGCGGGGCGCCGCGTGGCGCCGGGGCTCTACCTGGCGCGGGCGTCCGCGGGCGGGGGCGAGGCCGTGCGGCGGGTGGTGGCGATCGGGGAGTAGCGCGGACGGAGTGACTCGCGACTCGGGCTACCAACCCTCAGGGCGGCGGACCCGAGCCCCGTCCGGCAGCGCGACGACGTCCGGCAACTGGTGTCGCAGGTAGCGCTCCTTGCGGATCCGATAGCAGCGGCGGGCGAGGGACTTCAGCTCCTGGCTGCCGCGGGCGAATGGAAAACAGCAATCCACCGGCACGTCCGGAAAGCTGTGCGATGCCTCCCGAATGGCGGGCGAAAGGTCGCTGTCCGCCGAGAGGAGCACGACGCAATCGCACCGGTCGCGCCAGAGAAGCTGCATGAACCTGACGGCGATCGCGACGTCGGTCTCCTTCTCCTCGTGCGAGACGATCCGTTCGCCGCAGGCCGGGCAGGTGCGCCACTTCTCCTTGAACTTTCCGAGCTCGACGTGGACGCCGCATGCCCGAAGGGCACGAACGTATGCCGCATGACGTTCGATCGCGCCGGGCTTCACCTGCTCGACATGATTGGCGGGCGACGTGAAGTAGTGAACGGCCTCGAGGTGGGCGCCGCCGCCGATCTGTGGAAGGAAACCCCTGCAAAGGGCCGGCACGTCGAGCCACTTGGTCGGGGCGCCGTCGAGTTGCCTGCTCGCGGCTTCCAGTGAGTGATAGAGGTTGAACCCGTCGACCAGGAATGCCACGCGCGTTCCCATCCCGCCCGCCCCCCACGCCCCCCAAACAAAGAACCCCCGGGGTCGCAACCCCGGGGGCGCCAGCGAGCCTCTCGCGAGGCCCCACTGGTGTCGTCAGCCGCAGAATCGGCCCGTGCCCGTGCCCAGTCAAGGCCTGTTTCGGCGCACGGTAGTGGGTCATTTTGAAATCGACCCGCTCAGGGAATCCCGAACCACCTCTTGGCGCACGGCAAGATGTCCAGCTGGCTCGCCAGCTTCCTGACGTATGGCCGTTGGACCTCGCCCTTGTTGTTGTGGGCCCCTCTCGGCAACTCCCGGTACCACTTCCCACGGTAACCCACGTGGATCCGGTGGTCCTTCTCCACCCAAACGAAATCCGGCGCACACTCTTTCAGCATGCGCCGGATTTCTTTCAGCGTGACCAGCCCTGACGAAGTCACGCGGTCACGCTGCCCTTGGCAGCGCTTCCGCCAAATCTACGACCTCTTGGCTGGCCTCCATCTTCTTCAACTCGGTTACCTGAACGGTGGCTACCACCGTGTCTGTCACTCGCTTGAGCGCGCTGAAGGGCTCGGCGACGGCGATTCCGGCCCTGATCTCCGCACGAGCGCTGTGCCAACGCTCCGATTCGTTGTTGTCCACGTCCTTGATGAAGCAGCACGCGGCGTGTCTGAAGTCTTCGAATCCTGAGGCATCGTCCGCGAGATCGTACAGGACTCCTTCGAACGCCAACTTGTAGGCCTTGAATGCTGCCATCGGGTCCTCTCCCGGGGCCGTTAGGCCGCCCGGTTCGACTCCGTGGCACCACCATGCGCCCTCTTCAAAAGCCACCAGCGCGCGTCCGTGAGCAACAACGCGCGCGGAGAACTTGGGGCGTCTGACTTCGAAGGTTAGCGTCAGGATTAGCGGGTATTCCGGCATGGCCCCTCCTGGCCCGGGGTCTACTGTTGGACGGCCGGTTGTGGCATCGACAGTTAGAAGTCGTTGCCGCCCAACAATTCGCTTGACACGCATTCTAGGCGGTTAACCCGCCTCCGGTCAAGCCAGTCTGTGCAGGCCATTGCAGAGCAGCCGACGCCGTGGCATGATGGCGACATGCCTAAGCGCTCAAGGATGCCGTCAGACCCGAATCAGTTGGCTGCCGCCGTGGCCGCCCGCGCAACCGAAGAGACACCCGCAAGGCCCAAGGCTCGGAAGCGTCGGAAGAACCCTGCGGCCGTCGAGCTGGGCCGCAAGGGTGGCCTCAAGGGCGGAAAGGCGAGGGCGGCCAGCATGACGCCTACCCGACGAAGCGAGATTGCAGCCCGGGCGGCCGCGGTGCGTTGGAGCAGGCGCGGCGCCTAAGCTGTCTCCGCCGTTGGCGCGTCCTTCTTGGTCTTCTGAGCACGCGGTACGCGCTTGTTCGCGGACTTCGCGGGCTTCTTTGGGATGCGTCCCGTTCGTGCCTTCTCGCCCCGATTTCCAAGCTGCGGATAAAACTCACGGAGCCCATACGTGCCCGGAGAAACCCGCACGAAGACGGACGTATTCTGCCCCATCGTCGCCCTGAGGGTCCCGAGAGGATTGGCCCCTCCGACCTCAACGCCTCCTGCCACAATTGACCTCAGGATGTTTTCAAGCCGATCAGCATGGCCGAGGCCTTGGAGGTACCGCCTAGCGGCCTGGTGCTGGCTCAGCCCGAAGTAGCTGTCGGGACGAACCTCGGGCCGACGCACCGAAGGCGACGGAATCACGGGCGATGCGGCCGTGTCGGCCGAGGCCTCGTCCGGGCCGCCGACAGTTGAACCGTTGCCCAGATCGCTCTCTCCGCTGATTACTTGTATGGCGATCAGGATGCGCTGCCGCTCTTGCTCAAGCCGGGAAAGTCGCTCGCGGAGCCGGGCCAGCGTGTCCTGCGACTCATCTGCCATGTCGAATCACGTCCTTTCCGTTGACCGCACGGCGGCCAGACGCTAGGGTTGGCGCCGGTGGTGGTGCCGGGAGTCCTCTTCCCGGCACCCCACCCACTCAGACAGCGGGGCTACGTAACAAGCCGCAGATGGGAATCGTCCTGCGGTTCACGGAACCTCCTCTCTGACACGCGCGACGACGGTTCACGGGTTCGGTGTCTAGGGATCCCCGGGACCGGTATTTCCGAGGCGGACCGGCTGCAACCGGTTCGCCTCGTGCGCATATTCGGCGCCCGCCGACCCGCAAGTCAAATTCAATTTCGCGCGCCGAAGCGTCTGACGCCTAACCCGTTGCAAACATGCTAGTTGGTGGTTACGCGTGAACGCAACGGAGCGACCGTGCGCGTCGGGGCTTTTCGATTCCCCCTTGCGCATGCGTGAGCGCTCAAGCATAATACCTCCCATGAACAAGCTCTCGAATGCCCGCCGCGCTGCGATCATCCGCGCACTTGTCGAAGGCAACTCGATCCGCTCCACCTGCCGCATGACGGACACGTCGAAGGGCGCCGTTCTCAAGCTGCTCGTGGACGTGGGCACGGCCTGCCACGCCTACCAGCGGAAGCACCTGCGCAACCTGCCCTGCCACCGCATTCAGTGCGACGAGATTTGGTCGTTCGTTTCGGCGAAGGCGAAGAACGTGCCCGCCGAGAAGCTGGGCTTCGGGATCGGCGACGTTTGGACGTGGACCGCGACTGACGCGGACACCAAGCTCGTGCCGACGTGGCTCGTCGCGAGTCGCGACGCCAGCGCGGCCACCGAGTTCATGACCGACCTGCGCTCGCGCGTCCGGGGCCGCGTTCAGATCACCACGGACGGGCACAAGGTTTACGTCACGGCGGTTGAGGCGGCGTTCGGCGCGGACGTGGACTACGCGATGCTCGTGAAGCTCTACGGAGAGTCCCCGGAGGCCGAGAAGCGCTACAGCCCGGTCGAGTGTATCGGGTGCCGGGAGCAGGCCATTCAGGGCAAGCCGGACCCGCGCTACATCTCCACGAGCTACGCCGAGCGGGCGAACCTGACCATGCGCATGTCCATGCGCCGGTTCACCCGGCTAACCAACGCCTTCAGCAAGAAGCTGCTGAACCAAGAGTGCGCCATCGCGCTGCACTTCATGCACTACAACTTCTGCCGCATCCATCAGTCCCTGCGGGTGACCCCGGCGCAGGCGGCCGGCGTGACCCGGCGGCTTTGGTCCGTGGAAGACATTGTCGCCCTGCTGGATTCAAAATGACCCACTACCCGGCGCACGGCTCGTCGCGGGTGACGCGTCCACGCGTTGCGGCTATGGTCGCGGC
>CAZUEM010000050.1:0-11005 GCA_964619155.1 uncultured bacterium
GAGCGCGGCCAGCGCGAGCGCCGGGACGACCGTCGCGGCGGCCGCGCGGCGCGCGCCGCGGCCGCGATCGCGGCGCCTCCCTGCACCCGGTGTGCGCATGCCGCAAGCTAGACCGCCCGCCCGGCGCGCCGCAAGCGGGGATGCGGCCCGAAACCGCGCCGCGGGAAGGCTTTGGGCCTTGCCGCGCGGCTCCGCAGCGTGCTACCTCTTGCCGCTCGGTTCGTCCCCGTCACGCCTTCCGTCCCACACGCACGCGGCCGCGCGTCGCTCGCCCATGCGTTGCGCCGCCGGCCCCGCCTCGATCCCCAGCACAGGGAGGTCGTCATGAAGTTCCGCATCGGGTCCGGCGCGATCGCCGCGTTCGCGCTCGGCGCCGCCGTCCTCGCCGCCGGCTGCGCGGGCGGCGGTTCGAAGCAGGACGAGATCGTCATCGGCGTCTACGGCTCGCTGACGGGCGGCGACGCCACCTTCGGCCAGTCCACCAAGGGCGGCGTCGAGGTCGCGGTGAAGGATCTGGCCGGGAAGAAGGGCGGCAGGATCGGCGGCCTCGCGGTGCGGGTGGTGAACGAGGACGACCAGGGCAAGGCCGAGGAGGCCGCGACCGTCGTCCAGAAGCTCATCAACCAGGACCAGGTGATCGCGGTGATCGGCGAGGTCGCGTCCTCGCGCAGCCTCGCGGCGGCGCCCATCTGCCAGGCGGCCGGGGTGCCGATGATCTCGCCGTCCTCGACCAACCCGAAGGTCACGCAGGTCGGCGACTACATCTTCCGCATGTGCTTCCTCGACGACTTCCAGGGCGAGACCATGGCGCGCTTCGCGCTCGAAAACCTCGGCCTGAAGAAGGTGGCGATCCTCAAGGACGTCAAGAGCGACTACAGCGTCGGCCTCGCCCAGTACTTCAGCGACGCGTTCACCGGCGGCGGCGGCACGATCCTCGGCAAGGACCAGGCGTACCAGGCCGGCGACCAGGACTTCAGCGCCGCGCTCACCGCCATCAAGGCGCGCCGGCCCGACGCGATCTTCATCCCCGGCTACTACACCGAGGTCGGCCTCATCGCCCGCAAGGCGCGAGAACTCGGCGTCACGGTGCCGCTGCTGGGCGGCGACGGCTGGGAGAGCGAGAAGCTGCTCGAGATCGGCGGCGAGTCGCTGAACGGCGCCTACTACTCGAACCACTGGGCGCTCGACAAGCCCGACTCGGTGCTGCAGGGCTTCCTGACCGCCTACCGCGCCCAGTTCGGCTCCGACCCCGACGCCATCGGCGGCCTCGCCTACGACGCGGCGAACGTGCTGTTCGCCTGCCTCGAGAAGCTCGCGGCCGAGGACCCGGCGGCGTTCGCCGCGCTCGGCTCGTCGAAGGCCGGCACCCCGGAGCGCAAGGCCGCGACCGCGAAGCTGCGCGACCTCATCGCCGCCACGAAGGACTACGTCGGCGTCACCGGCACGATCACGCTCGACGAGAACCGCAACGCCTCGAAGCCCGCCGTGGTCATCGAGGTCAAGGGCGGCCGGAAGGTCTACAACACCACCATCCATCCGTAACGCGGAGGACGCCGGGCGACGCCGGCCGGGTCACCGGCCGGCGTTCGCGCGAACGGGCATGTCGGAGTTCCTGCAGCAGCTGGTGAACGGGGTGACGTGGGGGAGCGTGTACGCCCTGATCGCGCTGGGCTACACGATGGTCTACGGCATCCTGCGGCTCATCAACTTCGCGCACGGCGACATCTACATGCTCGGCGCGTTCGTGGGGCTCTACGCCTCGCGCTTCCTGAACGCCGGCGCCGAGCCGAGCGCCGGCAAGGCGCTGCTCGTGCTGCTCACGAGCATGGTGGTGTGCGCGTTCATCGGCATGCTGATCGAGCGGTTCGCCTACAAGCCGGTGCGCCGCTCGCCGCGGCTCGCCGCGCTCATCACCGCGATCGGCGTCTCGCTGCTGCTCGAGAACGGCGGCGTGCTGGTGTTCGGGGCCGACCCCAAGTTCTTCCCGCAGCTCGTCGCCTCGAAGCCGATCGCGCTCGGGCTCGGCGTCACGGTCAGCAACCAGCAGCTCATCGTGCTGGTCGTCTCGCTCGTGCTCATGCTGCTGCTGCGGCTGCTCGTCCAGCACACGCGCGTCGGCAAGGCCATGCAGGCGGTCTCGCACAACCACATGGCCGCCTCGCTCATGGGCATCTCGGTGGACCGCATCATCACGTTCACGTTCATGATCGGCTCGGCGCTCGCCGCCGCCGCGGGCGTGCTCGTGGCGCTGCAGAGCCCCAAGATCGAGCCCTACATGGGCATCATGCCGGGCCTCAAGGCGTTCGTGGCCGCGGTGCTCGGCGGCATCGGCAACATCCCCGGCGCGGTCGTGGGCGGGCTGGTGATGGGCGTCGCCGAGGTGCTGGTGACCGGCTACCTCTCGCCCACGTACCGCGACGCGATCGCGTTCGTGCTGCTCATCTTCATCCTGCTCGTGCGCCCGGCCGGCATCTTCGGCAAGGCCGTGACGGAGAAGGTCTGATGCTGCGCCGCGTGCTCGGCCCCGCGATCGTGGTCGCCGCCCTCGCGGCGCTCGACGCCTGGCTGCCGGGCGCGGTCAACCCGTACGTGCTGCAGGTGCTGAACCTGGTCGGCATCAACATCATCCTCGCGGTGTCGCTGAACCTGGTGAACGGCTTCACCGGCCAGTTCTCGATCGGACACGCCGGCTTCATGGCGGTGGGGGCGTACGTCTCGGCGATGTTCTCGCTGCACGCGGGCCGCCCGCTCGCCGCGGCGCTCGCCGGCGGGGCCGTGCCGGCCGAGGCGGCGCAGGGGGCGATGCTGCTGGTCGCGCTCGTCCTCGGCGGGCTCGTCTCGGCGTTCGCCGGATGGCTCGTCGGCCTGCCGAGCCTGCGCCTGCGCGGCGACTACCTGGCGATCGTCACGCTCGGCTTCGGCGAGATCATCCGCGTGCTCATCCTCAACATCGAGCCGGTGGGCGGCGCGCGCGGGCTCGGCGACATCCCGCGCTGGGCCAGCTTCTTCTGGGTGTTCCTCGGGGTCGCGGTCGTGATCGCGCTGGCGCGCAACCTCGCGCACAGCACGCACGGGCGCGCGCTGTTCGCGATCCGCGACGACGAGATCGCCGCCGAGGCGCTGGGCGTGGACACGACGCGCTACAAGGTGACGGCGTTCGTGCTCGGCGCGTTCTTCGCCGGCGTCGCCGGCGGGCTGTTCGCGCACTACCTGACCTACCTGAACCCGAACACGTTCACGTTCCTCAAGAGCATCGAGGTCATCGCCATGGTCGTGCTCGGCGGCATGGGCAGCCTCTCGGGCTCGGTGCTCGCCGCGATCGTGCTGACGCTGCTGCCCGAGGTGCTGCGGCCGGTCAAGGACTACCGCATGGTGATCTATTCGCTGCTGCTCATCGTGCTCATGATCACGCGGCCGCAGGGCCTGCTGGGCACGCGCGAACTTTCGCTGCCGCGGTGGTTCGCCCGCCGGCGCGCGGCGGGGGCGCGGCCGTGAGCGCGCCGCTGCTGTCGCTCGAGCAGGTCACCATGCAGTTCGGCGGCCTCAAGGCCGTCTCGGCGCTCGACCTCGCGGTGCACCCGGGCGAGCTGGTCGGGCTGATCGGCCCGAACGGCGCCGGCAAGACCACCGTGTTCAACGTGGTCACCGGCGTCTACGCCCCGACCCGCGGCCGGGTGGTGTTCGACGGCCACGTGATCTCGGGGATGAAGGCCAACCGCATCGCCTGCCGCGGCATCACCCGCACGTTCCAGAACATCCGGCTCTTCGGGCGGCTCACCTGCCGCGACAACGTCGCGATCGCCGCCCACCCGCACCGCTCGGCCGGGCTGTGGGACGCGGTGTGCCGCACGCCGGGCTTCGAGAAGGACGAGGCGTCGCTGCAGCGCCAGGCCACCGAAATGCTCGAGGTGCTCGGGCTCGCCGCGCACGCCGACGCGCCCGCCACCGAGCTGCCGTACGGCCAGCAGCGCCGGCTCGAGATCGCCCGCGCGCTCGCCGGGAGGCCGAAGCTGCTGCTGCTCGACGAGCCCGCCGCGGGCCTGAACCCGCAGGAGAGCGAGGACCTGATGCGGCTCATCCAGGACGTCCGCCGCCGCTTCGGGCTGACGATCCTGCTCATCGAGCACGACATGAAGGTCGTCATGGGCATCTGCGAGCGCATCGCGGTGCTCGATTACGGCGTCCGGATCGCCGAGGGCACTCCCGACCAGATCCGCTGCGACCCGAAGGTGATCGAGGCCTACCTCGGCGAGGAGAGCGCGCACGCATGAGCCAGCTCGTCGTCGAAGGGCTCGACGTCTACTACGGCGCGGTGCACGCGCTGAAGGGCGTCTCGCTGCGCGCCGAGGCGGGCGAGATCGTCACGCTGATCGGCGCCAACGGCGCCGGCAAGACCACGCTGCTGCGCTCGATCTCGGGGCTCGTGCCGGCGCGCGCCGGGAGCGTGACGTTCGAGGGCCGCGCGATCACGAAGGTGCCGGCCCACGAGATCGTGGCGCTCGGGCTGTCGCAGGCCCCCGAGGGCCGCATGGTGTTCGCGAACCTCTCCGTCGAGGACAACCTCGAGCTGGGCGCCTACCACCGCCGGGACCGCGGGGCCGTCCGCGAGGACCGCGACGCGATGTACCAGCTCTTCCCGCGCCTGCTCGAGCGCCGCCGGCAGCTCGCGGGCACGCTGTCCGGAGGCGAGCAGCAGATGCTGGCCATCGGCCGCGCGCTCATGTCGAAGCCGCGCGTGCTGCTGCTCGACGAGCCCTCGCTCGGGATCGCGCCCATTCTCGTGCGCGACATCTTCCGGAACATCGTCGAGATCAACCGCCGCGGCGTCACGGTCCTGCTCGTCGAGCAGAACGCGCACATGGCGCTCGGCATCGCGAAGCGCGGCTACGTGCTCGAGACCGGGCGCGTCGTGCTCGAGGACGAGGCCGCGAAGCTGGCCGCGAACCCCGAGGTCCGCGCCGCCTACCTGGGCGGTTAGCAGGGCCTTCCCCCCGGCCCGGGTCCCGGAAAGCCGTTGACCGCCTCGTGGGCGGCGGCCACGATGGACGCTCCGCCGACCGAGGTCCGGCCAGGCGCAGTCCGGGAGGTCGCATGAAGCTGGCCACGACGCTGACGACGTTCTTCGGCGCGACGGCCCTTTGCGTCGCGACGCCATCCGCGGCGGATCCGTGCCCCTCGAGCACGACCTGCATCTCGCATGCAGGATGCGACTCCACGACCGAAGCCTCGGGAGGCATGGCCCGGGACTTCGACAGCGGGATCCACGCCGAGGCGAGGTTCGACCTGTCGCGGCTCGAGTGCGCAGCCGAGTCCCGGCATCCTTTCTTCTCGGAGCCGGTCAAGGCAACGGTCACGGCTCGCGACGACCTCGTCGTCACCGGGGTCCTGCCCGGCACGCCGCTCACGATATCCGCGCGCATCGAGGTGTGGGCGTACGTCACCTGGCCCGGGGTCTATGCCCAGCTGACCTATGCGGGCGGGTGGATGGAAGTGGCCGGCGCCGGACGCCTGGAAGCGATTGCGATCGCAACCGAGGCGGACCGCGAAGTGCACATCGACGAGATCCGCTGGCTCGTATTCCCAAACCTGGCCGGAACGCCTTTCCGTCTCTCGATGGGTGCCGAGAGCCAATCCTCGGAAGGCTATGGCACCGTGCTGGTCGGGGTCGCTTTCGCGGGACTGCCGTCCGGGGCCCAGGTGCAGTCCTGCCACGCTGGCCCGCCCGTCCCGGCGCGGCCCGCCAGTTGGGGCAGCCTCAAGCTTCGGTATCGTTGAGCGACGGCGGGCCACCCGGCGTTTCCCGCAGGTGCCCCGCGTCTGCCGTGGGCCGCCGGCATTTGCCGGGTACGTCCGCTCTGCTAGCGTGCGGCCCATGACGACCTCCAGCCTGCGCACCCTGCCCGCCGTCGAGAAACTGCTCGGCGCCGAACCGCTCGTGGCCGCGCTCGCCACGCTGCCGCGTGCGCTCGTGGTCGCGGCCGTGCGCGAGGAACTGGGCGCGGCCCGCGCGCGACTGCGCTCGGGGCGCGGGGCCGCCCCGGAGCCCGAGGCGCTGGCCGAGGCCTCCGCCGCCCGCGCCCGCCGCGCCGCGAAGCCGCAGCTGGTGCGGGTGCTGAACGCGACCGGCGTGGTGCTGCACACGAACCTCGGGCGCGCGCCGCTGCCCGAGGCCGCGCGGCGCGCGATCAACGACGTCGCCGCGGGCTACTGCGCGCTCGAGTACGACCTCGAGGCCGGCCGGCGCGGCGACCGCGGCCTCGGCGTCGAGCGGCGGCTCGTCCGCCTGACCGGGGCCGAGGCCGCGACCGTGGTCAACAACGGCGCCGCCGCCGTGCTGGTCGCGCTGGCCGCGCTCGCGCACGGCCGCGCCGTGCTGGTCTCGCGCGGCGAGCTGGTCGAGATCGGCGGCTCGTTCCGCGTGCCCGAGATCATGGAGCGCAGCGGCGCGCGCCTCGTCGAGGTCGGCGCCACGAACCGCACCCACCTGCGCGACTACGAGCGCGCGCTCGAGAAGGGCGGGCGCGACGTGGGCGCGATCCTGCGCGTGCACCCGAGCAACTACCGCATCGAGGGCTTCACCGCGCGGCCCACGACCGCCGAGCTGGCGGCGCTCGCCCGCCGCCGGCGCGTCCCGCTGCTCGAGGACCTGGGCAGCGGTGCGCTCGTGGACGTCGCCGACTTCGGCCTCGAGCACGAGCCGACCGTGGGGGAGTGCCTCGCCGGCGGCGCGGACCTCGTCACCTGCAGCGGCGACAAGCTGCTCGGCGGCGCGCAGGCCGGCCTCGTGCTCGGCCGCCGCACGCTGGTCGCGAAGGTGAGGAAGGACCCGTTCGCGCGCGCGATGCGCGCCGACAAGCTGGCGCTCGCCGCGCTCGAGGCGACGCTCGCGCTCTACGAGGACCCCGAGCGCGCCCGCGCCGCGCTGCCCGTGCTGGCCATGCTGTCGGCGAGCCCCGAGGCGCTCCACGAGCGCGCCGCCCGGCTCGCCGACGAGATCACCGCGCGCGTGCCCGGCCTCGCCGCCCGGATCGTCGTGGGCCACGGCGAGGTGGGCGGCGGCGCGCTGCCGCGCGAGAAGCTGCGCGGGCCCGTCGTCGAGTTCACGCACCCGAAGCTCTCCGCGCACGAACTCGACCGCCGCGCCCGCGCCGCCGAGCCGCCCGTCGTCGGCACGGTGAAGGGCGCGGCGTTCCGCCTCGACCCGCGCACGCTCACCGAGACCGAGGTCGGCATGGCCGCCGCGTCGCTCGGGAAGGCGTTCGGCGGCGACTGAGACCCGCGGCCGGGCCCGCGGGCCCGGCGCCATGTCCCCACGTTCGGAGACCGCCATGTCCGCTCGCCCGCGATCCGCCGCGCATCCGCTCCTCCTGGCCGCGCTGGCCGCCGCGCTCCTCGCGCCCGCCGCGTCCGCGAAGCGCCCCGAGCCCGTGCTCGTCCTCGGCGGGCGCGACCCGGTGGCGCTCGCCGAAGGGCGCGAGGCGCAGGGCCGCGAGGACGTCACCGCGGAACACGGGCGATACCGCTACCGGTTCGCGGACCCGGAGAGCCGAGCGCGCTTCCTCGCCGACCCCGCGCGCTGGGCGGTCCAGAACGGCGGCGGCTGCGGCAAGATGGGACCGCTCTCGGGGCTCGGTTCGCCCGAACGCTGGCTCGTGCACGAGGGCCGCACCTACCTGTTCGCCTCGGAGACGTGCCGCGACCGCTTCCGCTCCGATCCCGCGCGATTCGTCGAGGCGTCCGATCCCGTGCCGGCCTCCGACCCGGCGCTGGACGCGCGGGGGCGCGCGCTGCTCGAGCGCGCGGCCGAAGGTTTCGGCGGGGCGAAGGCCGTGGACGGGCTCCGAGCGCTGCTCGTGACGGTGCGCGCCGACCACGCCGGCCGGGACACCGTGCACGCCGCCACGCGCACGCACCTGTGGAGCTTTCCCGGCCGCTACCGCTACGAGGAGCGCTGGGGGGAGAAGCCCTATGGCCACGCGCTCGACGGCGAAGCCGCCATGGACGTGAGCGGCGAGTACGAACTGCCCGCCGAGCCCGCCGTGCGCGACTACATCGTGCGCGACTACTGGCGCCATCCGATCGCGCTCGTGCGCGAGCGCCGCTCGACCCGCATGGTCGTGCGCTGGGCGGGCCGCGACACGGTGGCGGGCGCGCCCGTCGAGGTCGTCGAGACCGCGATCGGCGGCGCCACCACGTCGCTCGCGATCGACCCGGCCACGGGCCGCGTGCTGCAGGCGCGCCACCGCGGCCGCACCTCGAACGGCTACGCCCCGATGACGCACACGTACGGCGACTTCCGGCCGGCGGGCGCGATCGTCTGGCCGTTCGCGGTCGACGTGACGTACGACGGCGCGCCCCTGCGCTCGCCGCGGCTGGCCGTCACCGGGGTGCGCCCGGACCCCGAGGTGGACGCGGCGCGGTTCCGCCCCGCGAACTGACGGCCGGGCAGGGCCTTTTCGCCCTGCCGAAACCGTTGACCCGCCGCCTTCCGCGCCCGTACAGTGCGCCGCGGCAGGACAACCCGCAGACGCCTCGACCGCCCAAGGCCGCCACACGCAGGGAACTCCCGTTCCCGGTGGTCCGGCGGTGCGTCACGCCTTCGGACTCCGGCCCCAGAGACAGCGCGCACGCAGCCAGACCAGACACCGAGGTCTCGGAACTCGGACATCAGTCGCGGGCCGACTCCCCGCGGGCGGTGCACGAGCGAGGTCCAGCGTTGGGAAGGACCCGTCCCAGGCGCCCCAGCGAGTCCGCTCGCCGGCGCGGGGCCCTTTCGTCCCACCCGCCGGGCCCCCTCGACGCACCCGTGGAGTGCAGGGATGTTCCTCTACAAGCTCGAAATCCAGGGATTCAAGTCGTTCTGCGACCGCACCGACCTGTCGTTCGGCGACGGCATCACCGGCGTCATCGGACCGAACGGCTGCGGCAAGACGAACGTCTCCGACGCCATCCGCTGGGTGCTCGGCGAGCAGAGCGCGAAGCAGCTGCGCGGCGACTCGATGGAGGACGTCATCTTCAACGGGTGCCCCACGCGCAAGCCGCTCGGCATGGCCGAGGTGCACCTGACGTTCAAGAACGACCGCGGCATCCTGCCGACCGAGTTCTCCGAGGTCACCATCTCGCGGCGCGTCTTCCGCTCGGGCCTTTCCGAGTACTACCTCAACAAGACGCCCTGCCGGCTCAAGGACATCAAGGACCTCTTCTTCGACACGGGCATGGGCAGCCACGCCTACTCCGTGATCGAGCGGCAGATGGTGGACAACATCCTCTCGGACAACACGAACCACCGCCGGTTCCTGTTCGAGGAGGCGTCCGGCATCACGAAGTACAAGCAGCGCAAGAAGGAGGCGCTCAACAAGCTCGACCAGACCGAGGGCGACCTGACGCGCCTGAACGACATCGTGTTCGAGATCGAGCGCGAGCTGCGATCGCTGGCGCGCCAGGTGGGCAAGGCCCGGCGCTTCCAGCGCCTGCGCGACGAGGTGCGCGACCTCGACCTGGCGCTGACCGCCGGGGCGATCGAGTCGCTGCGCGAGCGCGAGGCGAAGGCGAAGGAGGAGTGGCAGGAGGAGGCGGTCCGCCGCGAGGGCGTGACGGCCGAACTCGCCTCGCTCGAGGCGCGGCTGAACGACCGAAAGCTCGCCCTACTCGAGCTCGAGCGCGAGCTGACCACGGCGCAGGGCGGCCTCAAGGACCGCGAGGAGGCCCGCGTCGCGGCCGAGCACCAGGTCGTGCTGCTGCGCGAGCGCGCGGCCGGCCTGCTGCGCCGCGCCGAGGAGGCCTCCGAGGAGTCGGCGCGCATGCGCGAGCGGCTCGCCGAGACGCAGGCCCGCGAGCAGGAGGTGCAGGCGCGCCTCGCCGGGACGCGCGCGCAGCGCGAGGCCTCGCAGACCGAGGCCGAGGCGAACGAGGCGTCGCTGAACCAGCTCGAGCAGGAGTTGCGCGCCCGCCGCACCGCGGCGGCGACGCACAAGCAGCTCTCGCTCGACCTGTTCTCGGCCGAGGCCGAGAAGAAGGGCCACTGCACGTCGCTGCGCGAGCGCCAGGCCGCGCTCGGCGAGCGGCGCGCGGCGGCCGAGACGCGCCGCGGAGAGCTGCTCGAGCGGGTCGCCGACCTGCAGCGCGCGCTCGCCGAGGGCGCCGAGCGGCGCACCGAGCTCGAGGAGTCCGTGACCACGGCGCGCGGCGAGCTGGCCGCGTGCGAGGACGCGATCGTGTCGGTGGACGCGCGGCTGCAGGAGGCCGGCGCGGGGCTGTCGGCGCTGCGCCAGCAGGGCGCCGCGGCCGACTCGCGGCTCGCGACGCTGCTCGAGCTGAAGAAGAACTTCGACGGCGTCTCGGAGGGCGTGAAGGCGCTGCTGCAGGGCGAGGGCGCGACCCCCGGGCTGGCCGGCGTGGTCGCCAACGTGCTCGACGTGCCGCAGCGCTACCTCGACGCGCTCGAGGCCTCGCTCGGCGAGGCGTCGGCGTTCGTGCTCGCCGAGGACCGCGCCGCGGTCGAGGGGGCGCTCGCGCGGCTGCGCGGCCTCGAGAGCGGCCGCGCCACGCTCGTGGACCTCTCGGCGATGAGCGCGCCCGCGCGCGTGGAGGCGCCGGATCACGAGGGCGTGCTCGGGCGCGCGTCCGAGCTCGTGCGCTGCGAGGAGCGCTTCCGGCCGCTGGTCGAGCGGCTGCTCGGCTCGGTGTTCGTGGTCGAGTCGCGCGAGGCCGCCTCCGAGCTGGCGCACGCGTCGCCGGGCGGCATGCGGTTCGTGAGCCTCGACGGCGAGGTGTGGGAGCGCGGGCGCGTGCGCGCCGGCAGCAACCGCGCGACCGGCGGGCTGCTGCACCGCGAAATGGAGATCCGCGAGCTGTCGGGCCGGCTGGCCGAGCTGTCGCTGGCGATCGAGGGCGCGCAGAACGAGCGCGCGGCGCTCGAGGCCTCGCGCGCGACCGCGGTCGAGCAGCGCGACCAGGCCCGCTGGCTGCTCGACGAGACGAAGACGGCGCTCGAGTCGCAGGTGCG
>CAZUEM010000050.1:11105-21710 GCA_964619155.1 uncultured bacterium
GGCATCCGCGCCCGCGACGAGGAGGCGGGCCAGCACCGCTCGCGCATCGCCGAGATCGACGCCGAGGTGGCGGGCCTGTCGGCCGGCCTCACCGGGCTGCTCGAGTCCGAGTCCTCGCAGCGCGAGCGCGTCGTGGAGATGCAGACGCGGCACGTGGCGCTCAAGGACGAGGTGCAGGCCGACGACGACGCGGCGCGGCGGCTGCGCTTCGAGCAGACCGAGCTGGGCGAGCGGCTGCACGTGCTCGAGCTCGACCGCGTGCAGGCCCGCGCGGACCTCGACCGCACGTTCGAGCGGCTGCACAGCGAGTACGAGGTCGACCCGGCCGCCTGGGAGCCGCACGCGCTGCCCGAGGGCGTGGATCCCGAGACCGCGCCCGCGCGGCTCGAGGAGGCCCGCGGCAAGCTGCGGGCGATCGGCCCGGTCAACCTGCTGGCGCTCGAGGAGTACGCGAAGAAGAAGGAACGCTTCACGTTCCTCACCCAGCAGCGCGCGGACCTGCTCGCCGCCAAGGCGCAGCTGCTCGAGGCGATCGAGAAAATCAACGTCACCGCCAGCCAGATGTTCACCGAGACGTTCGCGAAGGTGCACGCGAACTTCAAGGACATCTTCAAGACGCTGTTCGAGGGCGGCGACTGCGAGCTGCGCATGGTCGGCGAGGACCCGCTGGAGTGCGAGGTCGAGATCGTCGCCAAGCCGCGCGGCAAGCACCTGCAGAGCATCTCGCTCATGTCGAGCGGCGAGCGCGCGCTCACCGCGATCGCGCTGCTGTTCGCGATCTACCTCGTCAAGCCGTCGCCGTTCTGCCTGCTGGACGAAGTGGACGCGCCGCTCGACGACGCGAACGTGGACCGCTTCCTCAACATGCTGCGGCGCTTCGGCGACAAGACGCAGTTCGTCGTCATCACCCACAACAAGAAGACCATGGAGGCCGCCGGCTGCATCTACGGCGTCACCATGCAGGAGCTGGGCGTCTCGAAGCTCGTCTCGGTGAACCTCGACGGCGTGGACGTGAGCCACGAGTCCCGCCGCGAGGCCGTCCCCGCCGCGTTCTGAGCGGCCCGGCCATTCCCGGCGCGCGGTCCCGAGCGGCCCGCGCGCCGCGGCCTTCCGCATGAACCTCTGGAACAAGTTCCGCACCGGCCTGCAGCGCACGCGCGACGCCATCGTCGGCGGGCTCGGCCAGGCGCTGGGCCGTTCGGGGCCCGTGGACCCGGAGACGGCCGAGAGGCTCGAGGAGGCGCTGCTCGCGGCCGACGTCGGGCCGGCGACCGCCGAGCGGCTGATCGAGCGCGCGCGCAAGCTGGCCGCGGCCGAGCGCGAACTGAACCTGCGCGGGGCGCTCGAGCGGGCGGCGGCCGGGATGCTGCGCGGGACGGGCGAGCCCGTGCGCTTCGAGCCGGGCCCCGAGCGGCCGTGGGTGGCGCTCGTGGTCGGCGTGAACGGCGCGGGCAAGACCACGTTCGCGGGCAAGCTCGCCGCCCACTTCGCGCGCGGCGGGCGCTCGACGCTGCTGGTCGCCGCCGACACGTTCCGCGCCGCGGCGTCCGAGCAGCTCGTCGTGTGGGCGGGCCGCGCGGGCGTCGAGATCGTGCGCGCGCGCGACGGGGCCGACCCGGCCTCGGTCGTGCACGACGGCCTGACCGCCGCGAAGGCGCGCGGCGCCGACGTCGTGCTCGTGGACACGGCCGGCCGCCTGCACACGAAGCACAACCTGATGGCCGAGCTGGAGAAGGTGGTGCGCGTGTGCGGCCGGGTCGTGCCCGGCGCGCCGCACCACGTGCTGCTCGTGCTCGACGGCTCGCAGGGCCTGAACGGCATCGCGCAGGCGCGCGAGTTCGGCAAGGCGGCCCCGCTGACGAGCCTCGCGGTCACCAAGCTCGACGGCACCTCGCGCGGCGGCGCGGTGCTGGCGATCGCCGACCAGCTGCGCGTGCCGGTCAGCCTCGTCGGCCTCGGGGAAGGGCTCGACGACTGGGAGCCGTTCGACCCCGAGGCCTACGCGCGCGGGCTGTTCGAATAGCCGCCCCGCGGGCGGCGGGCGTTCAGCGCCGCCGGGGGGCGGCCGGCGCGGCGGGCTTCGCGGGCTTCGGCATGCGGCGGCCGGGCGGCAGCAGCCGCGGCTCGCCTTTCGAGCCCATGGCGACGAGGCGCGCCGCGCCGAGGGCGCGCTCGCGCAGCAGCAGCGGGGAGCCCTCGCTCGAGCGGCCGATCATCCACGTCCGCCGGGCGACGACGTTCTCGACCGACTCGCGCGCGGTGTGCGTGATCGGCACCCGCGGGTCGAGCCACAGGAGCCGGTTCTCGCGCACCTCGTCGTAGCGCGAGCTGTCGCCGAACGAGCGCGTGGTCGCGTTGCCCTGGCGGATGGACACCCGCAGGCCGTCGAAGCTGCCGGCCGGCGTGACCACGGTGTCGCGGCCGAGCGTGTCCACGTCCCACATGATCGGGGTCTTGAACAGGTTCCGCGACCTCAGGATGCTCGGCGCGGGCTCCATCACGACCTCGACCGGGTTGCCGCGGTCGTCGATCTCGTTGATCTGCTTGCGCTGGTACATCTGCATGCGCTGGATCGGCACCGAGTCGCGGAAGATGGAGTAGGACATCAGCGTCGCGATCGTCGTCGGCGGGCCGCCGCGCGGCGCGAGCCAGGTCTCGACCCAGAAGCAGCTGTCGCCCCAGAACAGCTCCTCGCCGGCGATCAGGATCGTCAGCTCGTAGTCGTCCCGCATGCCCAGTTCGCTCTCGCCGGTCACGTGGTAGCGCACCCAGTCGCCGACCTCGAAGTCCGGGGGGCGGCTGTAGTCGATGAAGCCGATGGCGTTCACGCGGGTGGCGGGCTGGGACTGCGCGAAGACGCCCCAGGCGAAAAGCGCCGCTCCGGCGAGGAGCAGCGCGACGACGGCGATGGCACGACGCATGCCTTGGAGCCCCTGGATTGCGGTTGGACCGGGAATGCACGGCGCGGCCGGGAGGCCGCCCGCCGTGCGAGAGCGGGCGGCATTATCGCCCAACCGGCAGGCCTTCGGGAAGATGCGAGCCACCGCCCCCGCGGGAGTTGGCGATGTCCGAACTCGACCTGACCCCGGCTTCACCGCCCCCGCCCCCCGGCGACCGTCCGGACCCCGCCGGCCCGGCGGCGCGGCCGCTCTCGCGCGGCACGCGGCCCCGGGAGCGGCTGCGCGACCTGGGCGCCGGGGCGCTCGCCGACGCCGAGCTGTACGCGCTGGTGCTCGGCTCGGGCGTCGCCGGGCGCAGCGCACAGCGCACCGGAAAGGCGCTGGCGCGCCGCGCCCCGGCGGAGCTGGCGGACTGGCCGCTCGCGCGCTGGCTCCACGTCGCGGGCATCGGGCCGGCGCGGGCGTCGGCGCTGTGCGCGGCGTTCGAGCTGGGCCGCCGCGCCGCCGAGCGCCCGGCGACGGCGGCCGCGATCCGCGGCCCCGACGACGTGCTGCTGCACGTGCGCGACCTGACGCGGGCGCGGCGCGAGCACTTCGTCGTCCTGCTGCTCAACGCGCGCCACGAGATGCAGCGCCGCGAGACCGTGTCGATCGGCAGCCTCAACGCCTCGATCGTGCACCCGCGGGAGGTGTTCCTGCCGGCCATCCTGCACTCGGCCGCGAGCGTCGTGCTCGTGCACAACCACCCGAGCGGTGACCCCGAGCCGAGCGAGGAGGACCTCTCGATCACCCGGCGGCTGGTCGAGGTGGGCGACCTGGTCGGGATCGGGGTGCTCGACCACGTGGTGGTCGCCTCGCGCGGGCTGGTGAGCTTCCGGGCGCGGCAACTGCTCTAGGAGGCCGGGGCCGGAGCGGCGCCGGCGGCCAGGGCGGGCCGGATCCTCCGGGCGGGCCCGGCGGGAAAACGACGAGGGCGGCGCGTGAGCGCCGCCCTTGCGTCGTGAAGCGGTACCGCGGGCGAATCAGGCCCGGCGGACGTTCGAAGCCTGCAGGCCCTTCGGCCCACGGACCACGTCGAACTCCACGGCTTCACCCTCGGCGAGCGTCTTGAAGCCTTCGCCCGAGATGGCCGAGTAGTGCACGAACACGTCCTCGCCACCCTGCTGGGAGATGAAACCGAAACCCTTCGCCTCGTTGAACCACTTCACATTGCCAGTAGCCACAGAACTGCTCCTGATGCTGGGGCGAACCCCGGATGTCGTTCGTCCCTCTCGGGACGTTCGGCCAACTTGGCCGCTGCTTCGGCCGCCCGCGGCCGCGCATGAAAAAACCGCCGGAGGTGTCCGGCGGCAATGTACGCATGAGCGAACTGCAACAACCGAAGCGCCGGGAGTATCGGCGGGCCGCCCGGCGAAGGCAAGGGGTTTCTCGTCGCACCCTCGGGGCGGGCCCCTGCTCCCGGCCCCGGCCGCGCCCCGAACCCGCTGCGCCCGGCAGCGCTGCGCGTTCAGGGCGCATGACGGCGACCCCCGGCTCGTGGGACATTGCCCGCGGCATGACGGACCCATCGGACAGCGGGCGAGGAAGGGAGCGGACCCTGAGCGAAGCGACGGCCGGCGGCGCGTCGGAGCGTGACCTGGCGGGGAGGCGCGAGAGGCTCTGGGACGCCGTGGTCGGCGGCCAGCGGGCGGCGCTGCCGGCGGGCGCGCCGGACTTTCTGTGGGAGCCCGGGCGCGACGCCGAGCGCATCGCGGCCCTGGAGGCGCTCGTGCCCGCGACGCTGGAGCGGATCAGCACCTGCCTGCGCGTGCTGGGCGCGGCCTCGCCCGAGTGGCACGTCAACCTGCCGCTCGACCGGCTGGTCGAGCCGTGGCTGCACGAGGCGTACTCGGGCGAGGTCGTCGCCGCCGCGGTGGACCGGGTGATCGGCGAGCCGGCCGGCCTCGCGGGCGCGGCGCGCTGGCTGCTGCACGCGCGCGGGGCGGCGCACGTGCCGTCGCACGACGCGGTGCGGCTCGTGCCCGTCGTGGCGCGCTGGTCGCTGGCGCACCCGGTGGCGCGCAACCGCACCGAGACGCTCGAGGTGCTCGGCGACATCCAGTCGGCGTTCGTCCTGCCGCTGCTGCACGAGGTGCTGGCCTCGGGGTTCGCGCCGCGACCGCTCGAGCCGCGCTGGGAGGGACTGGTGGCGCTGTTCGGCGCCGCCGAGACGTTCTTCGCGTTCGACACCCACCTGCTGCGCGGCACGAGCGACCGCGCCTACGCGGCGCTGCTGCTCGCGCGCCGCGGCGAAACGGGCATCCGCCCGCGCGTGCGCGAGATGATGGAGGACGCGGGCCCGGCCGACTTCCACGCGCTGGCGCTCGCGCTCGAGGCGCTGGAGGAGCGCGCGGGCGGCTGACGCGCGCCCGCGGCTACGAATCGGGGAGGCCCATGGCGCTGCAAACGGTGGAAGGGCTCGTCCGGCTGGACGCCGCGCGGCTGCGCGAGCGGCTCGCGGCCTCCGGATTCGACGCCGCGTTTCTCGGCGAGGTGGAGGGCGTCGCGCCGCTCAACCTCGACCTGCCGCGGCGCCCGCTGCTGCGCTGGTTCCTCGCGCGGCGCGCGGGGCCCGCGGCCGACCTCGCGTCGCTGTTCGGCTACTCCGAGCCCGTGCCCGCCGAACGCGTCGAGGCGGCGCTCGGCGCCGGCGTGACCGGGGAGCTGCTCGAGGCGGGCGTGCTCGAGGACGCCGGCGGGGGACGGCTGCGCGCGCGCTTCATGATCGTGCCGCACGAGGACATGTGGTTCCTTTCGGACCCGCTGTCCGGCGGCGGCGAGGCGGTGATGGGTCCGGGCATGACGACGCTCATCCTGCACCGGCTGCTGAACGAGCTGCCGGCGGCGAGCGTGCTGGACCTGGGTTGCGGCGCGGCGTCGCTCGCGATCGCGGCGGCGCGCCGCGGCGCGCGCGCGACGGCCGCCGACATCTCGCCGCGCGCGCTCGCGGTGGCCGATTTCAACGCGCGGCTGAACGGCGCCGAGCTGGAACTGGTGCTGGGCGACGGCATCGCGCCCGTGAGCGGGCGCGCGTTCGACCTCGTGCTCTCGCAGCCGCCCTACCTGCCGGCGCCCGAGGGCGAGCCGGAGGCCACCTACCTGCACGGCGGGCGCTGGGGCGACGAGCTGGCGATGCGGTTCGTGGCCGGGGCCGCGCGCGTCCTCGCCCCGGGAGGCGTCGCCGCGCTGCACTTCGACTCGCTCGTGCGCCCGGGCGAGCCGCTGCCCGAGCGGCTGCGCGCGGCGATCGGCGAGGCGCCCGCCGAACTGCTGGCGCTCGTCAGCAAGGGGCCGCCGCCGGACCTGCAGGCGATGTTCTACGCGGGCATGGACCACCCCGACCTGGGCGAGGCGTTCGAGCGGCTGGCGATCGCGAACCGCGAGCACCTCGCGGCGCTGGGCGTGACGGAGATCTCGCGCGTGCTCGCCGTGCTGCGCCGCCCGAAGGGCGCGGCCCCTCCGGGCGGGCGGTATCGCATCGTGCTGCAGGCCCCGCCCGTCAACCTGCTGCGCCCCGGCGCCGTGAGCGAGGCGCTGGCCGGTCTCGACCTCGCCTCCGGGCCCGAGGAGGCGCTGCTCGCGGCGCGCCTCGCGCCGCCTGCGGACGCGACCTTCGTGGGCGAGTGGCGCTCGCCCGCGGACGGCGCGCCGGCGCGGCTCGAGGTGCGCTTCGCCCGGGGCTCGATGGCGCAGGACCGCGAGCTCGGCGAGCGCGGCTGGCACCTGTGCGGGTTGTTCGACGGGGAGCGCACCGTGGCCGGCGTGGTCGCGCCCTGGGCCGAGGCGATGGAAGCGAGCCCCGAGGAGGTGCGCCCCGAGGTGGTCGGCTTCGCGCGCGACGCGCTCGCCCGCGGGCTGCTGCGCGTCGCGCCCCTTCCGGGAGGCGCGCGGGCCTGAGCGAGCGCGGCCGCACGGGCGCTTCGCCCGTCCGGCCGCGCTCGCCGCGCACCCGCCGTCAGACGCGCGCGGCGTCCACGACGGTTTCGATCGCGAACTCGGGCGGGTGCTCCATGTGCTTCTTGACCGCGCACTGCGCGGCCGAACGCACCAGCGCCTCGCGGTACTTCTCGGGGAAGCTCTCCGGCACGTGGATGTCGAGCACGATGCGCCCGACCATGCCGGTCTCGCGGTTCACCTCGGTGCGCTGCGTGAGCGAGAGGCCATCCGTCGGAAGGCCGCGCTGGCGGCAGAAGCCGAGCACGTAGATGCCCGCGCAGGTCGCGAGCGACGCGAGGAAGGTCGCGAACGGCGTCGGGGCGGAGCCCTCGCCGCCGCCGTGGGCGGGCTGGTCGGTGCTCACGGTGTAGGGGCCGAAGGTGGCGTCCACGCGGGCGCCGCCGGGGAAGCGGACCGTCATTTCCATCGCGTCTCTCCTCTGTATGGGTGGGGCCCTCCGGCCCCGCTCGCCCGGTGGGAGGCCGCACCCGTGGGAAAGGATTCGCGCTGGTCCGATCGGGCTGTCGGGCCCGCGGCCCGCGCCCCAACGTGGCCGTATGCACGCCCCCTCGAGAGCGCCCGTCCCGCTGGCCCTGCTGCTGGCCGCCGTCACCGCCGTCGCCGCCACCGCCGGCCCCGCGCCCGATCCGGTCGCGAAGCTGCGGGCCGAGGCCGCCGCGCTGCGCCCGCTCGTCACGAGCCGGCTCGCGCGCGACTTTCTCGACGCCACCGCGCACCTGCCGCGGGTCGAGCCGCGCACGGTGTGGCGCGACTCGGCGCGCACGAAGGCCTGGAGCGACGAGGCGGCGCTGGCCCTGCCCGAGTCCGTCCGCGCGAAGCTCGTGGCCCGGCCGCTCGAGGAGTCGTTCTACTGGAACACGCGCTACGGCACCCCGCTCGCCTACGTGCGCGCGCTCGAACTGCTCGCCGCCCACGGCTTCGAGGGCGTGCGCGGCCAGCGCGTGCTCGACTTCGGGTGCGGCACGCTCGGGCACCTGCGGCTGCTCGCCTCGCTCGGCGCCGACGCCACGGGGCTCGACGTGGACCCGCTGCTGCCCGCGCTCTACTCGCGGCCCGGCGACCAGGGCGTCGTGCGCGGCGGCGGGCGCGCCGGGAAGCTCCGCCTCGCGACCGGGCAGTGGCCCGCCGACGAGCCGCTCGTCCGCGAGGTGGGCGGGGGCTACGACCTCTTCCTGTCGAAGAACACGCTCAAGAACGGCTACCTGCACCCGGCCGAGAAGGTGGACCCGCGCATGCTCGTCCACCTCGGCGTGCCCGACAGCGTGTTTCTCGCGCGTCTCGCCGAGACCGTGACCCCGGGCGGAAAAGTCATGATCTACAACCTCTGTCCCGCCCCGGCGCCGCCCGGCAAGCCGTACATCCCGTGGGCGGACGGCTTCTGCCCGTTCCCGCGCGCGGCGTGGGAGCGCGCGGGGTTCCGGGTGATCGCCTTCGACCGCGACGACACGCCCGCCGCCCGCGCGATGGGCCGCGCGCTCGGTTGGGCCGAGGCGGGCATGGACCTCGAGAAGGACCTGTTCGCCACCTGGAGCCTGTTCGAGCGCAAGAGGAAGTAGTCGCCGCCCCGCGGCGGTGGCATGCTGCGCCCATGACCCGCGCCGTGCCGATGCTGGCCGCGCTGCTCGCCGCGCTCGCGCCGCTCGCGGGCGCCACGCGCGCCGCGGCGCCGCCCGATTCGCTCCTGCCGCTCTCGCTGCTGCTCGCGCCGGCCACGAACGCAGCGCCCCAGGTGAGCCCCGACGGGCGCTGGCTGAGCTTCCTTCGCTCGGTGGACGGGGCGATGAACCTGTTCGTCGCGCCCGCCGACTCGCCCTCGGCCGCGCGCGCGCTCACGCGCCGCACCGGGCGCGGCCTGCAGGCGTTCGACGTCAGCGGCAACGTGCTCTACCGCTGGACGCCCGACAGCCGCCGGCTGCTCTTCCCGGTGGACCGGGACGGCGACGAGAAGTGGAACCTGCACGCCGTGGACGTCGCGAGCGGCGAGGAGAAGAACCTCACCGACCTGCCCGGCGTGGCGGTCGAGTTCCTGCGCTTCTCCGACGGCGACCCCAATGCCGCCGCGATCGCGATCCGCGAGCGGCCCTTCGCGCCCGACCTCTGGCGGCTGGACCTCGCGACCGGCAAACGGAAGCTGATCCTGAGGAACGAGCGCATGGTCGGCGTCATCCCCGACCGGCGGCTGCGGCCGCGCATCGGCTTCGCGTTCGAGGCGGACGGCTCGATCGACCTCTACCGGCCGGCCAGGGACGGCGCGTGGGAGAAGGCCTGGGACCTCGCGCCCGACGACGTGCCGGCGATGCTCGCGACTTCGTACCAGAAGGCGTTCTCGTTCGACCGCGACGACCGGCGCTTCTACCTCTACTCCTCCGAGGGCCTCGACGCCGCCGAGCTGGTGGCGTTCACGCCCGAGACGGGCGCGCACGAGCACGTCGCGGGCGGCGCGCGCGGCGACCCGGCGGGGGTGCTCTACCATCCGGCGAGCGGCGAGCCGCTGGCGATCGCGACGATGTGGACGCGCACGACGTGGGAAGTCCTCGACCCCTCGGTGCGGACCGACTTCGAGCGGCTCGAGCAGGTGGCCGACGGGGACCTCAAGGTGCTGAGCGTCTCGCGCGACCTCGGGCGCTGGGTCGTGCAGTACACGCTCTCGGACGCGCCGGTCGAGTACTGGCTCTACGAGCGCGCGAGCGGCGGCGCGAAGCGGCTCTTCAGCGGCACGCCGGCGCTCGAGGCGCTGTCGCTGCCGAAGCTGCACCCGTTCGAGATCCGCTCGAGCGACGGGCTGCCGCTGGTCTCGTACTACCTGCTGCCGCGCTGGAGCGACCCGGACGGCGACGGGCGCCCCGAGCGTCCGCTGCCCGCCGTCGTGCTCGTGCACGGCGGGCCGTCGGACGAGCGCGCGCAGTGGGCGTTCGCGCCGTTCGCGCACTGGCTCGCCAACCGCGGCTACGCCGTGCTCTACCTCAACTACCGCGGTTCGGCGGGCTTCGGGAAGGCGTACATGAACGCCCAGAACCTCGAGTGGGGCGGGCGCATGAACACCGACCTGGTCGAACAGGTGGAGTGGGCCGCGAAGCGCGGCCTCGTGCGCCGCGACCGCATCGGGATCCTGGGCGGCAGCTACGGCGGCTACGCGACCCTCGCCGCGATGACTCTGACGCCCGGCGAGTTCGCGTGCGGCGTCTCGCTCGTCGGGCCCTCGAGCCTCGAGACGTTCATGCCGCACTGGAAGCTCGAGCGCATGGCGCCCATCGTCGGCGACCCGCGCACCGAGGAGGGCCGCGCGCACCTGAAGGCCCGCTCGCCGGTGAACTTCGCGCACCGCGCGAAGGGCCCGGTGCTGGTCGGGCAGGGCGCCAACGACTCGCGCGTGCCGAAGGCGCAGTCGGACGCGATCGTCGCGGCGCTGCGCAAGGCGAAGGCGCCGGTCGTCTACGCCGTGTACCCGGACGAGGGCCACGGCCTGCTGCGCGAGGCGAACAGCCGCTCGTTCTGGGCGATCGCCGAGCAGTTCCTCGCGCGCGCGCTCGGCGGCCGCGCGGCGCCGCTCGGGGATGCGCTCGAAGGCTCGAGCGTCTCGATCGAGGCGGGATCGGACTGGGTGCCCGGCCTCGCGGACGCTCTCGCGCGGCGCGCGGGCGCGCCGGCGAAGTAGGGCGCGGCGCGCCCCGGCGCCCGGGCGCGCGAGGCCGGCAACGCCCGCCCGGCC
>CAZUEM010000051.1:0-2789 GCA_964619155.1 uncultured bacterium
TGGTTGCCCATCACCTGCGCGCCCACCTGCACCACCGACTCGCAGATCACCGGGTTCACCTTGCCCGGCATGATGCTCGAGCCCGGCTGGATCGCGGGCAGCGTCACCTCGCCGAGGCCGCAGCGCGGGCCGCTGTTCATGAGCCGCACGTCGTTCGCGATCTTCATCAGGCTCGCGGCCACCGAGTTGAGCGCGCCGCTCGCCCAGCAGGCGCCGTCCTGCGCGCCCTGCGCCTCGAAGTGGTTCGTCGCCTCGGTGAACGGCCTGCCGGTCAGGCGCTGCAGCTCCATCGCCATGCGGCGGCCGAAGTCCGGGTGCGTGTTGAGCCCGGTGCCGACCGCGGTGCCGCCGATCGCCAGCTCGCACAGGTCGGGCAGCGTCGCCTTCACGCGCGCGATGCCGTGCTGGACCTGCGAGGCGTAGCCCGAGAACTCCTGGCCGAGCCGGATGGGCGTCGCGTCCATCAGGTGGGTGCGGCCGGTCTTGATGACCTCGTGGAACTCCTTCGCCTTGGCGTCGAGCACCGTCCACAGCGTCGCCAGCGCGGGCAGCAGGTCGCGCTCGATCTCCATGACCGCCGAGACGTGCAGCGCGGTCGGGATCACGTCGTTGCTGCTCTGGCCGAAGTTCACGTGGTCGTTCGGGTGGACCTTGCGGCCGAGGATCTCGCTGGCGCGGCTCGCGATGACCTCGTTGGCGTTCATGTTGGACGACGTGCCGCTGCCGGTCTGGAACACGTCGATGGGGAACTCGGCGTCCCACTTGCCGCCGGCGACCTCGAGCGCCGCCTCCTCGATCGCCTTCGCCACGTCCGGGGCCACCAGGCCCAGCTCGGCGTTGACGCGCGCCGCGGCGGCCTTGATGAGCCCGAGCGTGTGGACGAACGCGGCCGGCATCGGCCGCCCGGAGACCGGGAAGTTCTCGACCGCCCGCTGCGTCTGCGGGCCGTAGCGCGCCGACGAGGGCACCTTCATCTCGCCGAGGCTGTCTTTCTCGATGCGGTATTCGGACATGGATCGCTCCTCGATGGAAACACGCGAACGGGTCGCGAAGGATGGTTCGATCGAACGGCCTGCCGCGCCGGATGCTAGCGCGCCGGCCGCCGGCACGCACTTCGGGCGGATTTCGGGCTTGAACGGCCCCGGCCGCGGGCGTTTCAATTCCTGCCTGGGTCTCGTTCGCCTCCATCCCCAGCGAGAGGATGTCCCGCATGTCCCGCCGGCCGTGCTTCGCCCGCATCGCCACGCTGCTCGCCGCCGCGCTGCTCGCCGCCGCTCCCGCGGCCCTCGCGGGCGCGCAGCGCGCGGACGCCCTGCACTGGTCCACCGACTTCGAGAGCGGCGTTCCGCCCGAGATCACGGCGCCCGGCTCGGCGCTGGAGGGCGTGCAGGGCTGGGCCGGCCTCGGCGCCCCCGGCAACCAGTTCGGTGGCCAGTTCATGCGCTACCACCAGCAGCAGCTCCACGACACGCGCCTCGTGCTCCGGAACCTGCCCGCGCACACGCACGTTTCGGTCGGCTTCCTGCTCGCGATCATCGATTCGTGGGACGGCGTCGAGCTGATGCAGGTGCTGGTGGACGGCGACCTGCGCTTCAGCCACTGGTTCCAGATCGCGACGGGCGACACGTGCAGCTACATGCCCGCGCCCGGGGCGCTGCTCAGCTCGGGCACCAACCTGGGCTTCACGTCCGGCTACTACTACGGACGCGACCGCGCCTACGACCTCGGCGCCGACCCGGCCTTCCAGCAGATCCCGCACACCGCCGATTCGCTCGTCGTGGTCTGGCGCCTGAACGCGGTGCCGGGCGGCGGCGCCAACTACTGGCAGGGCGGCGGCGACGAATCGTGGGCGATCGACAACGTGCGCGTGACCCTGCACACCGCGACCGACGCCGGCGGCGCGGCGCCACCGGCGCGCCTCGCGCTGGCCGCCGCCGGAGCGAATCCCTCGCGCGACGGCCGGCCGCGGCTGCGCTACGCGCTGCCCGGCGGCGGCGCGGCGCGGCTCGAACTCTTCGACGTGACGGGCCGCCGCATCGCCGGCCGCGAGGTCGGCGCCCTCGGCGCGGGCTGGCACGTCGCGACGTTCGGCGAGGACGCGCCGCTCGCGCCCGGGCTCTACCTGGCGCGGCTCTCGCGGGGCGGCGAGTCGTCCACCGCGCGCGTGGTCATCGCCCGCTGAAACCCGGGCGCGGGGCGCGACGTCGCGCGCCCCGCGCCGGGGATCAACCCTCCACCACCTCGCAGCGGCTCGTCACCGGCATCGCCGGGTCGAGCGTGTGGTGCACCGAGCAGTAGCGCTCCGCCGAGAGCCGCACCGCTTCCTCGACCGCCGCGAGCGGCACGCCGCGGCCGGTCACGCGGTGCACGAGCTGGATCGAGGTGTAGCGCTTGGGGTGCGTCTCGGCGCGTTCGGCGCTCATCGAGACCTCGTAGGCGGTCACCTCGAGGCGCTTCTTGCGCAGGATGCTGATCACGTCCATCGCCTCGCAGGCGGCGAGCGAGGCGAGCAGGTTCAGCATCGGGTTCGCGGCCGTGGCCTGCGGCCCGCTGTCGTACGCGATCGTGGCGCTCGGGAACCTCGCGTCGAAGCGCAGCCCGGTGCCTTCGACGTCCTGCCACTGCAGCATGCCCTGGATCGTCATGTTCGGAGCTCGGTGCCGGCGGGTGAACCGCGGCCGGGGACGGCGTCGCCCGGCGCGGGGGTCGTCTGGCTCTCGCGGGCCGCCGTCGCGCGGCGCCCCGCGCGAACCATACGCCGGGCGTTTCAGGGCTGTCGAACCGCCGGC
>CAZUEM010000051.1:2889-4117 GCA_964619155.1 uncultured bacterium
GCAGCGGCAGGTTCAGCTCGTCGTCGGAGAGCACCGCGCGGCGCGCGAGGATCTGCGAGGTGTCGTGCTGGAAGACGAGGTGCGTCAGGTGGTCGAGCCCGACCTCGATCTGCTTGCGCAGCCCCACCATCTTGAAGAGGTACGCGGCCGCCCAGCCGAGCCACGCGAGGCGGCCCGAGAGCGCGACGCCGAAGATCTCGAGCACCGAGCTGTGCTGGCCGAGCGAGATGATGTAGCCCGCGTCCTGGAACCGGAACGGCCGGGGCGGCTTCCCGCGCGCCGCGCGCACCAGGGTCTCGCCGACGTGCGCGCCCATGGCGATCGCGGTCTGCGAGAGCTGCGGCTGCATGCCGCCGCCGGGCTTCTCCGAGGCGGCGCAGTCCCCGATCACGAACACGTCCTCGCGCGGGCGGCCGCCGGGCGCGAGCGGGTGCAGGTGGGCGTCCACGAGCAGCCGGCCGTCGCGGTGCCGCTGGAGCGGCAGTTCCTGCACGAAGGGCGGGGGACAGACGCCCGCCGTCCACACGATCGTGAAGGCGTCGAACGCGCGCCCGTCCGCGACGTGCACGCGCCGCGGCTCGACGCGCGTCACCCGGGCGTCCGTCTCGAGCCGCACGCCGCGGCCCTCGAGGAAGCGGCGCACGTACTCCGAGTGCGCGGCCCGGGCGGCCGGCACCGGGCGGTCGCCGCCCTCGAGCACCGTCACCGAGAGGTGCGACGCCGACAGCGACGGGTAGCGCGGCAGCAGCGTGTCGCGCGTCATGTCCAGCAGTTCGGCCGCGACCTCGACGCCGGTCACGCCGCCGCCGACGATCACGAACGACAGCAGCGCCCGCTTGCGCGCGTCGTCGCGGGCCTGCTCGGCCATCTCGAACAGCTCGACCACGCGCGCGCGCAGCGTCATCGCGTCCACGATGGTCTTGAAGGGCCGCGCGTGCCGCTCCGCCCCCGGCACGCCGTACCAGTTCGTCACGCTCCCGACCGCGACGACCAGCGTGTCCCACGACTCCTCGAGGCCGTTGTGGAGCGTCACGACGCGGCGGTCGAGGTCGATGCGCGTGGCCTTGTTCTTGTGGAAGCGGATGTGCCGGTGGCGCGCCATGTCGCGCAGCGGCCAGACGATGTGCCGCGTCTCGACCGCGCCCACCGCGACCGCGGGCAGCAGCGGGTTGAACTGGAAGAAGTTCTCCTTGTCCACCAGCAGCGTGTCCCAGTAGCCGCGCGCGGC
>CAZUEM010000051.1:4217-6618 GCA_964619155.1 uncultured bacterium
CCCGCCTGCGCGTCGTGCGCACGCCGGCGCGCGGCCTGCCCGCGGCGCTCGAGACGGCGTTCGGCCTCTCCCGCGGCGCCTACCTCGCCCGCCACGACGCCGACGACCTCTCGCACCGCGAGCGGTTCGCCCTGCAGGTCGAGTGGATGCGCGCCCACCGCGACACCGACGTGCTGGGCACGCGCGTCCGGCTCTTTCCCGCCGGCGGCTACGGAACGGGCATGCGGCGCTGGGCGGACTGGCACAACGCGCTGCTCACCCACGACGAGATGCGGCGCGAGGCGCTCATCGACAGCCCGCTCGCGCACGGCACCGCGCTGCTGCGGCGGCCGGCGCTCGAGGCCGCGGGCGGCTGGCGCGAGCGCGGCTGGGCCGAGGACCTCGACCTGTGGCTGCGCCTGTTCGAGCGCGGCGCGCGGTTCGCCAAGCTGCCGCGGGCGCTCTACGGCTGGCGGCAGCACCCGCGCAGCTCGACGCGCACCGACGGGCGCTACGCGCGCGAGCGGTTCCTCGAACTCAAGGTCGAGGCGCTCGGCCGCGGACTGCTCGCCCACGGCCGGCGGGCGACGCTCGTCGGCGTCGGCGCGAGCCTCGCGGCGTGGCGGAAGGCGCTGGGGCCGCGCGTGCGCGAGGCCGTCGAGGCCCGGCAGGCCTCGAGCGCCGTGTTTCGGGCGCACGCGGCTCCGTTCGTGCTCGCGTTCGTGGCGCCCGGGGCGCGGGAGCGCTGGCGCCGGTGCGCGCTTGAAACTGAACTGAAAGAAACGCGGGATTTCGCATTCGTCGCCTGATGCGTTCGTTACGGGAATCGACATCGTTTCGATTGACACCCCCCCGCGAGTGTGCGCTTCTCAGGGCCGCGTCAACTTCCCCCCGACGAGACCCGGACCAGCGGAGGCAGCATGGCGAAACGCGAACGCAAGACGTACACCGAGGCGCAGCGGAAGCAGATCCTCGCGACCGCGGTGGCGGAGAAGCTCACGGCCGAGCAGGTGAAGAAGCGCTTCGGCGTGAAGCACGTCACCTACTACTCGTGGCGCAAGAAGGCCGGGATCAAGGGCCCGCGCGGCCGCAAGCCGGCCGCCTTCGCGGCCGCCGTGAAGGTCGCCTCGGGCGGCGGCCTGAACGCCCAGGTCCGCGCCGGGGTGCAGGCGAAGGTGCGCGAGATCCTGCCGGCCATCGTCCGCGAGGAGGTGTCGAGCTACCTCGACGCGCTCTTCGGCGGCGGCGCGCGCCGGCGCCCCCGGCGAAACAAGAAGTAGCCGCACGCCGTAACGGGGGGCGTCCCGGTCGGGGCGCCCCTCGCCGTCTCCGCGCCCCGCGTCGAATCCATCCTCGATCCCGGAGCCGCTCATGAAAGTCCTCCGCACGATCGCCGCCGTGCTCGGCGGCCTGCTCGCCCTGGTCCTCGTCGCCGCCGCGCTCGTCGTCCTGAACGGCTGGCGCCTCGCCCACGCCAAGCCCTCGAACCGCCTGCGCGAGCTGGCGGTCGCCCCCGACTCCTCGCTGGTCGAGCGCGGCGCCCACCTCGCGCGCACGAGTTGCGCCGGCTGCCACTCGCCGAACATGCAGCTGCCCATGTCGGGCTCGCACGGCGACTTCTTCGCCGAGCCCGGCATGCCCCCGTTCGGCCACCTCTACGGCCCGAACCTGACGCCCGCCGGCCGGCTCGCCGAGTACACCGACGCCGAGCTGGCGCGCGCCATCCGCGAGGGGCTGAGCCGCGAGGGCACGCCGCTGCTCGTCATGCCGTCCATGCGCTTCCACGCGCTCGGCGACCGCGACGTCGCCGCGCTGGTCGCCTACATGCGCTCGCAGCCCGCGGTCGAGAGCCCGGCGCGCGCGAAGGTGCTCACGCCGCTCGCCTACTTCGTGCTCGGCGCCGGCATCTTCCCGCCGAGCAACATGCCCGAGGCTCCCGAGGGGCAGGAGGCCCCGCCCGAGGGCGTGACGCCCGAGTACGGCGAGTACGTCGTGAACTACCTGACCTGCCAGGACTGCCACGGCGAGGACCTGCGCGGCGGGCGCAAGGGCCAGCTGCCCCCTGTCGGGCCCGACCTCGTGTCGCTCGCCTCGGCGCACTCGCTCGAGCAGTTCGAGGCCGCGATGCGACAGGGCCGCAGCGCGCTGGACGGGCATTCGCTCGACCCGATGAAGATGCCCTACCCGGTCTACGCGAACGCCAGCGACACCGAGGTCGCCGCGATCTACGCCCTGCTCAAGGCGGGCGGGATCCGGCCGAAGGCGAAGTGACCCGGGCGGCGGCCCCTCGCGAGAGCGGCCGCCGCGGTCAGAGCAGTCCCGCCGCGGCGGCGTCCAGCATCCAGACGCCGCCGCGCGCGAGCCGCGCGGGCGTGTCGCGCGGGTCCCCTTCCGCGGCGAGCGCGGCGCGCACGGCCCCGGC
>CAZUEM010000051.1:6718-12586 GCA_964619155.1 uncultured bacterium
GCGGGCCGCCGCCTCGGCGACGGCGGCCGGGTCGGCGAACACGCGCGGGCGCGGCGCGGCGCCGCTCACGGCTCGCGCCAGCGGCGCCCGTCCCGCCCGAGCAGGCGCTCCGCCGCGGCCGGGCCCCACGAACCCGGGGCGTAGGCGGCCGGCCGCGGCCGGGGCTCGGCCTCGAGCGCGTCGAGCACGGGCTGGATCCACGCCCACGACGCCTCGACGGCATCGCGCCGCGAGAACAGCGTGGCGTCGCCGCGCATCGCGTCCAGCAGCAGGCGCTCGTACGCCTCGGGCGGCTCGCCGCCGAACGACTCGGCGTACGTCATGTCCATCTCGACGGGCCGGACCTGGAGGTCGTTGCCGGGCTGCTTGGCCGAGAACGACAGGCGAATGCCCTCCTCGGGCTGGATGCGCAGCGTGACGACGTTGGGCTCGACGCGGTCGCAGTGGTCCTCGCCGCCGAACAGCGAGAGCGGAATGGGCTGCATGTGGAACGTCACCTCGGTCACGCGCTTCTCGAGGCGCTTGCCCGCGCGGAGGTAGAACGGCACGCCCTGCCAGCGCCAATTGTCCACGAACACGCGCAACGCGGCGAAGGTCGCGGCCGCCGAGCCCGCCGCGACGTCGGGCTCGTCCGCGTAGCCGTCGTACTGCCCGGTCACGACGTCCTCGCGGATCGAGTCCGCGCCGAAAGGCCGCAGCGCGCGCAGCACGCGCAGTTTCTCGCCGCGCACGTCGTCGGCGTGACCGGTGTTCGGCGGCTCCATCGCGCACAGCGCCAGCACCTCGAGCAGGTGGTTCTGCACGATGTCGCGCAGCACCCCGGTGGATTCGTAGAAGCGGCCGCGCGTGCCCACCCCGACCGTCTCCGCGGCGGTGATCTGGACGTGATCCACGTATTTCCGGTTCCACAGCGGCTCGAACATGCTGTTCGCGAACCGGAACACCATGATGTTCTGCACCGTTTCCTTGCCGAGGTAGTGGTCGATGCGGAACGTCTGCGCCTCGTCGAGCACGCGGCCCGCCAGCGCGTTGAGCTCCCTCGCCGTCTCCAGGCTGCGCCCGAACGGCTTCTCGATGATGACCCGGGTGAACGGCGCGCCGCCGGGCGGCGACACCAGGCCGGCGCGCTGGAGCCCGAGCAGGATGGGCTCGAACTCGTCGGGCGGGACGGCGAGGTAGAAGAGCCGGTTGCCGGCGGTCCCGAGGCGCTCGTCGGTCGCGGCCAGCGCGGAGGCGAGCCGCGCATAGGTGGCCTCGTCGCGGAAGTCGCCGGCGACGAAGCCGAGCCGCGGCTCGAACCAGTCCCACGCGGGCTCGGCGAGCGGACGGCGCGAGAACTCGCGGACGCCCTCGCGCATGCGGCCGCAGAAGTCCTCGCGCGTCCAGCCGCGGCGCGCGCAGCCGACGACCGCGAACGCGTCCGGCAGGTGCCCGCCCGCGGCGAGGTTGTAGAGCGCCGGGATCAGCTTGCGTCGCGTCAGGTCGCCGGTGGCGCCGAAGACCACCATCGCGCACGGCGGCGCGACGGCCGGCGCCGACTCCTCCGGCCGGCCGCACGCCACCGGGACGCGCGTGCTCACGCGTCGCGCCCCTTCACCGCGTGCCCGCCGAACTCGGCGCGCAGGGCGGCGAGCACGCGGTCGGTGAACGTGTCCTCCTGGCGGGAGCGGAAGCGGCGCAGCAGCGAGAGCGTGAGCACCTCGGCGGGCACGCTGCGCTCGATCGCCTCGAGCACGGTCCAGCGCCCCTCGCCGGAGTCGTCCACCCAGCCGCGGACGCGCGCCAGATCGGGGTCCTTCTCGAACGCGCGCTCGGCCAGTTCCAGCAGCCACGAGCGCACCACGCTGCCCCGGTTCCACACGTGCGCGAGCTTCGCCAGGTCGAAGGCGTACTCGCTCGAGCGCAGCAGCTCGAAGCCCTCGGCGTAGGCCTGCATCATCCCGTACTCGATGCCGTTGTGGATCATCTTCGCGTAGTGGCCCGCGCCCGCCGGGCCGCAGTGCAGCCAGCCCTCGGGCGGCGCGAGCGTGTCGAGCGCCGGGCGCAGGCGGGCCACCGCCTCCTCCGGCCCGCCGAGCATCATGCAGTAGCCGTTCTGCAGGCCCCAGACGCCGCCCGACGTACCCGCGTCGGCGTAGAGCACGCCGCGATCCGCGAGCGAGGCCGCGCGCCGCCGGTCGTCGTGGAAGTGCGAGTTCCCGCCGTCCACCACCAGGTCGCCGGGGGCGAGCGATCCCGCCAGTTCACCGATCGCGGTGTCCGTCGGCCCGCCCGCGGGCAGCATCACCCACACGGCGCGGCGCGCCGGCAGCCGCGTCACGAGGTCCGCGAGCGTCGCAGCCGGCTCCGCCCCGTGGATGGCGGCCTCACGCGCCTTCTCCGGGCTGCGGTTCCAGACGACGACCCGGTGGCCGCCCTGCAGCAGGCGGCGCGTCATGTTGAAGCCCATCCGGCCGAGGCCGACGAATCCGATGTCCATGAGGCGCTTCTCCTGTCCGCTGGGGTCTGCCGAGCGGCCCGCGGCCGCGGGCGCAGCATGCGGGGCGCCGCCCGCGGGAGGCAAGACGGACGGGCGGAGGGCGGACGGATTCCCCTGTGCTACCGTGCCGCGCGTGATGCCCGACCGTCGCGCGCCCTCCCCGTTCGCGCTCCCGCTCGTCCTCGCCGCCTCCGCCCTGCTCTCGCTCTGGCTCGCGTGGCGCGTGCCCCTCATCGATCCCGACGAGGGCCGCAACGCCGAGGTCGCCCGCGAGATGGCCGTGACCGGCGACGTCGTGATACCGCACCTCGGGGGCATGCCGTACCTCGACAAGCCGCCGGGGCTCTTCGCGCTCGGCGCGCTCGCGGTGCGGGCCTTCGGCGCCAATCGCGTCGCCGTGCGCCTGCCGGCGCTCGCCGCCTCGCTCGTGCTGCTCGCGCTGCTCGCGCGCGCGGCGCGGCGGCTCGAGGGCGCCCCGGGCGAGCCGGGGCCGGGACACGGGCTCGACGTCGCGCTGCTCACGGCCTCGGCGCCGCTCTTCGCGCCGCTCGCGGCCTACGTCATCTTCGACATGCCGCTCGCCGCGTGCGTGACCGTCGTGTGGACGGGCGTCGCGCTCGAAGGCGCCCGCGGGCGCTCGGACGCGCGGCGGCTCGCGATGTACGCGGCGGTCGCCGCCGGCGTGCTCCTCAAGGGCCCCGTCATGCTCGCCTGGGCGCTCGGCGGCAGCGCCGGAGCGGCGCTGCTCACGCGCTCGCGCGGGCCGCTCCGCTGGCTGGCCTGGGCGCCCGGCTGGCTGCTCGTGGCCGCGGTGGCGGGCGGCTGGTTCGCGCTCGCGCTGCGGCGCCATCCGGAGTACGCGCGTTACGCGTTCCTCGAGGAGTCCCTCGAGCGCATGACGAGCGGCTCGTTCGCGCGCGAGCAGCCGTGGTGGTTCGCGCCCGCCGTGCTCGCGGGCGGCGCGCTGCCCTGGTCGCTGGCGACGCCGTGGCGGCTGCCGCGCGCCCCGTCGGCCCGGATCGCGGCCGGCTTCGTGCTGTTCGCCGCCGTGTTCTTCACGTTCTCGCGCTCGAAGCTCGTCACCTACCTGCTGCCCGCGATCCCGGCGCTCGCCTGGTGGGCCGCCGCGGCGTGGCGCGAGCGCGCGGGCGGCCTGCCGCGGCCCCTGCTCGCCGGGCTGCTGTTCGCACCGCTCGTGCTGACGGGCGGATCGCACTGGATCGTGCGCTATGCCGAGTCGCAGTCCGGCGAGCCGCTGGCCGAGGCGCTCATGCGCGCCGGCGCCACGACCGTGCTCTACGACAACTGCTATAGTCCCGGCTCCGATTTCCGGCTGGGACGGCTCCCGGAAGTGGTCTCGGAAGGCGGTCACGTGCTGACGAGCAACTACGTGGTCCGCTACCGCGACTCGCTCGAGGCCCGCGGCCGGTGGCGGTTCCACCGCTCCGCGGACGCCGCCCCGGCCACGGACGCGGTCGTCCTGCCGGCCCGCGCACGCGCCGAGGGGCGCGCGCGCTGGGGCGAACCGCTGTTCGAGAACTCGCGCTTCGCGGCCTTCCGCCGCGACGCCGCCCGCTGACCCGAGCCCGGAGCCACCCTCGCATGTGCGGCATCGCCGGCATCGTCGCGCCCGACCTCGCGCCGCACGAGCGGCTCGCGCTCGTCCGCGAGATGGTGCACCGGCTGCGCCACCGCGGGCCCTCCGGCGAGGCGGTGTGGGACGGCGGCGCCTGCGCGCTCGGCATCGCGCGGCTCGCGATCGTGGCGCCGAACCAGCCGGCGCGCGTGCTCACCAGCGAGTCCGGCGACGTGACGGGCGTGGTGAACGGCGAGGTCTACAACCACGACGAGCTGCTGCTGGCCCTGCGCGGGCGCGGGCACGAGGTGCCCGACGGCCCCGACACGGCCGTGCTGCCGCACCTCTTCGAGGAGCGCGGCGAGGATTTCCCGGCCGCGCTGGACGGCATGTTCGCGGTCGCGCTGTGGGACCGCGCGAGCCGCACGCTGACGCTGGCGCGCGACCGCGCCGGCGAGAAGCCGCTGTTCGTCTCGCACGCGCCCGGCCGGTTCGCGTTCGCCTCGGAGCCCGGCGCGCTGCTCGCGCTGCCGTGGGTCTCGCGCGATCCCGCGCCGGCCGCGCTCGCGCGCTACCTCGTGCACGGCGCGTTCGCCGGCGCGGACTCGGCCTGGGCGGGGATCCGCCAGCTGCCGCCCGCGCACACGCTCGTGCTGCGCGCCGGCGTCGAGCGGCTGCGCCGCTACTGGCGCCCGTGGGACGCCCTGCTCGGCGGCGCGAGCGCGCGGCCCGGGGAGGCGCCGGAGCGCGCGGGCGCGGCGCTCGCCGCCGCGGTGGCCTCGCGCGTGCCCGGCGAGGTGCCCTTCGGCGTCTTCCTCTCGGGCGGCGTGGACTCGGGGCTGGTCGCGACGCTGGCCGCGCGCGCCCACCGCGGGCCCTTCCCCACGTTCAGCATGCGCATCGAGCACCGCGGCTACGACGAGTCGCCGTTCGCGCGCCGCGTCGCCGAGTCCATCGGCGCCGAGCACCACGAACTGGTGATGACGGCGCGCGAGGGCGAGGAGGCGTTCCACGCCTGGGCCTCGTCCATGGACCAGCCGCTCGGCGACCCGAGCGTGCTGCCCACCTGGGCGCTCGCGCGGCTGGCCGCGCGTCACGTCCCGGTGGTGCTGACCGGCGAGGGCGGCGACGAGCTGTTCGGCGGCTACCCCACCTACCTCGGGCACGCGCACGCCCGCGTGGCCGACGCGATCCCCGCGCCGCTGGCCGGCGCCGCGATCGCGCTCGCGCGGCGGTTCCGCCCGAAGCACCACCACGTCACCATCGCGCACCTCGTCGAGCGCTTCCTCGGCTCGCGCGGGCTCTCGCCGTTCGAGCGCCACCTGGCGTGGTTCGGCACCGCGCGCGCGGACGAGGCGCTCGAACTGCTCGCGCCGGACCTGCGCGCGGCCGCCGGCGCCGACGCGCCCCTGCAGCACGCGCGCCGGCTCGAGCGCGTGCTCCGCGACGCGCAGGTCGTGACGCGCCCGGACGAGTCGCCGCTCACCGCCTACCAGTTGCTCGACTTCGAGACCTACCTGCCGGGCGACCTGCTCACCAAGGTGGACCGCTGCACGATGGCGCACGGCGTCGAGTCGCGCGCGCCGTTCCTGCGGGCGTCGCTGATGGAGTTCGCTCTGGCGCTCCCCGACGCCGCGAAGCTGCGCGGCACGAGCGGCAAGTGGGCGCTCAAGCGCGCGGCGCGCGGCCTGCTGCCCGCCGACCTGCTGGCGCGCCGCAAGCAGGGCTTCTCGCCGCCGTTCTCGGCGTGGGCGCGCGGGCCGCTGCGCGGCCTCGTGGTCGAGGCGCTCTCGCCCGCGGCCATCGAGCGCGC
>CAZUEM010000051.1:12686-17539 GCA_964619155.1 uncultured bacterium
CGGACCGGCGGCAGCAGCATCGCGCACGCGAACCCGGCGACGAGCAGCAGCGCGAGCGCGCGCAGGCCGGTTTCGAGGCTCGCGTGGTCGGCCAGCGCCCCGACCGGCCCCATGAGCAGCGCGCCCACGCCCCACGCCGCGCCCATCAGCAGGCTCGAGATGGTCGACGCGTGGCGCGGCGCGAGTTCCTGGCCCATGACCACGTTGACGGGCAGCGACGACTGCAGCAGCGCGTAGCCCGCGACGAGCAAAGCCAGGCCCGCCTTGCCGCCGACCACGAAGAACGCGAGGTAGAACGGCGCCGACAGCGCGAACGAGAGCCGCACGACGCGGCGCGCGCCGATGCGGTCGGCGAGCCAGCCGCCGGCGAAGCCCCCGAGCGCGCCGGCGGTCAGGTAGACGGTGGTCGCCGCCGCCCCTTCCGCCACCGAGCCGCCCTGCTCGTGCACCCAGAGCGGCAGGAACGTGGCGAAGCCCGCCGACACCGCCGAGCGCGCGACCACGGCGAGGTAGAGCAGCGTCAGCGGCCGGGCGATCGGACGCAGGTCGGCGAGCCGGGTGCGCACGCGCTGCGCGTGCGTGAGCGGCGGCACGCGCCGGAACCAGGCGTAGAGCACCGCCGTGACCGCCAGCCCCGGCAGCGCCGCGAGCCAGGTGCGCTCGAGCCCGAACGCGCCGACGGCCAGCGTCGCGAACATCGGCCCCAGCGCCCAGCCGAGCGTGCCGCCCGTCACCCAGAACGACATCGCCTTGCCGCGCTCGGCGGTGCTCTGGCCGGCGAGCGAGGCGGTCTGCGGGTGGAACGCCGAGACGCCGAAGCCGCCGAGCACGAGCAGCGCGACCAGCGCCCCGTAGCTGGGCGCCGCGCCGATCGCCGAGAGGAACACCGCCGCGACGAGCGGGCCGAGCACGACGAACCACGGCCGGCTCATGCGGTCGGACAGGAGGCCGAAGGCGGGCTGCGCGAACGACGACGACATCGAGCCCACCGCGACCAGCGTGCCGACCAGCGTGTAGTTGAGCCCCAGCCGATGCACGAGCAGCGGCAGCAGCGGCAGGTAGAAGCTCGAATACGAGTCGATCGTGAAATGCGCGGCGGAGAGGACGCCGAGCCGTCGGGTGAGGAAGCCGCTCATGGAGCGGCCAATCTAGCACCCGCGGGGGCCGCGGCGGGTCCCGGGGCGGGCGGCGCCCGCGGGGAAACGCACCGGCGCGGCGCCGCGGCCGACGAAAAGCCCGCGGCCCCCGCCGGGTGGCGGGGGCCGCGAAGGCCGGACCGGTGCGGACGCCGTCAGGCGGCTTCCTCGGTGACGATGCGCTCGAGCCGCCGGATGAACTCCTGCGTGCGCTGCACCGCCGCGCGCGCCGGCTCGAGATAGCGGCGGGCCTCGGCGACGCGTTCGTCGCGGGCCGCCGATTCCATCTCGCCGAAGTACATCGTGCACGCGGAGGCACCGATGGTCGCGCACATGCCGCGCAGCCCGTGCGCCTCGAACTCCACCCGGCGGGGATCGCCCGAGTCGAGCGCCTGCTGCAGGCGCTCGAGCCGCGGGAAGACGTCGTCGAGGTAGGTGTGCAGCAGCGACGTGCGCAGCGCGGGCAGCCCCATGCTGGCGGTGTCGAGCTGCTCGAGGTCGATCGCCGGTCCCGGCGGCAGCTCGAGGTCCGCGTCGGAAGCGGCGGCCTCGGGCGCGGCGGCGGCGGGCGGCTCGAACGACGACGAGACGACGGTGAGCACCGGCGCGTGGCCGTGGACCGGAGCCGGCGGCTCGGGCGCGTCGGCCCCGCGGCCCTCGCCGCGCAGCGTCCAGCGCTCGACCGCCGTGGTCAGCTCCGCGAGGTTGATGGGCTTGCGGAAGACCTCGTCCATGCCGGCCGCGAGGCAGCGCTCGCGGTCGGAGCGGAACGAGCCGTCGCCCACGAGTCCGAGGATGGGCGTGCGCCGCGAGCCGCGCTCGCGGGCGCGGATCGCCTCCGCGGCGCGGAAGCCGTCGAGGCCGGGCATGTGGGTGTCCATCAGGATCAGGTCCCACGACTGCCGCTCGGCCGCCTCGATCGCCGCCCGGCCGTTGGAGGCCAGCTCGACGCTGTAGCCGACTCGGTTGAGCGCGCTCTGGGTGACGAGCTGGTTCACCACGTCGTCCTCGACGAGCAGGATGCGCAGGCGGCCGCGCCGGGCCTCGGCGAGCGAGTGGCGCGTGACCAGCGGGCGCTCCGACGCGGGCACGGCGGAGCCGCTCCCGGCGACGACCGCGCACAGCGCGTCGAACAGCTGCGAGACCTCGATCGGGCGGACGAGGTAGGCCGAGAAGCCGAGCTCCTTCATCCGGTTCGCGTCGCCCGGACGGCCGACGAGCGTCGTGAGCATGAGTTGCGTGGCGTCGAGGTCGCCGTCGGCCCGCACCGCGGAGGCGAGCGCCTCGCCGTCGAGGCCCTCGAGCAGCAGCCCGACGATGGCGGCCGCGTACGGACGGCCCTCGGCGGCCGCGGCGCGGATCATCTGCAGCGCCTCGATGCCGTTCGACGCGCTCTCCGCGACGACGCCCCATGCGGCCAGCACTTCGGCCGTGGCCTGGCGCTCCGCGTCCTCGCCCTCGGCGACCAGCACGCGCACGCCGCGCAGGGACACTTCGGCCGGCGCCGGCGCGACGACGGCGTGCGCCTGCTTCTCGAGCGTCAGGCGGAACCAGAACGAGTTGCCGAGCGCGAACGGGTCCTCGACCCCCATCTCGCCGCCCATGCGCTGGACGAGCCGGCGGGCGATGGCGAGCGCGAGCGCCGAGTGCGCGGGGCGCCGGGCGTCGGCCGGGGCGTTCTCCGCCGGCGCCCCGGGGCTCTCGACCCGGAACGCCAGCGTCACGTGCGTGTCGTCCTCGCTCACGCGCTCGACGCGCATCGAGACCTGGCCTTCGCTGGCGAAGCGGACGGCGTTCTGGCCGAGGTTGAACAGCACCTGGCGCAGGCGGCCCGGGTCACCCTTGAGGCGCGAGGGCACGATGGCGTCCACGCACGCGTCGAAGCCCAGACCGCGGCCTTCGGCGACCGGCACCAGCGACGAGGTCACCTGGTCCATCGCCACGCGCAGGTCGAAGTCGATGAGCTCGAGCGTGCCGCCGCCCGATTCGAAGCACGAGTAGTCGGTCGCGTCGTTGACCAGCACCATCAGCGTCTGGCTCGAGCCCAGGATGGCGTCCACCATCTGCCGCTGCGCGCCGTCGAGGCCGCTTTGCAGCAGCTTGCGCGACAGGCTGATGACGCCGTTCATCGGCGAGCGCACCTCGTGCGTCAGCGTGGCGAGGAACTCGCCCTTCATCTGCGACTGCGAGCGCGCGTCCTCGAGCTGCCCCTGCAGGTCCGCGATGCGCGCCTCGGCGGCCGCGTTCGCCGCGGTCACGTCGGCCAGCGCGGCGGCCGCGTAGGCGGCCGCTTCCTCGGCGACCTCGTCGCGCGCCGGGGGCGCCGGCTCGGCGGCGGGAGCGGGGACGGTCGCCGGGGCGGCCGCCGCCTCGCGGGCCACGCCCACGAAGTAGGCGTCGCCGTCGGGACGTTCGTAGAGGCGCACGCGCGCCGACAGGGCGACGGTCGAACCGTCGCCGCGCACGAGCGTCAGGTCGCGCTGCAGCAGCGGCCGCGAGCGGCGGCGCTGCCGGAGGAACGCGCGCACGGCTCCGCAGCGCTCGGCGGGCGCGACCAGCCGGGTGAAGGGCTGGCCCACCATCTCGCTCGCGCGGCAGCCGGCGAGGTGCTCGAACGCGGACGAGACCCACGCGAAGCGACCCCAGGCGTCGCAGCAGAAAACGAGATCCGGGGACGCCTCGAGCACTTCCCGAAGCCCGATGGCCGGAGCGAAGGCGGGCACGGCGTGCCCCGCACGATGAGACGCAGCGCGGTCGTTCATATCGCCTCGAGTGGATGCGGAGCCGGACCCCGGGCGGGCACTCCCTGGCCGCGCGCGGGTTCCCGGCATGTCCCTCGCGGTATCGGCCCCCGCCGCCGGGTCCTTGAGCGGAGCCTCCCGGCCGCGGCGGCCGGCTGGTCGCGGTGGCCCGCGGCGGCTATGGTGCGCGGCCGATGCACGAGCCCGCCCCGACCCCGTTGGCCCCGCGGCCGCTGCGCGCCCGCGAGGTGGCCGCCGTCTGGGCCCCGCTCGCCGGCAGCTGGCTGCTGATGGGCCTCGAACTGCCCCTCGTGAGCGCCGCGATCGCCCGGCTGCCCGACGCGACCGCGAGCCTCGCCGCCTACGGTGGCGCGGTCTTCCCCCTGGCGCTGCTCATCGAGTCGCCCATCATCATGCTGCTGTCGGCCAGCACCGCGCTGGCCCGCGACGAGGCCTCGTACCTGCTGGTGCGCCGCTTCATGCGCACGGTCGCCGGGGCGCTCACGGCGCTTCACGCGCTGGTCGCGTTCACGCCGCTGTTCGACCTCGTGGTGACGCACCTGCTCGGCGTGCCCGAGGAGGTGCGCGAGCCGGCGCGCACCGGGCTGCGCATCATGCTGCCGTGGACGTTCTCGATCGCCTACCGGCGCACGCAACAGGGCCTGCTGATCCGCTTCGGCCGCCCGCGGGCGGTGACCGCCGGCACCGCCGTCCGGCTCTGCGCCATGGTCGCGGTCCTCGCGGCCGCGCTGATCACGGGGCGGGTGCGCGGCATCGTCGCGGGCACGGTGGCGGTCGTGGCGGGCGTCGTCGCCGAGGCGCTCTACGCGGGCTGGGCGGTGCGCTCGATCCGCGCGCGCGAGCTGCGCGCCGCGCCGCCGATGGACCCGCCGCTCACGATGCCCGCGTTCCTGCGCTTCTACCTGCCGCTCATGATCACCCCGACGCTCAACTTCCTCGCGATGCCGCTCTCGGC
>CAZUEM010000051.1:17639-21516 GCA_964619155.1 uncultured bacterium
ACGCCGGCGCTCAGCTTCTGGCAGAGCTACTGGCAGGGCGCGCTCGTCCACTCGGGCCGCACGCGCGGCGTGACCGAGTCCATGCTGGCGCTGCTCGCGGCCACGGTGCTCGTGCTGTGGGCGGGCATCGGCTGGGGCCGGCCGCCGGGCATCTTCTTCGCCGCGGGCGCGCTGCTCGCCGGCAACCTGGCGCAGGCCGCGTGGCTGTGGCGCCGCGGGCGCGACGAGATCGCGCGGGTCGCGGCCCGCGACCGCGCCTAGGAACGCGCACGGCGCCCCGCGGGGCCACGGGACGCCGCGCGGCGCGGGCCTACTTTCGGCGCTGCAGGTCGAAGACCGCCTTCGTGGTCGGCTTGCCGCCCTCCCACGACTGCCACTCGGTGCGGATGCGGTCGTCGGCGAGGAACGCGATCCGTCCCGAGTGCATGTGCGGGTCCTTCGCCGGGTCGAGGTTCGCGCCGCCGGCGTAGTCGAACGCCATCTCGCCCCCCTTGCCGCCCGCCGCCTGGCGCATGAACGGCTGGTTGCCGCCGGCGCAGTAGTGGGTCAGGACGACGCGTCCGTCCTGCGCCGTGTACACCGTCAGCATCTCGTGCTCGGTGCCCGCGAACAGCGTCTCGGTCACCGCGCTCCCGCCTCCGGTGACGCGCCAGGTGACCGTGGTCGGGAACTTCTGCTCGCCGTGCTGCGCCGTGCCCTCCCACGTGCCGGCGAGCGCCTTGAGCCGCTCGAGCGGCGAACCGGCGCCGGCGGCGTGGTCGCGGGCGTGGTCGTGCGCGTGGTCGTGACCGTGGTCGTGCGCGTGCCCGGCCTGCGCGAGCGCGCGGCCGGCGGCGCCGGCGAGGAGCGGGAGCGAGAGCGCGAGCGCGAGGATGGCGATTCGCTTCATGGCGGGAGGTCTCCGGTGGGGCGCGGCGCCGGCCCCTGCCGGTGCGCGAGTCGCGCAGGCTAGCGCGGCGCGGGCCGGAGCGGCCACGAAAAAAAACAGCCCCGGCTCGCGAACGAGCCGGGGCGTCGAGACTTTCGGTGTGGGGTGACGCTGGGTTTCCCCGTCCATGGGGCTACCGGTACGTCACGGCTCCCGGAGGTCCCCTACGAGGACGTCACCTCCACCGAACCCAAGCGATAACTGTCCAATGGATCACCTCCTTTTCGGGGCGTACCTCCACGGAGGGACCCAACCCTCCCGGTCCCGAAGCCTGCCCGAGGCCGCTGGGACCGCGCACGGATGAGGCCGTGCGAGCGAACGTGCGCGTACTGTGCGGGCCCGGCCCGCCGCGCGTCAATCCCTTTCTCGCGGGCGCGGCGCGCCGGGGGCCGCGCGTCAGTCGCGGACGGGCCTGAGCCGCCGGAACTCCGCGGCCAGGCGCTCCGCGTCGCGCGGGTCGAACGCGTCGAGCACGTCCTCGTCGTCCACTTCGAACCGCTCGAACAGCCGCGCGCCGTCGCGCGCGACGATCACGAGCCGCCCGTCGGCGACGCGCACGTCGCGCAGCTCGCGCACCGGGCACTCGGCGCTGTGGGCGAGCATCGAGCGCACCGCGCCGACCACCGCGACCTTGATCGCCTCGCCGACCGGGCCCGAGTCGTCGTCCTCGTGACGCGCGCGGTGCAGCTCGCGGTCGAGCTTTCGCATGGTGCGGTCGGAGAACTGCAGCGCCAGGACGCGGTCGGTGAGCACGAACGTGAGCTTGCCGTCCTCCGAAGTGATCGCGTGCCGCGCCTGCGCCGCAGCGTGCCTCGGCCCCCAGCGCAGGGGTTCGTCGCAATCGAACCGGTTCAGGCGCACGCCGTGCGACTCGTGGGCGGGCGCCGGGCCCGCGGACGCGACGGCCAGCAGGGCGGCGAGGAGCAGGGCTGCTTTCATGGGCGGACCTCCGTGGGCGCGGGCGGGCTGCGGCCGGTGGCCGGACTACGGCGCGGGGAGGCGACGGGTTGCCGCCGCGGCGGCCTTCCCCACGCCCCCGCCCGCGGCTAGATTGGCGCCTCCGACCGCGCCGCGCCCCCAACCCGGAGCCGCCGATCCGCTTCGCCCCACGTGCCCGCCGCGTGACCCGTCCGCCCCTCGCCGCCGCGGGGCGCGCGTGATCGACACCCCGCTCGTCGCGCTCGTGGTGTTCGCGCTCACCTACGCCGTGCTCGGCTTCGGCGCCCTGCCGCCGCTGCGCGTGGACCGCACCGGCGCCGCGCTCGTCGGCGCCACCGCGATGGTGGCGGTCGGGGCGCTGGGGCCGCGCGAGGCGGTCGAGGCCGTGGACTTCCAGACGCTCGCGCTGCTCTTCGGGATGATGGTCGTGGTCGCGCACCTGCGCATCGCGGGCTTCTTCGGCTGGCTCGGCGCGCGAGTGCTCGGCGCGGGCGGCGGCGCGGGCCGCGCGCTGGCGCTGACGGTCGCGCTCTCGGGGGCGCTCTCGGCGCTGTTCGTCAACGACACGGCGTGCATCCTGCTCACCCCGCTCGCGCTCGAGACCGCCGCGGCGCTCGGCGTCTCGCCCGTGCCGTTCCTGCTCGCGGTCGCGATGGGCGCGAACGCCGGCAGCGTCGCGACGCTCGTCGGCAACCCGCAGAACATGCTGGTCGGCAGCTTCTCGGGGATCGCCTACGCGCGTTTCGCCGCGGCGCTCGCCCCGGTCGCCGCGCTCTCGCTCGCGGCCACCGCCGTCGTGCTGCGGCTCGCGTACGGGCGCGAGCTGGCGGCGGCGCGGCCGCCCGCACCGCCGCCCGCGCGCCGCGCGCTCCACCCCGCGCTCATGCGCAAGGTGGGCGTCGTCACCGTGCTGCTCCTCGCCGGGCTGCTCACCGGGGTGAACCCGGGCGTGGCGGCGATGACGGCGGGCGCGGCGCTGCTCGTCACCCGCCGCCTGCGGCCGGCGCGCGTGTGGGTGCACGTGGACTGGTCGCTGCTCGCGATGTTCGCGGGACTGTTCGTGGTCGTGCGCGGCGTCGAGGTGACGGGCTGGACGGCCCGCTGGCTCGCGCTCGTGCCCGAGTCCGCGCGCACCTCGACGCTCGCGCTCGCCGGCACGACGACCGTGCTGAGCAACCTCGTCTCGAACGTGCCCGCGGTGCTCGTGCTGCGGAGCTGGCCCGCGCACTTCGCGGACCCCGAGGCCGCCTGGCTCGCGCTGGCGATGGCGAGCACGCTGGCGGGCAACCTCACGCTCGTCGGCTCGGTGGCGAACCTGATCGTGATCGAGCAGGCCCGCGACCGGGCCCGCGTGGGCTTCTGGGAGTACGCGCGCGTCGGCGTGCCGCTCACGCTGGTGACGCTCGCGCTCGGTCTCGCGTGGCTGGCGTGGGGCTGGCGCGGCTGACCGCGGCGCGGGCGGCGAAGCGGCGGCCCGGCTGCCAGCATGGCCGACCGCCTGCGCGTTTGGCACGCGGTGCGCCCGGCCCGGGGCGGGCGGGTGCCACCGCACCGCCGCGCCCTCGCGGAACCGGGGCGCGGCGCCGCGCGGAGCCCGTTGCCGCGCAACCGCTGAGCGCGCCCGCGGGGATTTCAGGCCGGGCGTGATCCGGCCCCGGTGGCGGCGGTGACGCTCCGCCCGCGCGAAACCGCGGCTGGCACACGTCTCGCAGGTCGCGGCGGGTCCTGTCGGCTTCCGGCGTCCCCCCGCGCCGACTCACGAGGAGAACCGCCCATGCGCCGCTCCCGTTCCCGCCTCGCCTGCGCCGCCCTGTTCGCGCTGCCGCTGGCGTTCGCACCGCCCGCCGCCGCGCAATGGTCGGGCGACCCGGCCGTCAACACGTCCGTCGTCGCCGCGCCCGGCCGGCAGGACGCTCCGGCCATGGCGGCCGACCCCCTCGGCCGCACGACCTGGGTGTGGCAGGACGCGCGCACCGGCGCGGGCGACCTCTTCGCCCAGCGCCTCGACGC
>CAZUEM010000052.1:0-8947 GCA_964619155.1 uncultured bacterium
CTGCCGCCGGCGGCGTCGGCGCTGCCGCCCGCGCTCGCGGCCGTGGTCGGGGTCATGGCGGCGATCACCATGGTCGTCGCGGTCGTCCAGTTCTTCGCGCAGGAGGACCTCAAGCGGCTGCTCGCGCTCTCGACGGTGAGCCACCTCGCGCTCGTGCTGCTCGGCGCCTCGCTGGCGATGGCCGGCTCGACGCTCGCGGCGCAGGGCGCGGCGCTGCACGTGCTCGCGCACGGCGTCGGCAAGGCGCTGCTCTTCCTGTCGGTGGGCGCGCTCGCCTTCGGCGCCGGCACGCGCCGGATCGGCGACCTGCGCGGCGTGCTCGCGCGCGCGCCCATCGCCTCGGCGGGATTCCTGGTCGGCGCCCTGACCGTGACCGGCGTGCCGCCCTTCGCGGGCTTCTGGAGCAAGCTGCTCATCGTCAGCGGCGGCGTCGCGATGGGCGGCATCGGCGTCGCCGTCGGCGCGCTGGTCGTGGCCGAGAGCCTGGTCGCGTTCGGCTGGTTCCTGTGGGTCGGCCACCAGGTCTACCTGGGCGAGCCCTCGCCCGCCGCGGTCACGATGCGGCCGCCCTCGCGGCTCACCGACGCGGTGCTGCTTGTGCTCATGGCGCTCTGCCTCGGCGTGACGCTGGCGGGGCTGCCGCTCGTTTCGGCCATGCGCCTCGGCGGCGCGGGAGGATGACGCGATGCACGGCCCCGGCTGGGACATGATCGCGCTCGGCGCGGCGTGGCCGCCCGCGTGGCGGCTGGACGGGCTCGCGCTGCTCTTCCTCGTGCCCGCGCTGCTGCTGCCCGCGGTCGCGGCGCTCTACGCGCCCGCCTACCTCGCGCAGGCGCGCTACCGGGGCGAGAGCCGCGCGCGCTTCTGGCTCTTCGGCGCGCTCTTCACCGCCGGCATGGCGGGCACGGTGCTGGCCGCCGACTGGGTCGCGTTCCTCGTCTGCTGGGAGGTCATGACGCTCGCCTCCTACGTGCTGGTCGCGCACGAGACGCGCGACGCGAGCGTGGCGAAGGCGGCGTTCAAGTACTTCTTCGTCACCCACGTCGGCACCGGCTGCCTGCTGTTCGCGGCCGTGGCGCTGTCCATGGCGGGCGGCTCGTTCGCGTTCGCGCGCCTGCCCGAGACGTTCCGCGCGCTCGCGGCGACGAACCCGGCGGCGCTGCACGGGCTGCTGGCGCTGATGTTCGTGGGCTTCGCCACCAAGGCGGGCCTCTACCCGTTCGGCGACTGGCTGCCCGACGCGCATCCGGCCGCGCCCGCGCCGGTCTCGGCCGTGCTCTCGGGCGTCATGATCAAGCTCGGGCTCTACGGCCTGCTGCGCGTGTTCGTCGAACTGCTCGCGGCCGGCGCGCCGGGCGCCGCGGCCGCCTGGGGCTGGGTGATCGGCGCGTTCGGACTCGCCTCGGCGATCGCGGGCGGGGCCGCGGCGTGCGCGGCCTCGGACGGCAAGGTGCTGCTCGCCTGCTCGTCCATCGCCCAGAGCGGCATCATCGCGCTCGGCCTCGGCGCCTCGCTCGTGCTGCAGCCGCTCGCCCCCGCGCTCGCGGCGCTCGCGCTGCTCGGCGCGGCGTTCCACGCCGCCGGCGACGCGGTCGTCAAGGCGCTGCTCTTCCTCAACGCCGGCGCGCTGCAGTGGCGCACCGGCAGCCGCCGGCTCGAGGACCAGGGCGGGCTCTTCGAGGCCATGCCCGTGACGGGCTGGACGGCGCTCGCCGGCTCGCTCGCGATCGCCGGCTTCCCGCCGCTCACGGCGTTCACGGGCAAGTGGCTGCTGCTGCAGGCCACGGTGCTCTCGCGCCAGCCGCTCGTCGCCGTGGCGGGCCTGGGGCTGCTGCTCGCGAGCCTGCTGTCGGTGCTCTACGCGGTGAAGTTCTTCGCCGCCGGTTTCGCCAACCGGCCCATGCGGCGCGGGCCGCTCGAGGTGCCGGGCGGCATGCAGGCGGCGCAGGTGGTGCTCGCGGTGCTCGCGGTGGCCATGGGGTGTTTCCCCGGTCTGGTGCTGGCCGGGCTGGTTCGCCTGCTGGGCCAGCTGCCGGTGATGGCCGCCGCGGACCCGCGGGCGTGGGGCGTCGCGCTCTTCCCGGCGAGCGGCGCGTTCGCGCCGCTGCTGCTCCTCGTGCTGGCGCTGTGGGCGCTCGCGTTCGCGCGCGCCTGCGTCGGCCCGGGCGAGGCGCCGGGCGAGCGCGCGGTGTGGATGGGCGGCGCGCCCGCCCAGCGCGGCGGCCCGAGCGTCCATCCGCTCGGGTACTACTCGCCGCTGCGCGAGGCGCTGCGCCGCGCCTACCCCTCGATTCGCGCGCCGCGCCTGCCGCATCTGGCGTGGGCGACCCGCACCGCCGACATGGACCGCTGGTTCTACGCGCCCGCGCTCGCGACCGCGCGGCGCGTGACCGGCGCCCTGCGCCGGCTGCACACCGGCGTTCCCAACGTCTACATCGCCTGGCAGCTCGCGGGCGCGGTGGCGCTCGCGCTGCTGCTCGCGCTGCTGGTCCGGCGGCCCGGCTAGGGCGAGGAGAAGCGGACATGGCCACGATCGAGTTCCCCGCCCTCGCGATCGAGACGCTCGAGGAGCAGGCCCGCGCGGCGCTCGGCGGCTCGCTGCGGGCGGTCGTCGTGCCCGCCCCGGGCCGGATCGAGTTCACCGTCGAGCGCTCCGCGCTGCCCGCGGCCGCGAAGCTGCTCTTCGAGGACCTGCGCGCGCGCTACGTCATCAGCGTCGGCGCCGACCGGCGCGGGGACGGCGGCGGCTTCGAGGTGCACCACCACTTCGCGTTCGACCGCGAGCACATCCGCGCCAGCATCCGCGCGGCCCTCGACGCCGGGCGGCCCTCGGCCCCCTCGGTGACGCCGGTCGTGCCCGGCGCCTCGTGGGCCGAGCTCGAGATGCGCGACCTGCTCGGCATCGAGTGCCCCGGGCATCCCGACCCGCGGCCGCTCGTCCTGCCCGACGACTGGCCCGACGCCGTGCACCCGCTGCGCAAGGACGTGGCCTACGACTACCGCGTGCCGCCGGCCGGGAAGGACGGCGACGGCGTGCCGCGCCGGCCGTTCCAGTACCGCGAGCCGCCGCCCGGCACGACCGTCGTGCAGCTCGGGCCGTTCTTCCCCGTGCTCGAGGAACCCTCGCAGTGGCGGCTGTTCGTGGACGGCGAGAACGTGGTCGGCCTCGACTACCGCGGCTTCTACTGCCACCGCGCCATCGAGAAGCTCGCCGACAGCAAGCTCAACTACAACCAGGTCGTCTCGCTCGCCGAGCGGATCTGCGGCATCTGCGGCTGCGTGCACTCGGCCTCGTACTGCCAGGCCGTCGAGGCCGCCGCCGGCATCGACGTGCCCGAGCGCGCGCGCGTGGTCCGTACGGTGACGCTCGAGCTGGAGCGGCTGCAGAGCCACCTGCTGTGGCTGGGGCTCGCCTGCCACATCGTCGGCTTCGACTTCGTGTTCATGCACGCCTGGCGCCTGCGCGAGCCCGTGCTCTCGCTCGCCGAGCGGCTGACCGGCAGCCGCAAGCACTTCGGCGTGAACCTGGTCGGCGGCACCAGCTTCGACATCCCGCGCGCCAAGCTCCCGGCGATTCTCGCCGCCTGCGACGAGGTCGAGCGCGAGTCGGGCCGGCTGGTGCGGGCCATCCAGGACGACGACGCGCTGATCTCGCGCCTGAAGGGCGTCGGCGTGCTGACGCCCGAGGAGGCGCGCCTGAGCGGCGCGGTCGGTCCCACCGTGCGCGCGAGCGGCCTGCCGCTCGACGTGCGCAAGGACCACCCCTACGCCGCCTACGACCGGATCGATTTCGAGGTCGTGACGCACGAGGGCTGCGACGTGCTCGGGCGCACGCTCGTCCGCGCGGGCGAGATCTTCCAGTCCGTCGGCATCCTGCGCGCCTGCGTCGCGCTGCTCGACACCCTGCCGGAGGGCCGCGTCATGGCCGACGTGCCGCCGGTGCTGCCGCCGGGGCTCGAAGGGGTCTCGTCGGTCGAGGCGCCGCGCGGCGAGGTGTTCCACTTCGTGCGCACGGGCGAGCGCAACGGCCCCGACCGCTGGCGGGTGCGCGCGCCCAGCTACCAGAACATCCAGGCCGTGCCGCTCATGCTCAAGCCGGGCACCCAGGTCGCGGACGTGCCCATCACGCTCGGCAGCGTGGACCCGTGCTTCTCGTGCACCGAGCGCGCCGAGATCGTGGACCGCTCCTCGGGCGCGGTGCGGGCCCTGGAGCGCGGCGAGTTGGACGAGATCGCGCGCGCCGACATGCGGCGCCGCCGCGCGGCGGCCGCGCCGCCGGAGGAGGCGCCATGACGCACTGGCCGTTCGCCACCACCGCGTGGGCGCTGCTCGGGCCCGCCGCGCTGCTCGCGGCCTCGCCGCTGCTCGACGGGCTCGCGCGCCGCGTGCGCGCGCGGCTCGAGTCGCGCGCCGGCCCGCCGCTGCTGCAGGGCTACCTCGACCTCGCCAAGCTGACGGCCAAGCACGAGGTGAGCGCGGGCGCCAACCGGCTCGCCACGCTCATGGCGTGGACGGCGCTCGGCGCCGCGGTCACGGCCGGGCTGCTGCTGCCCGTGGGCGGCGTCGCGCCGCTCGGCTTCGCGGGCGACGGGCTGGTGCTGCTCTACCTGCTGGCGCTCTCGAGCGCGGCGCTGGCGCTCGCGGGCAGCGCCTCGGCGAGCCCGTTCGCGTTCCTCGGCGCGAGCCGCGAGATGCTCCTGCTCTTCTTCGTCGAGCCCATCGTCGCCGCCGCGCTGTTCGTGGCCGGCCTCAAGGCGGGCTCGTTCCGCCTCGACGAGATCGTCGCCTGGCAGGCGGCGCACGGCCCCGGCGTCTCGGGCGTGCTGGCCGCCGCCGGGCTGCTGTTCGCGCTCCTGGGCTACATGGGGCGGCTGCCGTTCGACCTGCCCGAAGCGGACCAGGAGTTGATGGGCGGCACCTCGGTCGAGTTCGGCGGCCGCCGCCTCGCGCTGCTGCGCTGGACGCTGTTCGTGCGCTGGCTGGTGGTCGCCTGGCTCGGGGCCGAGGTGTTCCTGCCGACGCCGCTGCCGCTGCTGGCGGCCGCGCCGCTCGCGGCCGTCAAGGTGGCGCTGCTGTTCGTGCTCGCCGCCGGGGCGAGCGCGCTGGTCGCGCGGCTGCGCGTGGACCACGCGCGCGCCTTCCTCGTCCAGGTCGGGCTCGTCATGACGTTCGCCATCGTGTTCGCGCTGATCGGCGCGTAGGAGGACCGCGGCCCATGCTCGGCGCCAAGCTGCGACAGATCGCCTTCGGGGCGGCCACCCCGTCCGTGACGACGGGCTACCCGCTCGCGCCCGCCACCCCCGAGCCCGCCTACCGCGGGCGCGTGACCGTGGACACCTCGCACTGCGTGGGCTGCGGCGGCTGCGCCGTGGTCTGCCCGGCGCGCTGCATCCTCGTCACCGACCTGGACGACCGCACCCGCGTCATCAGCCGCCACCTCGACCGCTGCCTCGCCTGCGGGCGCTGCGAGGACGCCTGCGGCTACGACGCGATCCACATGGTCGCCGACTGGGAGAACGGCACCCCCGACCGGCGCGACCTCGTCATCGTGCAGACGCTGTTCATGGGCATCTGCGACCGCTGCGGGCGCTGCTACGAGCCCGCCCACCCGCTCGACCGGCTGGAGCGCGTCGGGCTCGTCGCCGAGGAGCCCGAGCGGCTGGCCGCGCGCCGCGCGGCCGCGCCCCGCGAGCCCGCGCCCGTGACCGCGGGATCGGAGGCCTGATGGACGCGCTCGTCCGCACCCTCGCGCTGACGCTGCTGCTCACGTCGTTCCTCGCCGTCGAGTCGCGCGACCTGCGCCGCGCCACACACGCCTACATGCTGCAGGCGCTCGTCATGGTGGCGATCATCGGCTCGTTCGCGACGCTCCACCCGGGCCTCTGGGTGTGGGCGGCGACCGCGTTCGTCACCAAGTTCGCGCTCGTCTCGTGGCTGCTGCGCCGCGCCTCGGCGCACGGCGACCGCCACGAGGTGCCGCCCTACGTGCCGGCGTGGGCCTCGGGGCTGCTGGTCGCGGCGCTCGCGCTGGGCGTCTACACGTTCCTGCACGTCAACGCTTCGCTGCTCGCGCCGACGCCGCTCGCCGAGCTGGAGCCCTACCGCACCAACGTCGCGGTCTCGCTGACGCTGCTGTTCGTCGGCACCTACGCGGTGCTGACGCGGCGCGACGCGTTCAAGGTCGTGCTGGGCGTCTGCCTGATCGAGAACGGCGCGCACCTGTCGCTCGTGACGCTCGCGACCGGCATGCGCGAGACCGTGCTCATCGGCATCGTCACCGACGTCGTCGTGGCCATCGTCCTGCTGCTCCACCTGGTCGCGGGCATCGAGTCGCGCCTCGGCACGCGCGACACCGCCCGGCTGCGGGAGCTGCGGTGGTGACCCGCCCTTCGAGGAGGCCGGCATGAGCCCGGGCTGGATTCCGATCGCGGTGCTGCTCGCGCCGCTCGCCTTCGCGCTCCCGGTGGCGTTCGCCCCGGCCCGCGCGCGCAAGGCGCTGTGGGTCGCGGGCAGCGCCGCCACGCTGGCGCTGGCCGCCGTGCAGGCCGTGCGCGTCGCGAACGGCGGCCCGATCGAGGCGCTGGACGGCGAGGTGCTGGTGGACGGCTTCGGCGCGCTGATGGCGCTGCTCGTCGCGGTGCTGGCGTTCGTGTGCTCGGTCTACGCGGTCTCGTACATGCCCGGCGCCCACCCGCACGAGCCCGAGCGGCGGGCGCGGCTCGAGAAGCGCATGCCGCAGTTCAGCGCCCTGTTCCTCGTGCTCGAGTTCACGCTCTGCTGGGTGGCGATGACCAACAGCATCGTCCTGCTGTGGGTGGCGCTCGAGGCGACCACGCTGGCCTCGGCGCTGCTCGTCTCGTTCTACTGGGACGCGCGCGCGCTCGAGGCCGGGTACAAGTACCTGCTGCTGCTCACGGTCGGCATCACCGCCGCGTTCTTCGGCTGCGTGCTGCTCTACGCCGCGGCCGCGCCGCACCTGGGGAGCGAGTCGGCGCTGCTCATCAGCAACCTGCGCGGCGTCGCCGACAAGCTGCCGCCCAACCTCGTGCTCATCGCCACGCTGCTGCTGCTCGTCGGGTTCGGCACCAAGGCCGGGCTCGCGCCGTTCCACCCGTGGGTGGCCGACGCGCACGCCGAGGCGCCGGCGGTGATGAGCGCGTTCCTCTCGAGCGTCATCATCAAGATGCCGTTCGTCGGGCTGCTGCGGGTCTGGAGCGTGTTCGGGCCGCGCTACCCCGAACTGAACCAGGTGCTGCTCGTGCTCGGCACGTTCACGATGGTGGTCGGGGCGGCGCTCGCCGTGGCGCAGGACGACCTCAAGCGCCTGCACGCCTATTCCAGCGTCTCGCAGGTGGGCTTCGTGGCCGCCGCGCTCGGGCTGGGTTCGCCGGTCGGCTACTACGCCGCGGTGTTCTTCCTCGTCAGCCACGCGCTCACCAAGGGGCTGCTGTTCCTCTCGACCGGCGCGGTCGTCTACTCCGCGCACGAGGTGCGCAGCCTCTCGGCGCTGGGCGGCCTGCGGCACCGCATGCCGCTCACGACCGCGTTCGCGCTCGTGGGCGCGCTGTCGCTGGCCGGCATGCCGCCCTTCAGCGGCTTCCTCGCCAAGTTCCAGGTCGTGCTCGCGGCGGCCGACGCGCGCCAGTGGCTCGTGCTCGGCATCGCGCTCGCGACCAGCCTGGTGACGATGGCCTACATGGTGTCCATGGTGCAGCGCGCCTTCTACGGCGCGCCGCAGTCGAAGGAACTCGAAACGGCCGGCGTCCGCGAGGTGCCCGCGTCCATGCTGTGGGCGATGGGCCTGCTCGCGGCCGCCGTGCTGGCGCTGGGGCTGCGCCCGCAGTGGCTGGACCCGCTGCTGCGCACGCTGCCCGGCGCGCCCTGAACGGGGAGGTGAGCGGCGTGGCCGGCGGGCTGCTGAACCGGGTGTTTCCAAAGGCGTTCCCGAAGTCGCTGTGGGTGTTCCACACCAACGCCGGCGGCTGCAACGGCTGCGACATCGAGGTGCTCGACGCGCTGACGCCGTACTTCGACGTCGAGCGCCTCGGCATGCGGCTCGTCGGCTCGCCGCGCCATGCCGACGTGCTGCTGGTGTGCGGGCCGGTGACGCGGCCGATGCTGGCGCCGCTCAAGGAGCTCTACGACGCGGTGCCCGACCCCAAGGTGGTGGTGGCGATCGGCGCCTGCGCCGTCGGCGGCGGGCCGTGGTTCGACACCTACAACGTCGTCGGCGCCGTGGACAAGGTGATCCCGGTGGACATGTACATCCCCGGCTGCCCGGCGAGGCCCGAGGCCATCCTGCACGGCGTCGCGCAGATCCTCGAGCTGGCGCGCAAGAAGGTGGCGGCGGTCGAGGAGGCGCAGGTCACGGCCGCCGAGCTGGCCCGCGTCGGCCGGCCGGACGGCAACGGCACGCCGGCGATGATCCCGCCGGGCGCGACCCCGCGGACGAAGGACGCGGCGAACCCCCAGACCCCGAGGAGGTGACCATGGAAACGCTCGATACGCTGCTGGACGCCTGCGACCTCCTGCACGGGCTGCCGCGCCGGCAGCTGCAGGCGATCGCCGCCTGCGGAAGCGAGGTGCACGCCGAGGCCGGCGAGTACGTCGCGCGCTGGGGCGACGTCGCCGACTCGTTCTGGCTCGTCCTCGAAGGCCGGCTCGCGCTCGAACTGAGCCCGCCCGGCCGCGCCGAGCTGACCGTGGCCACGGCGTCGCCGGGCGACATCGTCGGCTTTTCGTGGCTGGCGCCGCCGTACACGATGCAGTTCGACGTGCGCGCGCTCTCGGCGGCCCGGCTCGCGCGCTTCGACGGCCGTGCGGTGCGCGAGCGCTGCGGCGCCGACCACTGGCTCGGCCTCGAGCTGACGCGGCGCTTCGCGGGCCTGGCGGCCGACCGCATCGAGGCGATGAGCATGCAGCTCATGGACGTCTACGGGGACCACCC
>CAZUEM010000052.1:9047-20617 GCA_964619155.1 uncultured bacterium
GCCGTCGCCGCCGGTCCGCCCTCGAGCTGCACGGCCTCGCCCTGCTCGGGCAGGTGCGGCTTGCCGAGCGAATCGAGGAAGTGCCCCGACTTGTCGCGCTTGGTCTCGAGGTAGAAGCGGTTGAACTCGTTGGGCGGGATGACGTGCGGCTGCCGGCCCGCGATCTTCACCCCCAGCCGCTCGAGTTCGTCCACCTTCTTCGGGTTGTTGGTGAGCAGGCGGATCGAGCGCACCTTCAGGCTGTGCAGCATGTGCGCGGCGATCGAGTACTCGCGCTCGTCGTCGCGGAACCCCAGCGCGAGGTTCGCCTCGACCGTGTCGAGCCCGCGGTCCTGCAGGCCGTAGGCGCGCAGCTTGTTCAGCAGTCCGATGCCGCGCCCCTCCTGCCGCAGGTAGAGCACGAGCCCGCACTCCTCGGCGGCGATGGCGCGCAGCGCCGCCTCGAGCTGGTCGCGGCAGTCGCAGCGCAGCGACCCGAGCGCGTCGCCCGTCAGGCACTCCGAGTGCACGCGCACCGGCACGTTCTCGCGGCCCATCGGGTCGCCGTGCATGATCGCGACGTGCTCCTTGCCGTCGCGGTTGTTCCAGAACGCCACCACCTGGAAACGCCCGAAGCGGCTCGGCAGGTCGGCGATGGCGACGATGCGCACGCAGATCCGGTTCTCGCCGAGCCCGGGGCACTCGTGTTCGGCTTCGGCGGCGAGGATGGTCTCGATCTGCTCGGGAGTGAGCGGCACTGCGGGTCTCCTTTCCGGGATGCTGCGGTCAGTCGGTGTGCGTCTGCGTCATGCGCGCGGCGAGGTGGCGGCCCGAGCGCCACGCGCCCTCGAGCCCGCCCGCCGGGTCGAACCCGTCGCCGCAAAGACCCAGCGCCGCGCCGCCCGCGAGCGTGACCGCGAGCGGGCGCGACAGCTCGGTGCCCTCGGCCACGCGCGCGGCCCGCCAGGCGTGCGGCTGGACCAGCTCGGGCCCGGCGATCCACGCGCCGTAACGCGCGGCCGCCTCGGCCAGCAGGTCCTTCGCCCAGGCTTGCGGGGCGTCCTGCAGATGCTCGCGGGACCACGCGGGTTTCGCCTGCAGCACGAGGACGAGCCGCGAGCCCGCGGGCCGCTTGCTCGAATCGTGGAGCGCGAGGTGCAGCGCGCGGCCGTCGGCGGGCAGCGCCGCGTGCCAGGCGGGCGGCGCCGTGCCCTGCGGGTAGCGGGCGATGACCGTGAGGCAGGCAAACGTCCGCACGAGGGCGAGCACCGGCAGCAGCGCCCCGACGGCCGCGGGCCGCGGCGACATCGCGGAGAGCAGCGCGGCGGCCGAGCGCACGGGCAGCGCCAGCACGAGCGACGCGGCGCGCAGCGTGCCGCCGCCCGCCAGGCGCAGCTCCCATTCGCGTGCGCCGTCCCGCCCCGGCGCGGCGAGCGATTCGACGTTCGTCTCGAGCCGCACGTCGAGCCCCTCGGCGAGGCGCTTCGGCAGCCGGCTGACGCCCACGGCCGGCGCGAAGCGCGCGCTGCCCGGCTCGAACGCGGCGGGCCGGCAGGCGGCGCCCTCGCCCTCGCGGGCGAGCGGCCAGCCATCGCTCGCCCCTTCGTCGCGAGCGGCTTCGATCGCGGCGAGGAAGTCGGCGCCGCGGCCGTGCAGGAACCCCACGCCGTGGTCCACCGGCTGGCCGTCCAGGCGCCGCGTGGCGCAGCGCCCGCCCACGCCGCGCGAGCGCTCGAGCACGAGCACGCGCCGCCCCGCGGCCTGCAGATCGCGCGCGCACGCGAGCCCCGAGAGGCCGGCGCCGAGGACCACCACGTCGTGGGTCATGCGGGCACTGTACGGAACGTTCAGCCGCGGTCAAACCTCACGCCGCGCGCACGCGCGGGCGCATCGAACCCGGCGACTTCGGCGCACCGCGCGCACGGGTGTAGCGTGCGCCGTCCGCCCGCGGCACCCCGCTCCACGTCCGCCCTTCTTCCGGCCCTCTCGGGCCAGGGAGTCTCCGCATGGATCGCAGGCAAGTCCTCCAGACGTTCGCCCTCGCCGCCGCCGCTCTGCCGCTTCGCTCGGTCAGCGCCTTCGCTCAGTCCGCCGCCCCCGCGACCACGCCGGCCGCCGCGCCGCCCGCTCCGGCGGGCCCGTTCTCGCTGCCGCCGCTTCCCTACGCGTACGACGCGCTCGAGCCGCACTTCGACGCGCAGACCATGCAGATCCACCACGGCAAGCATCACGCGGCCTACGTGAACAACCTCAACAAGGCCGTCGCCGGGCGCAAGGAAGTCGAGGGCTGGTCGCTCGATCGCCTCGTCCGCGACCTCACGCAGGTTCCGGACGACATCCGCACCGCGGTGCGCAACCACGGCGGCGGGCACGCGAACCACACGCTCTTCTGGACGCAGCTGAAGCGCGACGGCGCGAAGAAGCCCTCCGGCGAACTGGCCGCGGCGATCGACGCGGCGTTCGGCTCGTTCGACGGCTTCCGCGCGAAGTTCGACGCCGCCGCCGGCAGCGTGTTCGGCAGCGGCTGGGCGTGGCTCGTCGCCGACGCGAAGGGCGCGGTCCGCGTCACCACCACGCCCAACCAGGACTCGCCGCGCACCGCGGGCGACCGGCCGCTCATGGGGCTCGACGTCTGGGAGCACGCCTACTACCTCAAGTACCAGAACCGCCGCGCGGACTTCATCGCCGCGTTCCACCAGGTCCTCGACTGGGACGCCGTCTCGGCCCGTTACCGCGAGGCCCTCAAGGGCTGACGCCCGCAGGGAGACCCCCGACATGAATCGGATCCGCTTCGCCGCACTTCTCGCGCTCGGCGCCCTCGTCGCGGGCGCCGGGCTCACCACCGAGACCCTCGCCAAGGACAAGCCCGTGAGCAAGACCGGCATCCACCAGTTCACCGTCAAGACCATCGACGGCAAGACGCGCTCGCTGGCCGAGTTCAAGGGCAAGACACTGCTCGTCGTCAACACCGCCTCGAAGTGCGGCAACACCCCGCAGTACAAGGGGCTCGAGGCGCTCTACGACAAGTACCGCGCGCGCGGCTTCGAGGTGCTCGCGTTCCCCGCCAACAACTTCATGGGCCAGGAGCCGGGCACCGACGCCGAGATCGCCCAGTTCTGCGAGCTGAACTACCAGGTCTCCTTCCCGCTTTTCTCGAAGATCAGCGTCAAGGGCAAGGACATGGCGCCGCTCTACGCCTACCTGACGAAGGACTCGGCCTTCCCCGGCGACATCGGCTGGAACTTCGCCAAGTTCCTCGTCGGCCCCGACGGCAAGGTGATCGCGCGCTTCGACCCCCGGATGAAGCCGGAAGACCCCAAGCTGGTCGCCGCGCTCGAAGCGGCGCTGCCGGCGAAGGCGAACTGACAGCAACCTGACGCTGGAGCGGCGCCGCGGGCACGCAATCGCCCGCAGCGCCGTTCGCTTTCCGGGCGGCATGGGCCGGGGGGTCCATGGCGCCGCGCGGCGGGCGGCTCCTAAACTGGGGCCATGAGCACGACGCCCCGGAGCCACGAGACCGACGAGCCCAGCGCCGGCGCCCCACGAATCGAGCGGCTGCGCGCCGAGGTGCGCGGCGCGGTGCAGGGCGTGGGGTTCCGGCCGTTCGTCTACCGGCTGGCGACGGAACTCGGGCTGAACGGCTGGGTCACGAACGACACGCGCGGCGTCTTTCTCGAGGTCGAGGGACCGCGCGGGCGGCTGGAGCGCTTCCTCGAGCGGCTCGGCTCCGACGCGCCGCGGGTGGCGCGCATCCACTCGCTCGAGCACGCCTGGCTCGAGCCGGCGGGCTTCTCGCGCTTCGAGATCCGCCACGAGGACGGCGAGGGCGCGCGCACCGCGGTGCTGCTGCCCGACCTCGCCACCTGCCCCGCGTGCCTCGCCGAGACGTTCGCGCCCGGACGGCGGCACCACTACCCGTTCACCAACTGCACCAACTGCGGCCCGCGCTTCAGCATCATCCGCGACCTGCCGTACGACCGGCCGAACACGAGCATGAGCGGCTTCGCGATGTGCGAGGACTGCGCCCGCGAGTACGGCGACCCGGCCGACCGGCGCTTCCACGCCCAGCCCATCGCCTGCCCCAGGTGCGGGCCGCGGGCCGAGTACCGGGAGCGCGGCATATTCGCTCCACACGACTTTCATGGTTCACCGCCCGAGGAGGCGATCGAGAAGGCCGCGATGATGATCCGCGCAGGCCAGAGCGTGGCGGTGAAGGGGCTCGGCGGGTACCAGATCGTCTGCGATGCCTTGAACGAGTGGGCGGTGGAGTCGCTGCGACAGTACAAGGCACGCCGGCAGAAGCCGTTCGCCGTGATGTGCGCCGACGTGGCGGAAGCGCGCACGCTCTGCCATGTGGACGATGCGGCCGCGGCGGTGCTCGAGTCGCCCGAGTGCCCGATCGCGCTGCTGCCGCTCAGGCCCGCGGCGCCGATCGCCCCGAACGTGGCGCCGGGGCTCGAGCATCTCGGCGTCATGCTGCCCGCCACCCCGCTCCATCACCTGCTGTGCGACGCCCTGAAGCGCCCCCTCGTCACGACGAGCGGCAACCTCTCCGAGGAGCCGATCGTCACCGACGACCGGGAGGCCGAGGCGCAGTTCGATCGCATGTCGGGTTACCTCCTCGCTCACGATCGGCCCATCGTGCGGCACGTGGACGACAGCGTCGGCTTCTTCCTGGCCGGCGAGTTCCGGCTGCTGCGCCGCGCGCGCGGCTACGCCCCGCTGCCGGTACGCGTGCGCGGCGAGTGGCCGGTCATCCTCGCCGTCGGCGCGCACCTCAAGAACACGGTGGCCCTCGCGGTGCGCGACCAGGTGTTCCTCAGCCAGCACATCGGCGACCTCGAGACCGAGGGCGCCCTGGGGGCCTTCGAGCGCGTGATCGGGGACTTCCTGCGCATGTACCGGGTGACACCCGAGGCCATCGCGCACGACCTGCACCCCGACTACCTCTCGACGCAGTGGGCGCGCGCGGCCTCGGAGCGGCTCGGCGCGCCGCTCGTGGGCGTGCAGCACCACCACGCGCACCTCGCCGCCTGCCTCGCCGAGCACGGCGCCGAAGGCCCGGCGCTCGGCGTGACGTGGGACGGCACCGGCTGGGGGCCCGACGGCAGCGTGTGGGGCGGCGAGTTCCTGCTCGGCGACGCGACCGGGTTCGAGCGCATCGCCCACCTGAGGCCGTTCCGCCTGCCGGGCGGAGAGACGGCCGTGCGTGAACCGGCTCGGACTGCCGCCGGCGTGCTTCGAGAGTTGCTGGGCGCCGAATGGGAGCACCGCTACGACATCATGGCTACCTTCCCGCTCAGTTCGAGCGAGCGCCGGGTCATCGAGCAGATGCTCGCCCGCGGGCTCAACTCACCCGTGACCACCAGCGCCGGGCGGCTCTTCGACGCGCTCGCCGCCATCGCGGGCTTGAGCGAGCCCATGACCTTCGAGGGTGAGGCCGCGATGCAGTTCGAGGCCCTGGCCGCGTCCGGAGACCATGGCGCCTACCCGGTCGAGGTGCGCTCGCCCGAGCGCGAAGGCGCGCCGATGGTCGTGGACTGGGCGCCGCTCGTCACGGCGGCTCTCGAGGACGAAGCGAGGGACACGGACGCGGGCCTCATCGCCGCGCGCGCGCACGGCGCGCTGGTGCGCGCCATCGCCGAGGTCGCGGCCCGCGTCGGCGTCGGGCGCGTCGTGCTCTCGGGCGGCTGCTTCCAGAACCGCCGGCTCACCGAAGGCGTGATCGAAGAGCTTTCGGCCGCCGGCCACGAAGTGCTGATCCACCGGCTCGTGCCGCCCAACGACGGCGGCGTGAGCCTCGGGCAGGCCGCCGTCGCCGCCGCCCGGCTGCGCGGCGCGCCGCGCTGACGAAAAGGTAAGGAGCGGGCCATGTGCCTCGGAGTGCCGGGCAAGGTGACGAAGGTGGAGACCAACGAGCTGGGCATGGCGATGGGCACCGTGGACTTCGGCGGCATCACCAAGCAGGTCTGCCTCGCCTACATTCCCGACATCCAGCCCGGCGAGTACGTGATCGTGCACGTCGGCTTCGCGCTCAACCGGGTTTCCGAGGACGAGGCGAACCGCGTGTTCGAGGCGCTGGAGCAACTCGGCGAACTGGACGAGCTGAACGTGCCGCAGCCGGGCGAGTCGCGCGGAGACCCGGCAGCGGACCCGCCGCAGGACGCGGGCGGCGACGCGCCCACCAACTCGCGAACCGGACCGCCAAGGACCGCGGGCGGCGGCGCGCCCCGCAAACCGGACGGCCCCGCATGAAGTACGTGGACGAATACCGCGACGCCGCCGGCACGCGGGCGTTCATCGAGGCCACGGCGCGCCGCATGACGCGCCCGTGGGCGCTCATGGAGATCTGCGGCGGGCAGACGCACACCATCATCAAGACCGGCCTCGACCGGCTGCTGCCCGAGGGGCTCACGCTCGTCCACGGCCCCGGCTGCCCGGTGTGCGTCACGCCGCTCGAGCAGATCGACCGCGCGCTCGCGATCGCCCGGCGGCCCGAGGTCACGTTCACGAGCTTCGGCGACATGCTGCGCGTGCCCGGCACGCGCGACGACCTGTTCAGCGTCAAGGCCGCGGGCGGCGACGTGCGCATGGTGTACTCGCCGCTCGACGCCGTGCGGCTCGCCGAGAAGCGCCCCGACCGGCAGGTCGTGTTCTTCGCCGTCGGCTTCGAGACCACCGCGCCCGCCAACGCCATGGCCATCTGGCAGGCCGCGAAGAAGGGCCTCGCCAACTTCTCGGTGCTCGTCTCGCACGTGCGCGTGCCGCCCGCGATGGAGGCGCTGCTCGCCGCCCCCGACAACCTCGTTCAGGGCTTTCTCGCCGCCGGGCACGTCTGCACCGTGATGGGCTGGGAGGAGTACCCGCCCATCGCCGAGCGCCACCGCGTGCCCATCGTGGTCACCGGGTTCGAGCCCATGGACCTCGCGCAGGGCATCCACATGGCCGTGTGCATGCTCGAAGAGGGCCGCGCCGGCGTCGAGAACCAGTACACGCGCGCGGTGACGCGCGAGGGCAACCGCGCCGCGCAGGCGCTGATCGCCGAGGTGTTCGAGCCCTGCGACCGCGCCTGGCGCGGCATCGGCGTGATCCCGGGCAGCGGCTGGCGGCTGCGCGAGGCGTACGCCGCGTTCGACGCCGAGAAGCGCTTCGACGTCGGGCACGTCACCGCCCGCGAGTCACCCCTCTGCATCGCCGGTGAGATCCTGCGCGGGCAGAAGAAGCCCCACCAGTGCGCCGCGTTCGGCCGCCAGTGCACGCCCGACCACCCCGTCGGCGCGCCCATGGTGTCGAGCGAGGGCGCGTGCGCCGCCTACTGGCAGTACAAGCGGGAGGTCGTGTGAGCGAGAAGCCGGGTCGCGAGGCGCAGGGCCAAGACGCGCGGGGCGACGAGGCTCCTCGGCGCGAAGCGTCGGGCCGCGAGGCCCCGAAGGTCACCGCCGCCGACATCCTCGGCGCCGCCTGCCCGCTGCCGCTCTCGGAGTACCCGACCGTGCAGCTCGCGCACGGCGGCGGCGGGCGGCTCTCGCAGGTGCTGATCGAGCGGCTGTTCGCCGGCGCGTTCGCGAACCCCGCCCTCGCCGCGCTGCACGACGGCGCCGTGCTCGAGGTGAACGGCGCGCGGATCGCCGTGAGCACCGACTCGTACGTGGTGAGCCCGCGGTTCTTCCCCGGCGGCGACATCGGCTCGCTCGCCGTGCACGGCACCGTCAACGACCTCGCCATGTGCGGCGCCACGCCGCTGGCGCTGACCTGCGGGTTCGTGCTGGAAGAGGGCCTGCCCATGGACGAGTTGTGGCGGGTGGTGCAGAGCATGCAGGCCGCCGCCGCCGCGGCGGGCGTCGCGATCGTGACCGGCGACACCAAGGTCGTGGACCGCGGCAAGGGCGACGGGCTCTACGTGAACACGACCGGCATCGGCCTCGTGCGCGAGGGCGTCACCATCGCGCCCGCGCGCGCCGCCGCGGGCGATCGCGTGCTGCTGAGCGGCGCGATTGCCGAGCACGGCATCGCGATCATGAGCGTGCGCGAGGGCCTCGAGTTCGAGACCGAACTGAAGAGCGACTCCGCCGCGCTGCACGGGCTCGTGGCCGCCGTGCTGGACGCCGCGGGCGAGGCCGTGCACGTGCTGCGCGACCCCACGCGCGGCGGCGTCTCGAGCGCCCTCAACGAAATCGCACAGGCTGCGAAGGTGGGCGTGCGCCTCGAGGAGGCCGCGATCCCCGTGACGGACCCCGTGCGCGCCGCCTGCGAGATCCTCGGCCTGGACCCGCTCTACGTGGCGAACGAAGGCAAGGCCATCGCCATCGTCGCCCCCGCCCACGCCGCCGCCGCGCTGGCCGCGATGCGCGCCCACACGCTGGGCCGCGACGCCGTGGACATCGGCGAGGTCGTCGCCGACCACCCCGGCCGCGTCTTCATGCGCAGCCGCATCGGCGGCGTGCGCGTCGTGGACATGCTGAGCGGGGAGCAGTTGCCGAGGATCTGCTGAGGGGGGGTGGGAAACCTCTGCCCCCTACCAGGCCGGCGCGCGGACCACGAACTCCCTCCCCGCGTTCCAGGCGGCGTTGATGCCCAGGCCGTAGAGCCCACTCACGAGCCCGTCCACGACCTGGTGCTCGCCGGGGTAGAGCGTCGTGTGCACGACGACCGGCCCGACGAACGGTGAGAGCGTCTTGGCCGGCGAGAACACCGCGCGGCCGTCGGGGCCGCGGGCCATGAAGGTCATCTTCAGGGCGTGCCCGAGGCGCGGGCCGAAGCCGGACCGGGGCGAGCGGTAGTAGTTGGGGTCCTGGCGCATCAGGGCCGAGGCCAGCGACAGCGAGGTCTCGCCGAGCGCGGTCGTCAGCGAGCCGGTGCCGAAGCGCTTCCAGAAGTCGCGGCCGCTGTCGCCCCACTCGACGGGCTCCTCGGTCACCCACGTGCGCCACGAGGCGCCGACCAGGTTGCCGGCGATCGCGGCGGGACCGGCGGCGTTCATCGCCCAGTCGCGGAACTGCTCGCGGGGCGTCGGGAACCTGTAGGCGATCGGCGCCGCGGCCTCGCCCAGCGTGTCCGCTGCGCCCGCACCGCTCGCCCAGGCGACCGCGCCGCTCACACCGGCGGCCGCACCGCCCGCTCCCGTCTCCGCGTCCGCGGGGACAGCCAGCCCCAGCGCCAGTCCCGCCGCCAGCACCCATCCCCATCCGGCCATCGAGTGGCTCATGTCGTCCTCCGCTTGGGCCCGCGGGCATGCTCGCGCCAACCGCCCCCCCGCGCCCGCGCCCGTCTGCCCGGCGGAGAACCCCCGCGTCACCCGCCCGGGGACGGGTGCTAGCGTCCCGTTCGCCCCGAGCCGACGCGGTGGTTCCGGGCCAGCGTCGGGAGCGCGCCGCACGAGCGCCGGGTGACGCGGAAGTGCCGCCACTCGCAGCGCCCGCGGTCAGTCCGCGCGGGGCAGGAAGGCTGGCACATCGTGACCGCTCGGCCACTGCTTCGGCCGCTGCTCGCCGCGCTCTTCGCGGCGGCGCTCCTCGTCCCGCCGGCTCCCGCGCCTGCCGCAGCCGCCGAGCCGCCCGCGAAGCGCCCGCGCATCGGCCTCGCCCTGAGCGGCGGCGGCGCGCGCGGCGCGGCGCACGTGGGCGTGCTGCGCGTGCTCGAGGAGCACCGCATCCCGGTGGACGTGATCGCGGGCACCAGCATGGGCGCGCTGGTGGGCGGGCTCTACGCGTCGGGGCTCACACCCTCGCAGCTCGACAGCGTCATCTCGCGCATGGACTGGAACGCGGCATTCGCCGACCAGATCCCGCGCCGCGACCGCTCGTTCCGCCGCAAGCGCGAGGACGACCTCTACCTGGTGCGCAACAAGCCGGGCCTGCGCGGCGGCAAGCTGCTCTTCCCGCCGGGCATCCTCGATGGCTACCAGATCGACCTGCTCTTGAAGCGCCTGACGCTGCCGGTGGTCTCGATCCGCGACTTCGACCAGTTGCCGACTCCCTACCGCGCGGTCGCGGCGGACATCGTCAACGGGCAGGCGGTGGTCATGGACCACGGCGACCTGGCGCTGGCGCTGCGCTGCAGCATGTCCATCCCGGCGGCGTTCGCGCCGCGCGAGGTGGATGGCCGGCTGCTCGTGGACGGGGGCATCGCCGACAACCTTCCGATCCAGCTGACGCGCTCGATGGGCGCCGACGTCATCATCGCGGTGGACATCTCCTCGCCGCCGCAGGGCCGCGAGGGGCTGACCTCGGTCATCGCCATCGCCACGCAGTTGGCGACGCTCGCCTCCGACCGCGAGAAGGACCGCCAGCTCGCGACGCTCACCGACCGCGACATCTTCATCCGCCCGGACCTGGGCAGGATCACGGTGGCGTCATTCGACTACGCGGCCGAGGCCATCCCGCGCGGGCGCGCGGCGGCCGAGGCGGCGCTGCCGAGGCTCTCGGCGCTCTCGGTCCCGCCCGAGGAATACGAGGCCTGGAAGGCGGCGCGCGCGGCGCGCATCCCGGCGGCGGGCACGCCCGCACCGGTGGAGCTGCGCGTCACCAACCGCTCGCGCGTCGGCGACGACGTGCTGGCGGCGCGGCTGCGCGTGCCGATCGGCGAGCGGCTCGACGTGGACCGGCTGGAGGACGGGCTCGACCGCATCTTCGGGCTCGAGCTGTTCGAGTCGGTCTACTACGACTTCGAGCGCACGCCGCGGGGCGACGTGCTGGCGGTCACGGCGCGCGAGAAGGCGTGGGGCCCGAACTACCTGCAGGCGGGCATGGCGGTGTTCGAGGACTTCGAGGGGCCCAACTTCAACCTCGCGTTCGCCTACATCCGCACGGCCGTCAACCGCCGGAACGGCGAGTGGCGCACGGGCCTGCAGGTCGGCCAGGAGCCGGGCGCGTGGACCGAGTTCCACCAGCCGCTCGACCGCGGCCTCAAGACCTTCGCGGCGATCGAGCTGTCGGCCATCGAGCGCACGCTGAGCGTGTTCGACGCGCGCGGGCACAAGCTGTCCGAGCTCGGGATCCGCAACTACGGAGGCGAGGCGGCGCTGGGGCGCGAGTTCGGCACGTGGGGCGAACTGCGCGCGGGGCTCGTCCGCGAGGGCGGCTCGATCCGCCCGCAGGTGGGCGAGGTGGACCTGCCGGTGCGCGAGTTCGGCACGGGCGAGGCCTTCGCGCAAGTCTTCGTGGACCGGCTCGACGACGTGGCGTTCCCGCACCACGGCGGCACGCTGCGGGTTCGCGCGACCGCGGGGCTCGACGCGCTGGGCGCGAGCGAGGAGTACGAGCAACTCCTCGCCGAGGGCAACTTCGCGGGCAGCATCGGGCGCTACACCGGCATGGTGGGCGCGATGTTCGCGACCACGCGCGACAGCGACGCGCCGCTGCAGGCGCAGTACCGCCTCGGCGGGCTCGCGCGGCTCTCGGGGCTCGAGCAGGACGAGCTGGTCGGCCAGCACGCGATGCTGGTGACCGGGGTGCTCTACCGGCGCATCGCCGACTTCCAGATCCTGCCGCTCTACGTCGGCGTCTCGGCCGAGTTCGGGAACGTGTTCCAGAACCGGTCGGCGATCCGCTTCGCCGACGGGCTCGCGGCGGGCAGCGTGCTGTTCGGCATGG
>CAZUEM010000053.1:0-20617 GCA_964619155.1 uncultured bacterium
GGCGGCGTCAGCGCGAGGCCGCGCGCGGCGAAGCGCGGCAGCCAGCCGCGGCGGTCCGCGGCGCGGGCCATCGCCGCGAGCGGACCGGCCTGCGAGAGCCGCAGCAGGTCGGCCGCCAGGTGCATGCGCCCGCGGTGCGGCAGCACGTGGCCCAGCACCCAGCGCCCGAAGAGCCGCAGCGGGCTCGCGTGCCGCACGCGCCGCTCGATCTGAGCGCGCGAGGCCTCGAGCAGCCGCGAGTAGGGCACGCCCGCTGGGCAGGCCGTCTCGCACGCGCGGCAGTCGAGGCAGCGGTCGAGGTGCGTGACCAGTTCGTCGCTCGCGGCGAGGCGGCCCTCGAGCAGCCCGCGCATCAGGTAGAGCCGCCCGCGCGGTGAGTCCGGCTCGGTGCGGAGCGTCCGGTACGTGGGGCAGGCCGTCAGGCACAGCCCGCAGTGGATGCAGGTCTCGAGGCCGGCGGCCGGCGGCGCGTCGTCCGCGTCGAACCAGCCGCGCGCTTCGGGCGCGGGACCGCCGGGGGCGTTCATGCGCGGCAGGTTAGCACCGGGGCGTTCAGTCCTGCCGGTCCTCGGCGCTCTCGAGGTGGAAGTGGTGCAGCACGCGGTGGAGCGCCGGCGCCAGCAGCACGCCCACGCTCGCGAGCAGCACCACTCCGCTGTAGAGCGCGTAAGCGGAGGCGAACAGCTTGCCGGCGTCGGTGCGCAGCTCGGCGACCGGGCCCATGCCGCCCAGGATCATCGAGGCGTTGTACAGGCAGTCCACCCAGCTCTCGAGCCCGCCGAGGAAACGGTAGCCGGCCGTCCCGATCGTCAGCGAGAAGAGGATGATCGCGAGCGCGACCGCGCCGCTGCGCGCCAGCCGCTTGCCGAAGACGTGCGGCGGTGCGAGCGGCTGGTGGCGGCGTTCGAACTCAAACAGGACCCGGGGCAATCGCCTCATGGCACCAGCACCACCTTTCCGAAGTGGGCGCGCGACTCGATCCGCGCGTGCGCCGCGCGGGCTTCGGCCAGCCGCAGCACCGTGTCCACGACCGGGCGCAGGCGGCCGTCGGAAAGCGGCGCGAGCACGGCCAGCATCTCGTCGCGCGTGCCCATCCACGAGCCGAGCAGGGCGAGGTGGCGGCCGAAGAGCAGGTTCAGGTCGAGCGCCACCTTGTGGCCGATGGTCGCGCCGCAGGTGACGAGCCGCCCGTTCTTCGCCAGCGCGGCGACGCCGGCCTCGAAGACGCGCCCGCCGACGTGCTCGAACACGACCTCGACGCCCTTCTTCGCGGTCAGCGCACGGACGCGCGCGGCGACGTCGTCGGCCTCGTGGTCGATCGTCTCGTCGGCGCCCAGCGCGCGGGCCCGCGCGAGCTTCTCGGCGCCGCGCGCCGTGGCGATGACGCGCGCGCCCAGCAGCTTCGCCACCTGCACGGCGGCGCTGCCCACGCCGCTGCCCGCGCCGATCACGAGCACGTCCTCGCCGGCGGCGAGCTTCGCCCGGCCCACGAGCATGTGCCACGCGGTCAGGAAGACGAGCGGCGCCGCGGCGGCCTGCTCCCACGGCAGCCGCCCGGGGTAGGGCAGGCAGTTGCGCGCGGGCACGGTGACGTACTCCGCGTAGCCGCCGTTCCGCCGGCGGCCGAGGACGTCGTAGTGGCGGCAGAGGTTGTCCTCGCCCGCGAGGCACGCGGGGCACTCGCCGCACGAGAGCGTGGGGTGGACCAGCGTCTTCGCGCCCACCTCGATCCCGGCCACGCCCTCGCCCAGCGCCGCGATTTCGCCGGCCACGTCGCTGCCGAGCACGTGCGGCATCTGCACCGCCACGCCGGGCAGGCCGGCGCGCACCCACAGGTCGAGGTGGTTGATGCCGCAGGCGCGCACGCGCACGAGCGCTTCGCCCGCCGCCGGCTCCGGCGCCGGCAGCTCGCGCAGCTCCAGCACCTCGGGACCGCCGTGGCGGTCGAAGACCATGGCCTGCATCGTCCGCGCGCTCATCGCGCCGCGACTCTACGGCACGCGGGCCGCCCGCACACGCGCGGGGCGGCGCCGCGCGTTCGCCCGCGCGAGGTCAGTCGGAGAGCAGGACGACCCGCTGCGTGGCGCTCCCGAACGCGGACCGGATCCGCGCCAGGTAGACGCCGGGGGCGAGCCGCAGGTCGGAGAGCGCGTGCACGTGGCGCCCGGCCGCGCGCCACTCGCCCGCGACCAGCGACCTCACGCGCCGGCCCGCCGGGTCGAAGAGCTCCAGGTCCACTCGAGAGGGGCCGGGCAGGTCGTAGGCGAGCGAGCCGCGCCCGCGCAGGGGCTGCGGCACGGGCGGGGCGAGCCGCACGCGCGGGCCCGTGGCGATGCCGGGACCGACCGAGACGGTCAGCGCCGGATCGGTCAGCGCCCCGAAGTGCGCGCACGCGACGCCGCCGAGGCTCGTGAACTCGCCGCCGACGTAGATCATGCCCGGCCCGCTCGCGAGCGCGCTGACCGAGCCGTAGTCGAGGCCGGCGTTCCACGACTGCACCGCGCCGGTCGCCGTGTCCACCACCGCGAGCCTCGACCGGGCGACGCCCTTCACCTGCGTGAAACTGCCGCCGAGGTAGACGCGCGCCCCGAGGGGCATGACTTCGTCCACCGTGACGGAGGGGCTGGGGTTCCACGCCAGCGCCGTGGCCGTGACCGAGTCGAGCGCCGCGACGTAGTTGCGATTGGTGCCGCCGATGTTGTTGAACTGGCCCGCCGCGTAGACGCGCGTGCCCGCCGTGGCCAGACCCCGCACCGTCCCGCTCGCGTTCGGGTTCCAGGACAGCAGCGCGCCCGCGGCGCGGTCCACGGCCGCGATGCGGTTGCGCGTCGTCGCCGCCACCTGCGTGAACGCGCCGCCCGCGTACACCCTTCCCGGGACCACCGCCAGGGCGTTGACGACGCCGTTCGCGTTGGGGTTCCAGGCGAGCAGCGCGCCCGCGGTGTCCACGGCCGCGAGCCGGTTGCGCGTCTGGCCGCCCACGGTGGTGAACTGGCCGCCCAGGTACACGGCGCCGCCGTCCGCCACGACCGCGTACACGTTGCTGCTCGCGCCCGGATTCCAGGCGAGCAGCGCTCCCGTCTCGGCGTGCAGCGCGGCCACGCGGCTGCGCGAGACGCCGTTCACGGTCGTGAACTGGCCGCCGACGTACAGCTTGCGGTTCACGAGCGCCATCGAGTTGACCTGGCTGGCGGCGGTCGGGTTCCAGGCCGTGGCGGCGCCGGTCGCGAGGTCGAGCGCGGCGAGGTTGTTGCGGAGCACCACGTTCATCGCCGCGAAGAAGCCGCCCGCGTAGACGACCCCGCCCTGCACGGCGAGGGCGCTGACGCTGGAGCCGGCCATCGGGCTCCAGGCCGACGCCGCCCCGGTCACGGCGCTGACCGCCCCGAGGCAGTTGCGCACCTGCCCGCCCAGCGAAGTGAACCCGCCGCCCAGCAGCACGTCGCCGCCCGAGAGCGCGAGCGCCGTGACCGCGCCGTTCACGACCGGCGCCCAGGCGGTCGCGACGCCGGTCGTGGCGTTCACCTCGCCGACGAAGTTGCGGCTGGTGCCCGCGTTGTTGAGCGTCAGGAACAGGCCGGCCAGGTAGAGGTTCGCGCCGTTGGCGGCCAGCAGGCTGACCTCGTTGCTCGGGTTGGGGTTCCACGCGTGCAGCGCGCCCGTGCCGAGGTCGAACGCGGCCGCGTACATGCGCACGCTGGGCCCCGCCTTCGTGAAGCGGCCGCCCGCGTAGAGCCGGCCGCCGCTCACCTGCAGCGCCATGACCTCGGGGAAGAACGAGAACGTGTCGGCGAGCGCGGGGTTCCAGGCCGAGACCGCGCCCGCGCCGGCCGTGTCCACGGCCGCCAGCGCGGTCCGCGCCTGGCCGCCGATCGTGGTGAACACCCCTCCGGCGTAGATGGTCGGGCCCGAGGCCGCGAGCGCGTCCACCGTCGTGCTCGCGTTCGGGTCCCAGGCCGTGAGCGCGCCGGTCGCCGCCGAGAACGCCGCGAGGCGGGAGCGCGTCTGGCCCCCCGCGCTCGAGAACGAGCCGCCCGCGTAGAGCACGCCGTTGTGCAGCACGATGGCCCGCACTTCGGAGTTCGTGATCGCGCGCCAGGCGTGCACCGAGCCGTCGGAGTTGATGCGCGCGAGGTTCGGGCGCGACAGGCCGCCGACGGAGTCGAACGACCCGGCCACGAACCAGCCGCCCGCGCCGTCGGGAATGATGGCGCGCACGCTCCCGCGCACGGGCGGCGAGGGCGCGAGCGGCGCGTTGACGCCGGCGCTGAAGCGCACCGCGCCGCCGGTCCACGGCCCGACGTTCTTGAAGAGCCCGCCGAGGTAGAGGGTGTCGCCCTGGCGCACGAGCGAGAAGACCTCGCCGTCGGTCACCCAGAGCTTCTTGTCGAACGTCTGGGCCCGGGCCGGGGCCGCCGCGAGGCCGGCCGCCGCGGCGAGCAGGACCGCCGTGAGGATCGAATGAAAACAGGGCAGCGGGCGGTGCGCGCGAGCACGCGGCATCATGAGGGGCCTCTCCGGTTGAGCAATGGCGTGGGTTCCATGCCGCACCCGGAGGGGGCCCAGGCTCGCGACCGGCATGATGCTCCCAGCCGGAGCGCCCCGGCGGCAATCGGAAAATGCCCCGGGGGCCGGGGCGCGAGACCGCGACGCGAATTGAGAGAGGCTAATCGCGACCGGGCGCCGGCCCGCCCGGCGGGTGCGCGCTCACTCGTCGAACATCACGGTGGGCTCCTCGTAGAAGCGCACCTGCCGGGTGGCGAGGCGCTGGCCGAGCCAGCCCTTGAGCCACGCGTTCTTCTTCCCGATCGGCGTCGCGGCGTCCATGCACGTCTCGAGCGGCACGTTGATGCGCAGCGCCCGCCACTGGATCAGGTGACGCGTGATGCCGGCGGGCAGGTGCTCGCCGGCCCCCGCCAGCTCGATCACCTCGGCGGGCTCGAAGCGCGGGAACACCACGAGCGCCGAGATTTCCGGGTGCTCGTGGCGCGCCTGCGCCAGCGAGTCGGTCGTGACGCGGATGTACGGCACCTTGTCCTGGTAGACGCGCACGACCTCGTTGAGGAGCGCGTTGCGCTCGCTCAGCGTCCGGCCGCCGCGCATCACCAGCGCGTCGCCGTCGTCGAGGATCGCGCAGGCGAGCGCCTCGCGCCGCGCCAGCATGGCGCGCGCGTGCAGGTGCTTCTCGTGCGAGATCGAGAGCCCGGCGAGGGCGGTGAGCGCCGGCTCGAGGTCGGCGCGGGCCGCGCGCGTGAGGCCGTGGTACCAGGTGAAGAGCTGCACGGCGGGCGTCTCGTAGCGCACGACCTGCGCGACGATGTGCGGCCAGCCGGCGGCCTTCGCGGCGGTGGTGCGGTTCGCGCCGTCGAGCACGACGTAGCGCGGCTCGTCCCCGGCGCCGCTCACCGGCGTCACGATGGGCGGGTTCTTGAGCACGCCCGACTCGCGCAGCTTCTCGACCAGCGGCAGCGTCCGCTGCAGGTCATGGAACTCGTGCGGGAACACCGCGTCCACGGGGACGAAGCGCAGGTCGGGAATGCGGACGTCGGGGGCGGACATGGGCCCGCACTCTATACGGGCGGGTCCGCGCCGGGCCAGCGCCGCGCCGGGCCCGGCCCGCGCGCGCGGCCCGCGGGCGAATGCGCGCGTGAACCGCCCGGCCCGTTCTGCCAGACTCGCGGCCGCGCGGGCCGCGCCCCGGACCCTTCGGCCGGGGCAAGGTCCGGCCCGCGCGAAGCCGAGCACCCGAACCCCCGAGCCCGCGATGCACTCCCCACGATTCCGATGGACCGCCCCGGTCCCGTCCTTCGCGCTGGCGCTCGCGCTCTGCGCGGCGTGCGCCGCGCCCGCCGCCGCCGCCCCCGGCGACCAGCTCTTCGCCGGCCGCCAGGTGCACGCGATCGGGATCACGTTCGCCGAGCCCGCGTTCTGGGATTCGCTCACGCGCTTCTACGACGAGGGCGAGGAGCGCTACCTGCCCGCGACCGTGGTGGTGAACGGCGTCACGTACACCGACGTCGGCGTGCGCTTCAAGGGCAACTCGTCGTACCTGCACCCGAACGGCAAGAAGCCGTTCCGGCTGTCGTTCGACGAGTTCGTCGGCTCGCAGCGGCTCGACGGCCTCAAGGGCGTGCACCTCAACAACTGCTGGTCCGACCCCTCGTTCCTGCGCGAGAAGCTGCACCTCGACTTCCTGCGCGAGGCCGGCGTCCCGGCGCCGCGCGCGAACTTCGCGACGCTGGCGCTGAACGGCGAGCCCTGGGGCTTCTACAGCCTGGTCGAGCACGTGGACAAGACGTTCCTCACCTCGCGCTTCGGCAACAAGAACGGCGCGTTCTTCAAGGCGGTGGACGGGCTCGGCTCGGAACTGATGCTCTCGGACTTCCGCTGGCTCGGCCCCGACGCCGAAACCTACGAGGACCTCTACGAGCGAAAGAGCGACGACGAGGAGGACTCGTGGCCGCCGCTCCTCGCGCTGCTCGACACGCTCGCGCACGCCGCCGACCCGGCGGCCGCGCTGCCGGAGGTCGTGGACGTGCCCGCGTTCGCGCGCGCCATGGCGGCCGACAACCTGCTGGCCAGCCTCGACTCTTACGCCGGCACGGGCCGCAACTTCTACGTCTATTTCGACGAGTCGGACGGGCGCATGCGCTGGATCGCCTGGGACACGGGCCTGAGCTTCGGGCGCTACCCGATGGGGCCGGACCCGCGGCGGCTGCCGGTGGACTGGGTCAGCGACCCGCTCCTGCGGCCGCTGCTCGCGAAGGTGCTCGCCACGCCCGCGCTGCGGAGCGCCTACTTCGCGGAGTACCGCGCGCTCTTCGAGGACGTCTTCTCGGCCGGGGCGATGATCGCGCGCGTGGACACGCTCGCGGACCTCGTGCGCCCGTACGTACAGGCCGACCCGCGGCGGATGTACACGGCCGGCGAGTTCGAGCTGGCGCTGACCACCGACTTCATGGACGGCGGCGTCCGCGTGCCCGGGCTCAAGCCGTTCGTGGCCGCGCGCGCGGCCGAAGTGCGGACGGCGCTGGCCCGCGAGGGGGCGCCGCCCGTCGCGCCCGTGCGCCTCGCCCAGAACTACCCGAACCCCGCGCACGCGCGGACGCGCGTCGCGTTCGAGCTGGAAACGGCCGGCCGCGCGCGGCTCGAGGTGTTCGACCTCGCCGGCCGGCGCGTGGCCGCGCCGCTCGACGCCGAACTGAGCGCCGGCCCGCACGAGGTGGAGCTGGACGTCGCCGGCCTCGCGCCGGGGCTCTACCTCTACCGGCTGCGCGCGGGCGCCGGCGAGCGCTCGCGGCGGATGCTGGTGCTGCCGTGAACGCGACGGCCCGGCTCCCCGAAGGGGGCCGGGCCGCGAGTCGTCCGCCGCCGGCGCGCTACTCCTTCGCCGCGCCCTCGCCGGCGCGGCCGTGCTGGTAGTAGGCGTCCTTCAGGCGCTGCATCACGTCCGCGCGCTTCTCGTACAGGCGCTTCCTCGGGCGAGGCGCGTGGCGCGCGAGCGCGTACGCGGTGAGCAGCGGCAGCGTGATCGTCGAGTCCGCGTAGCAGATCACCGTGCCCGGCAGCTGGTCGGGATCGATCTTGCCCCAGCTCACCGCCTCGGCGGGCGTCGCGCCCGAGAGCCCGCCCGTGTCGGGGCGTGCGTCGGTGCAGGCGAGGAAGTAGTCGTGGCCCTTCTCGGCGATACCGAGCACCTCCTGGATCTGCGGCTCGGTCTGCAGCAGGAAGTTCTTGGGGCTGCCGCCGCCCAGGATCCACACGGCGCTCTTGCCGCCGTTCGCCTTGGCGTCCCAGACGATGCCGGCCGTCTCGTTGACGTCGGCGTTCACGTCGAGCAGCAGCCGGTTCCCCTCGAGCGCCTTGGCGGCGACGTTCATGCCGATGGACGAATCGCCGGGCGACGAGGTGTAGATCGGCACGCCGTACTCGTACGCCGCCGCGAGCAGCGAGCGGGCCTCGAGGCCCAGCTTCTCCTCGCGCGCGCGCAGGTACTTGCCGCACAGGTGGTGGAACTCGGCCGTGCTCATCGTCCGCTGGAACTCGGGGCCGGAGATGATCTCGCGGAAGAACGCGTCGGTGTCGAGCAGCACCTCGTAGTCGAAGAAGACGTCGTAGATGCGCACGACGCCCTTCTCGCGCAGCTCGACGTCGTCCACCGCGAAGGTGCCCTGGTGCATCGCCAGCCCGAGGCCGAAGTGGGCATCGTGGTAGAGGTTCGCGCCGGTCGAGACGATCCAGTCCACGAATCCGGCCTTCATGAGCGGGATGATCGCGCTCATGCCGAGGCCCGCGGGCGTCAGCGCGCCGGTCACCGACAGCGCCACCGTGACGTCGTCGGCGAGCATGCGCTCGACGAGCAGCCGCGCGCCCTCGCGCAGGCGCGCGCCGTTGTAGGCGAGGAACGCCTGGTCCACCAGCTCGGCGGCGGTCTCCCTGCCGGTGATGGCCGGAGGGTTGATGCGGTTGCCGCGCAGGTAGCGGCTCGACGGCTTGTCGTGATCGCTCATCTCGTCCTCGGGTGACTCGGGTGCGTGCGGCGTACGAGGGGGCGGAAGATAACCCCGGCGTGCGCGCGCCGCCACGTCGCGAAGCGGCGGGCGCCGCGCCCGCCGACGCGCGCGCGCGCCGCTACCGGACGACGGCCATGCGAACGGCGGCCTCCCGCGCGCCCTGCCGCAGCCGCAGCCAGTAGAGGCCGGGCGCCAGCCCCGCGAGCCCGTCGAGCGACGCCTCGCGCTCGCCCGCCACGGCGCCGAGCGCCCACTCGCGCACGACCCGGCCCTGCGGATCGAGCAGCTCGAGCGCGGCCGGGCCGCGCTCGGCGAGCGCGAACCGCACGCGAGCGCCGTCGCGCACCGGGTTCGGGCCGACGCTCCGAAGCGCGAACGCCGTCGCCCCGAGCGGCACTTCGACCCAGGTCTCGCCGAGCGGCGCGCCGCCCGCGGCGGGGGCGAGGCGGTAGCCGTAGCGCGCGCCGGGCGCGACCGCGAAATCCTCGTGCCGAACGCGGTCCGAGCCGTCGGCGTAGGCGCGCGCGATCTCGCGCCATGCCTCCTCGCCGGCCCGCCGCTCGATGCGCCACTCGGCCGGCGCGTCGCCGCCGACCCGCCACTCGATGCGCACGCGTTCGGGTGTCGCTTCGCTCGAGACGAGCGAGACCAGCGCGGGCACGACGCCGAACGCATCGACCAGCGACGCGTAGAGATCGGCAGCCGCGCCGGACCCCCGCGCGTACACGCCGATCACTCCGCCCGGCACGGCCACGGGGAGCGTGCCGGTCTCCGCCGACAGCGCCCGCGTGAGCGCCACGCCGGTCGCCGGCCAGTTGAGCGCGAGGGTCGCGCTGCCGGTCACTCGCTGCACGTACGGGTCGGGGTTCGTGAAGGACGGCCCGGCGTCGCGGTAGTCGTCGAAACCCACGTACGCGCCGCCCTCGCCGTCCGGCACGAGCGCGACCGGGTGCTGGTAGGCCGGCTCGGCGCAGACCGGCACGATGCCGTCGGGGAACGCGCTCGAGACCACGACCGTGCCGGTCGAGTCCAGGTGCAGCACGAACAGGTCCTCGTCCGTGGCCGAGACCAGCTCGCCCCACATGTAAAGGAGGCCGCCCGCGCCGTCGCTCGCCGCGAACGGGGCCGAGATGCCGTTGGTGCTCGCGTACACCTTCCGCCCCTCGCGCGGCCAGCCGGCGGCGCGGCTCGTGTCGGGGCCGAAGCGCAGCGCGTAGTGGTCGGTCTCGGTGTTGCCGGTCGAATAGTTGCGCGCGTCCTTCCACACGGCCATCGCCGAGGCTCCGGGCGCGGGCACGACGACCGCGCCGCCCTGCGCGCCGGGCTGGCCGCACAGCACGACGCCGGTGTCGGGCCAGGTCGCGTACGGCGCGCCGCCGGCGCCCAGGTGCTGGGCGCCCAGGTCGGGGGCGCCGAGGTCGCGCGTCCAGGTCACGTACAGCCCGCCCTCGCCGTCGGGCGCGGCCGAGGGCGCGTAGTCGTACGTGCGCGCGTTCGTCACCCGCATGCCGTTCGCCGCCCAGCCGGGCGCGGGCGTGCCGTCGCCCTGCAGGTGCTGTGCGTAGATGTCGCGCTGGCTGAACGAGTAGGTGCGCGCGTCAGCCCACACCGCGAACACGCCGCCCTCGCCGTCGGGGACCAGTTCGGGATCGCGCTGCTCCTCCATGAAGACGGCGATGCCGAGCCCGTCCGCGGGCCAGCCCGCGGCGAGCGAGCCGTCGGCGAGCACGCGGTGGCCGTAGACGTCCGCCAGCGCGCCGCTCCGGTAGTCCTCCCACGCGAGGTACACGCCGCCCGCGTCGTCTGGGGCCATGGAGTAGAGGAGCTGTGCGCCGGTGGCGCCGCACACGAGCACGCCGTCCGCGGGCCAGCCCGGCGCGGGCGCGCCGTCGGGTTTGAGGCGCTGCACGTAGACGTCCGTGCCGTTCGCGCCCGGGCGCTCGTCCGACCAGCCCACGTACGCGCCGCCCGCGCCGTCGCTCGCGACCCGCGTCAGCGACTGCTTCCCGGCCGCCGTGCACACGGGCGCGCCGTCGCCGCTCCAGCCCTGCGCGCCGGCCGGCGCCGGCAGCGCGAGCGCGGCCGCGAGCGCCGCAGCGGCCAGCGCGGCGGCCGCGACGGGCGTGCGCGGCAGCGTGCGGAGCGTCGTACTGGGCAGCGTGCGCAGGGCGTACCTCCTCCGGCGAAGCGTCAGCGGTTCAGCCGCGAGCGCGGCCGCGCGCGCTGCACCTCGTCGATCTTCTTCGGGTCGTCGGGGAACAGGCCCACCTTCGCCAGCCGCGGGATCAGCTCCACCCAGCGCGGCTCGCGCGAGAACACCTTGCGGAACAGGTCGAGCCCTTCCTTCTCCTGGCCGTTCGTGTACATCCCGAGCGCGGCCCAGAACTGCAGCTCGACGATGTCCGGGGCGAGCCGCGCCGCCTCGGCGTACTCGGCGGCGGCCTCGGCGAACTTCTTCTCGGACGTGTAGGTGTCGCCGCGGTCTTCGGCGTTGTAGGCGCGGCGCAGCGTGATGAGCCGGCGCAGCTCCTCGAGCGGCTTGGGGTGGTCCTCGACGCGCAGGTTGACGACGTAGTCGTTCCACGGCTTGCCCGAGGACTTGCCCTTCACGATCACCATCGCCGCCGACTGCTTGCCGCGGATGTCGCCGCCCGCCTTCTCGGCCGCCTCGAGCGCCTGCATCATGCGCTCGGCGAGGTCACCCTTCGCGCTTTCGAACGCCGCCTTCATCGCCGGCCACACGGTCGGGTTGGCCATCAGGTTCGCCTGCACCGAAAAGCCGTCGCCCTGCGCGTCGCCCGCGTCGGGAATGCAGGATTTGCCCGTGTACGCCGCGACGCCGCCGAGCGCGTCCACCATCGCCACCTGCCGGCCCTCGTTGTGCGGGTCGGCGCGCAGCAGCGAGTCGAGCGCCTGCTTCGCGGTCATTCCTTCGCGCATGAGCTGCAGCCCGAGCGGGCCGTAGTCCACGAGCACGAGCGACTGCGTCGCCACCGCGCCGACGCCGGCCTCGGCCCACGGCACGACGGGGCCGACCGAGAAGTAGTGCGACTGCACGGCGACGCCCAGCTCTCCGGTGTTCAGGTCGCGGGCGACGATCGAGTACGTGTGCGCGAGCGGGTTCACGTGGCCCTCCATCGTGACGGCCGCGACGGCGGGCGTCGCGAGCGCGAGGGCGAACAGCGCGGCGAAGGCGGAACGCATGGGGCGGCTCCTCGGTGCGGGTGCGGGGCCGGCGATGCGGAGCGGGGTGGCGCGGGCGGATCCGGCCGGACGGGAACGCGCGCCACTATAAAGGAGGGCGGCGCGGCGGGCCCCCGGGGGTCGTGGCGGCCGCGAGGCCCCGGCGCGGTCCTACCCCGCTGCGCCGCGCCGGTGCGCATTTTCGTGCACGGGCGCGGTCCCTGCCGCTATCCTGCGCGCCCGCGCCGCACTCCGCGGCCGCCTGGTCCCTGGAGCGGAGGCCCCCCTGACCGCGCGCATCCCGGCCGTGTCCCTCGCGCTGGTTCTCGTCGCGTCCGCCGCCGCCCACGCCGCGCCCGCCGCGCGGCCGTCGGTCGCGGTCGCGCGCGCGAGCGAACCGCTGCGCGTGGACGGCGCGCTCGACGAGCCCGCGTGGGCGGAGGCCGCGGTCCTCTCCGGCTTCCGGCTCCTCTTCGGCCGCGAAGGCGAGCCGGCCACCGAGCCGACCGAAGTGCGCGTGCTGGTGGACGACCACCGCATCGTCTTCGGAATCGCCTGCACCGAGTCGCACCGGCCGGCGGCGAGCGTGATGCCGCGCGACCGGATCACCGACGGCGACCACATCTCGGTCCACCTCGACACCGACGGCGACGGGCAGCGCGCGTACATCTTCGGCGTGAACCCGTTCGGCGTGCAGCTCGACGGCACGCTCACCGACGAGGCCGACTTCCAGTGGGACGGCGTCTGGGACGCCGAGACGCGGCGCGAGCCCGGGCGCTGGACCGCCGAGATCGCGATCCCGTTTCGCACGCTGCGCTTCACGCCCGGCAGCGCGCGGCCGTGGCGGCTGTGGATCCGCCGCCAGTGCGAGCCGCTCAACGAGGTCTCGTCGTGGCCGCTCTGGAAGCAGGGCGAGGCGGGCAACATCATGCTGCAGGCCGCCGACCTGACCGGGCTCGAGGGCGTGCGCGGCGGCAACGCGGTGCACCTCGAGCCGTACGTAGCCGGCGCGGCGGGCGGCGCGCGCGCGATCGCGGGCCCCGGCGGCTCCGGCTGGAGCCGCGAGAGCAGCCGCTCGGCCGGGCTCGACGCGCAGGCCGCGGTGACGAGCGCGCTCACGCTCAACGCCACCTGGAAGCCCGACTTCAGCCAGATCGAGGCCGACGCGCTGCTCATCGAGGCGAACCAGCGCTTCCCGCTCCAGTACGACGAGAAGCGCCCGTTCTTCCTCGAGGGCGGGGAGGTGTTCGACACCCCGCTCGAGCTGCTCTACACGCGGCGCATCGCCAACCCGACCACGGGCATCAAGCTCGCCGGCCGCATCGGCGCGCTGCGCACCGGCGCGCTGTGGGTGCGCGACGAGGGCGGCGTGTCGCTGGCCGGCTCGGGCCACGGGCCCGAGGCCGACTCGCGGCGCGGCTACTTCATGGTCTCGAGGGTCGAGCTGCCGTTCGGCAACGGCCACTCGTTCGCCGTGCTGGGCGGCCTGCACGAGCAGGACGGCGGCGCGCTCGCGCCGCTCACCGCGACGGAGGCGGCGCAGGCCACCGGCTCGCACAACTCGGTGCTCTCGGCCGACGCGAAGCTGCGCCTCACCGACCGCTGGTCGTGGACCGGCCAGTACGCGCACACCGCGACCGCGCTCGACAGCGCCTTCGCCGACACCTCGTTCGCCTGGCCGCCGGCGCTGCCGGCGGGACGCACCGAGCGCTTCTCGGGCGCGGGCTGGGTGTCGCGCCTGCGCCACGACACGCGCTCGCACACGCTGCACCTGCGCGTGCGCGACATGGGCCCGCGCTACCGCGACGAGCTGGGGTTCCAGGAGCGCGTCGGGGTGCGCTACCAGCAGGCGATCTCGGAGTGGCGGCTGGACCCGAAGGGCGGGCCGCTGCAGCGCGCGGTGTGGACCAACGACGCGCTCGTCGTCCACGGCGAAAACGGCAACCTCGAGATGTCGTTCCTCAACTCGTGGTGGGATTTCATGTTCCGCCGCAACTTCGAGTTCGCGGCCGGGTTCGAGGCGATCGACGAGTTCTGGCTCGACCGGCGCTACCACCAGGAGCGCGTCCACACCTGGACCGGCGACAACCGCTGGCGGCCGTTCACGTGGGTGCTCGAGACCATCATCGGCGACGGCATCTACTACGGGCCGACGCCCGCCGAGTCGTACCTCGCGTGGACCGAGACGTGGCTGTTCGACGCCTCGGTGCGCCCGGCGCCGTGGCTCACCGCGGCGGCGAACGTGAAGCACTTCCGCGTCGCGAGGACCCCCACGCGCGGCGAGGTCGTGAACGTCTGGCTGGTGGGCGTCAACACCAACGCCCAGCTCACGCGCCGGCTGTCGGTGCGCGTCTACCCGCAGTGGGACGGCGACGCGAAGCACCTCGCGGTGAACGGCCTGGTCGGCTGGGTGCTGCATCCCGGCACGGTGTTCTACGCAGGCGTGAACGGCGGCTACGACGAAGCGCTGCGCAGCCGCCGCATGGCGCCCTCGGCGCGGCAGGCGTTCGCCAAGGCGAGTTGGCGGTTCGAGTTGTAGCCACGTTTCAGCGATTCGGCATCATCGGCTCGACCGCGGCCCGCTCGCTCGGCCTCCTGCCGCGCCGCGCTGCATCCACTCGGGCTCTCGCCTTCCGTGGCTTCGCCCTCGTCGGACGCACCGCCGTCGAGCCGATGATGCCGAATCGCCGAAAGTCGCTCAGGCGCCCGCTTCCCAGCGCCCGCCGAGCGCCATCGTGCCGGCCGGGTCGAGCGCGCGGCGCAGCGCGGCGCGCAACGTGGCGATGGCGACCGGCGGCGCCTCGCGCTCGATCACCACGCCGCGCGCTTCGGTGAGCGCGAACCCGAGCGCCGCCAGCTCCACGACGAGCGCGGCCGCCTCGCCGGGCTCGGGCCACAGCACCAGCCGCCCGCTCGGGGCGTGGAAGACGAGCCGCTCGGCGCACGCGCGGCCGGCGAGCGGCGCGATCGCGGCGGGCGTGTTGTGCGCGCTCGCGAACGTGAGACGCGGGCCGTCCATCTCCTCGAGGTCGGCCAGCGACTGCCAGAGCGGCGGCACGCCCTCGCCCTCGGTGCGCTGCGCGGGCGCGCCGAGCGCCGCGCGCGCGAACGACTCGCAGTCGCCGAGCCAGGCGCCGTCGTCCTCCCAGCCGAGCACCACGGTGAAGGCGGCGCCGGCCGCAAACGCCCCGAGGCCGGTCGCCGCCCCGCGTCCGAGCACGGTCAGCGCCGCGGGCTCCCGCCGCGGCAGGCCGCGCCAGCGCGCGGCGTCGGCGAGCGCGGCGGCGTCGCACGCGAATGCGAGCGCCACACGCGCGGGCGGATGTGGCACGAGCTTGAGGCTCGCCTCCAGCAGCACGCCGAGCCCGCCGCGCGAGCCGGTGAGCAGCCGGTGGACGGCGTGGCCCGCGACGTTCTTCACGACGCGGCCGCCGCTCCTCGCGAGCACGCCGTCGCCGGTCACGAACCGCGCGCCGAGCAGCCGGTCGCGCGGCGCGCCGAAGCGCAGCCGCCGCGCGCCGCTCGCGTTGGCGGCGAGCACGCCGCCCAGCGTGGCGCGGCTCGCGCGCGCGGCCTCGAGGGGCAGTTCGTGGCCCTTCGCGGCCAGCGTGGCGCGCAGCGCGGCGATGGTGACGCCGCATTCGGCGGTGACGGTGAAGTCGTCGGGGTCGTAGCGGGTGACGCGGTCGAGCCCCCCGACATCGAGCGCCACGTCGTAGCGGCCCGGGAACGTCGCGTTCTCGAGCGCGACGCCGCCGCCCCACGGCACCAGCGCGAGCCCGCCGGCCGCGCAGGCGCGCACGACCTCGGCGGCCTCCTCGGCGGTCGCGGGCCGCACCGCGTACGCCGGCGTCACGCCGCCGAGCGCGTAGGCGGCCGCGTCGCGCGCGTGCGCGCCGGCGAGGGCCGCGGGCGTCGCGCCGCTCACACCCATGGCCCCTCCGCGTCCGGGCGCGGCGTCATGCCGCCCAGTTGCGCGGGCGCGCGGCCGTGCGCGTGCGCCTCGCCGCAGCCGCCGCCCGCGGGCAGGACCTTGCCGGGGTTGAGGACGCCGTCGGGGTTGAAGGCGTCGCGCACGCGTTCCATGACCGCGAGGTCGTCCGGCGCGAACAACTCGGACATCATCGGCCGCTTCTCCATGCCGACGCCGTGCTCGCCCGAGATCGTGCCGCCCAGGCGGATGCACAGGCGCAGGATCTCCTGCGACACCTCGAGCGCGTCGGCCTGCTGCTTCGGCGAGTGCGCGTCGAACATGACGTTGGGGTGCAGGTTGCCGTCGCCCGCGTGGAAGACGTTGCCCACCGTGAGGCCGCGCTCGGCGGCGAGCCGGTAGGTGGCGGCGAGCGCCTCGGCGAGCCGCGTGCGCGGCACCACGCCGTCCATGACGTAGAACCCGCTGGCCGCGCGGCCGAACGCGCCGAACGCCGACTTGCGGCCCTTCCAGAGGAGCGCGCGCTCGGCCGCGTCCTTCGCGACGCGCGTCGAACGCGCGCCGTGCGCGCGGGCGATCGTCTCGATGCGCGCGGCCTGCGCCTCGAGCGCGACCGCGGGACCGTCCAGTTCGATGAGCAGCACGGCGTCGGCGTCGGTGGGCAGGCCCATGCCGAGCCACGCCTCGACCACGCCGGTCGTGACGCGGTCCATGATCTCCATGGCCGCGGGCACCACGCCGGCCGCGATGACGCGCGAGACGGTCTCGCAGGCGTCGCCGATGGCGGCGAAGTCGAACAGCATGGTCTTGACGCCCTCGGGCACGGGCAGCAGCCGCACGCAGACCTCGGTCACGACCGCGCACGTGCCCTCGCTGCCCACGACCACGCTCGCGAGGTCGAAGTCCGGGGCGTCGCAGGCTTCGCCGCCCAGCGTCACCGCGGTGCCGCCGGCGAGCACCACGGTGAGGCCGAGCACGTGGTTGAGCGTGACGCCGTACTTGAGGCAGTGCGGCCCGCCGGCGTTGGTCGAGACGTTGCCGCCGATGGTGCTGACCTGCTGCGAGGCGGGGTCCGGCGCGAAGTAGAGCCCGTGCGGCGCGAGCTGCTGCGAGAGCTGGAGGTTCACGAGCCCGGGGTGGACCCAGGCGAACATCCGCTCCTCGTCGAGGCGCAGGACGCGGCCCATGCGGTTGAGCGACAGCGACACGCCGCCCTGCTCGCAGGTGCAGCCGCCGGCCAGGCCCGTGCCCGCGCCGCGCGGCGTGACGCTCAGGCCGTGCGCGCGCGCCCAGCGCACGACCGCGCACACCTCGTCCGTCGAGCGCGGCAGCGCCACCACCTCGGGGCGGAACTTCTCGATGACGAGCGAGTCGGCCTCGTAGGTGAAGAGCGCGGCCTCGCTCGCGAGGACGCCGTCCTCGCCGAGGAGCGAGCGCAACTCGGCGAGCGCCGCGGGGGTGAGGGGCATGGCTGGAAAGCTAGCCGCCCGCGCGGGGGGCGTCCATCGGCGCGGACTCCGTGCGGCGCGGCCTCGCGGCGCGGGCGGCGGTGCGGCCCGCCGTCGCGCGCGCGGACGGCGTCGTGTTCGGGCGGGCGGCGGTGCGGCCCGCCGTCGCGCTACGCGAGCCGCGCGGCGAGCGCGGCGACCACCGCGTCGGCCTGCGCGAAGCCCGTCGCGAGCGTGAAGCCGCCGCGGCGGCCGTACGACTTCTCGCCGATCGCGTAGAAGTCCGGCTCGGGGTGCGCGAGCAGCGCCGCGTCGGTGACCGCGCGGCCCGCCGCGAGCGCCTCGGCGGCGCGGCGCGGGGCGCGCGTCGCCCAGCACAGGTCGAGCTGCAGCTCGGCCGCGAACGACCAGTCGGGGGCGTAGCCCGCGTTCACGATCACCTGGTCGGCCTCCTCGAGACGCGCCTTGCCCGCGAGGTCGAGCGCGACGCGGTACTTGTGCGTCGCCGAGTTGTATTCGATGCCCTCGACCTCGGCGCCGCCCACCCACGTGAGCGCGGGGTCGCCGCCCTCGCGCAGCGCGCGCGCCGCGGCGAACAGCTCCCCGCGCGCGGGCAGCGGGTCGCTCGCGACCTCGCCGGCGAGCGCGCCCGTGCCGCGCGTCACCCACGTGATCGCGGTGCCGGGCGCCTCGGCCGCGAGCTGCGCCAGCTCGGTCACCGTGGTGGCGGCGGTCGCGCCGTCGCCCACGACCAGCGTGCGCTTGCCCGCGTAGCGCGCGCGCCGCAGGCCGCGCACGTCGTCGCAGTGGTAGCTCATCTGCGGCGCCAGGTAGAGCTCGCCGCGCGCCGGGATGCCGCCGCTGCCCGCGCGGTTGGGCGTGCCGTAGGTGCCCGAGGCGTCCACGACCGCGAACGCGTGCAGGACGCTTTCGCGCCCGCCCGCGTCGCGCACGAGCAGCCGGAACGGCTGTTCGGCCCGCGCGGGATCGCCCGAGCGCTCGTGCCGCAGGGTCGCCTGCCGCGCGACCGCCACCACCTGCGCGTGCTCGTGCACGCGGGCCTTCAGCTCCGGCGTGGCCGCGAGCGGCGCGAGGACGCGCTCGGCCAACTCGCCGCCCGTCGGGCGCTCGTCCGCGGGCGGCGCGCTCCAGCCGTGGCGCGCGAGCAGCCGCGCGCCCGCCGGCCCGACGCTCGCGGCCCACGGCGTGAAGAGCCGCACGTGGCCCCACGCGATCGCGTGCGCGCCCGCCTCGCCGCGCTCGAAGACGTGGACGTCGAAGCCGCGCTCGAGCGCCAGGGCGGCGGTCTCGAGCCCGACGGGTCCGGCGCCGACGACGGCGAGCGTGTTGCGGGCGGGAGCGGGCATGGGGGCGGGATCTCCGGGGGAGGGGGTGCGGCGATGGGCGAGGCAATCTAGCCGCGCGGCCGCCGGCGCTCAACTACGCACCGAAGTTCCGCCGTCGAGATGACCCCGACCGTCAGCCACGGCTCGTCCGGAAGGGGGAGCGGCGCGGGCCCGCGGCCCGCCGCCGCGCTACCGCGGCAGCTCTCGCGGGGCCGTGGTGGCGAGCGTCTCGCCGTCGCGCAGCGCGATCACGCGCCAGAGCAGCGCGTCGCCCTCGGGCAGCGAGGCCGGGTCGAGCACCAACGCCCGCACGCCCGTCACGTCGTGGGTCGCGACCGCGTCGAGGCCGCTCAGGATCTCGACGCGGTAGGCGCTCGCCCGCGGCGCGGGCTTCCACGCGAGCACGATGCGGCCCTGCGCGTCGCGCGAGGCGGGCTCGCTCGCGAACGCCGCGGACATCTGGCCCGCCGAAAGCGAGCGCAACTCGTCCGAGGACTCCGGCAGGAAGCGCGGCACCACGACCGCGGCGCCCGCGACGATCGCCACGCCCGCGGCGGCCAGGGCCCAGCGCGGCACGCCGCCCGGCCGAGGCTTCGCGGGTCGCGGCAGTTCGAGCACGGTGCCCGCGGTGCGCGGGGACTCGGCGCGCGCCCGCGCGATGGCCGAAGCGCCGGCGCGCGCGACCGCGCCCTCCTCCTCGGGCGAGAGCGGAGCGGCCTCGAGGAACGCGTCGTGCTCGAGCAGCCACGCGCGCACGTGCGGGTCCTTCGCGGCTTCGGCGCGGCGCGGGTCGTCCGGCGGCAGCGCCGCCAGTTCGATCAGCCGCGCGTCGTCCATGGGCTCGCGCATGGTCTCAGTCCCTCCCCGTTCGGCGCCCGAGCGCCGCGCGCAGCTTGCGCCGCGCCGTCTGCAGGACCCCGCGGGCGCCCGAGGCGCCCGTGATGCCGGCCAGCTTCGTCACCTCGTCCACCGGCAGGCCCTCCCAGTAGCGCAGCAGCACGGCCAACTTCTCCTGCTCGTCGAGCGCCGCGTCCATCGCCTCGCGCACGCGCGTCTCCTCGATGCCGCGCGCGAGCGCCTGCTCGGGCCCGTCGGTGTCGGCGGCGATCCCGTCGAGCACTTCGTCGCCCTCCCATTTCGGCCCGCGACGCCGGATCTCGCTGATGCAGCGGAAGCGCGTGATCGAGAACAGCCAGCCGGGGAAGCGGGCCGGGTCCTCGATCGTGGCCATGCCGCGGTACGCGCTCATCAGCACCTCCTGCATCACGTCGAGCGCGCGTTCGCGGTCGCCGATCTGGCGCACGCACCAGGCGTAGATCCGGCCCTGCCAGCGGCGCAGCAGGCGGTCCGTCGCGTCGAGCGCGACGGAATCCCTCGGCTGCCTCTGGGCCATGCGGACCAGTTCGTCGTCGGGGGTGCGGTCGTCGTGTGCGTTCATGGGTGGAGTCGCGCTTCCGGCCCGGATCGTCACGCCCATTTTCGGCGGTGCCGCAGGATGCCACGAACGACAACGAACTGTCAGGGGCTTCGGATCAGAACCCCGGCAGGGACAAGCGCTTCCGGACCAGCCGCAGGGGGGTGGCCGGGTCGCCGACCAGGGTGAACGCGGCCCACTCGTGGGCGGGCGCGCCGGCGGCCTGCAGCCGGGCGCGGGCGCGGGCGAGCGCGGCGCCGGCGTCCGGGGCGCCCTCGGCCTCCTCGTAAAAGACCTCCGCGAACCGCCGCGCGGCCCGGTCCTCGACCGGCCACAGGGTCGCCACCACCCCGCGGGTCCCGGCGCAGAGCAGCGCGGTGCTCAGGCCCTCCATGCCGCCGGTGCCGCGCGCGCGCCCGCCCGCGGTCTCGCAGGCGGCGAGCACCACCAGCCCGGGCGGCAGCCGGTGCGCGAGCAGGTCGCGGGCGCGCACGGGCTCGCCCTCGGCGAGCGCGAGCGTGGATCGCCACGGCGAGGCGGGGTCGAACTCGGCGTGCGCGGCGACGTGGGCCGAGCGCGCGGCCGACATCGCGTGCAGCACCGCGCCGGCGTCCCGCGGCCGCTCGATCGCGCGCGACCCGCGGTAGCGGCCCTCGAGGGCCCGCACTTCGTCGAGCGCGCCGGGCAGGTCGCGCCCGCCGGGCCCGCGCGGGTTGGCGACCGCGAGCAGTTCGGTGTCGCCCGGGCGCGGCGCCGCCGCGCGCGAGCGCGCGAGCGCCAGC
>CAZUEM010000054.1:0-20458 GCA_964619155.1 uncultured bacterium
GCCCCGGCCGCGGCGCTGCACGCCGCGGCGACCGCCACCGTCGCGGCCGTGCCGATGCCCGGGATGAGCGCGAAGCCCGCGAGCGCGCAGCCGATCGCGCCGCCCAGCGTGTTGACGCCGTAGAGCAGCGCGGCGCGGGAGCCCACCTCGCCGTCGCGGCGGACGACCGCGCGCACGAGCAGCGGCACGGTCCCGCCCATGAGGACCGTGGGCGGCAGCAGCACGAGCGCCACGAGCAGCGTGCGGACCGCGCCGGGCGCCCACGCGGGGCCGCGCAGCCACGCGTCATAGGCGCGCTCGGCCAGCCCCAGCGCCGGCAGGCTCGCGAGCGCCAGCGCCGCGAGCGCCAGTTCGAGCGCGCCGTAGGTCCGCAGCGAGTTCGCGAGCCGCGCCGAGCGGTCGCCGATCCAGCGGCTCCCGAGCGCGAGCCCGAGGAAGAACACCGCGAGCACCGTGCTCGTGGCGTGGATCGTCGAGCCGAAGCGCAGCGCCGAGACGCGGATCCAGCACACCTCGCACAGCAGCCCCGCCGCGCCCGAGAGCAGCAGGCACGCGGCGGCCGCGGGCAGCGCCGGGGCGGGGGAGGCGTCGCGCATGGCGGGTCGGCCGGCCGCGGCGCTACGCGGAGGGCGCGGCCTCCGCGAGCCCGACGGTCGCGAGGATCCACGCGTAGTCGAACGCGACGTCGCGCAGCGCGTCGTAGCGACCGCTGGCGCCGCCGTGCCCGGCGCCCATGTTGCACCGGAAGAGCACGGGGTTGGCGTCGGTCTTGAGCGCGCGCAGCTTCGCGACGTACTTCGCGGGCTCCCAGAAGCCGACCTGCGAGTCGTTGAGGCTCGTCTTCACGAGCATCGCCGGGTAGGCCTTCGCCTCGAGGTTGTCGTAGGGCGAGTAGGCCCGCATCCACGCGTACTGCCCGGGCTCCTTCGGGTTGCCCCACTCCTCGAACTCGCCGACCGTGAGCGGCAGCGACTCGTCGAGCATGGTGTTGATCACGTCCACGAACGGCACCTGCGCGAGCACGCCGCGGAAGAGGTCGGGCCGCAGGTTCGCCGCGGCCCCGACCAGCAGGCCGCCGGCGCTGCCGCCCTGGACGACGAGCCGGTCGGGCCGGGTCCAGCCCGCGTCCACGAGCGCCTGCGCGACGTCGGCGAAGTCGGTGAACGTGTTCATCTTGTTCGCCATGCGCCCGGCGTCGTGCCAGGGCTTGCCGAGGTCGCCGCCGCCGCGGATGTGCGCGAGCGCGTAGACCATGCCGCGGTCCACGAGCGAGAAGCGGTTCGAGTTGAACGCGACGTGGCTCGGGATGCCGTACGAGCCGTACGCGTAGAGCAGGCACGGCGCCGAGCCGTCGCGCGCGAGGTCGCGGCGGCGCAGGAGCGTCACCGGCACGCGCGTGCCGTCGCGCGCCGCGATCTCGATGCGCTCGAGCGCGTAGCGCGCCGGGTCCCAGCCGCCGGGCACCGCCTGGCGCTTGAGCAGCGCGCTCTCGAAAGTGGCCAGGTCGAGGTCGTACACCGACGGCGGGGTCAGGAAGGACTGGTAGGTGTAGCGGAACGCGCCCGTCTCGAACTCCTCGTTCGCCGCGGGGCCGACCGTGTAGGCGGCCTCGGCGAACGTCACCCGGCGGCGGGCGCCGGTGGCGGGGTCGAGCACCGCGACGTGCGGCAGCGCGCGCTCGCGCTCGGACAGCACGACGTGGTCGCGGAAGCACTGCACGCCGGTGACCATCACGTCCGCGCGGTGCGGCACGACCTCGGTCCAGCGCTCCGGCCCGGGCGCGGCGACCGGCGCGGTCACGACGCGGAAGTTGCGCCCGGCGTCGTTGACGTGGATCCAGAACTCGCCGCCGCGGTGGTCGAGGTCGTACTCGACGTCCTGGCGGCGCGGCGCGACCAGCGTCCACTCGCCGCGCGGCTCGGCGGCGCGCAGCACGGCCAGTTCGCTCGTGGTGTGGCTGCCGCGGCGCTGCACCAGCCACTCGCCGCTGCGCGTCAGGCCGACGTGCACCTCGAAGCGCTCGTCGGCCTCGGTGTGGAGCAGTTCGTGCGGGCCGCCCGGCTCGTGCCGGTAGAGCCGGTCGCTGCGCTTCGAGACCGGATGCTCCTGCGTGTAGAAGAGCACCGAACCGTCGGCGCTCCACGCCACGCTGGTCACGCGCTCGGCGAGGGGCCCGAGGACGGCGCCGCCCTCGAGGTCCTTCACGTACAGCACGTACTGGCGGTAGCCCGTCGAATCGGTCGTGTACGCGAGCCGCCGCCCGTCCGCGGTCGCCTCGTAGTCGCCGAGCGCCATGAACGTGCGTCCGGCGGCCAGCTCGTTGAGGTCCAGCACCACCTGCTCGGGCGCCTCGGGGTCGCGCCGCCGGCAGTGGACGGGGTACTGGCGGCCCTCGGTCGTGCGCGTGTACCAGAGCCAGCCCGCACGGCGGTACGGCACCGACAGGTCGGTCTGCTGGATGCGCGAGAGCAGCTCGGCGTAGAGCTGTTCCTCGAGCGGCCGCAGGTGCGCGGTCGCCGCCTCGGTGAACGCGTTCTCGGCCTCGAGGTGGGCGATCACCTTCGGGTCGTTCCGGTCGCGCAGCCAGGCGTAGTCGTCGGTGCGGGTCTCGCCGTGCAGCTCCGTGCGGTGCGGGATGCGCGCGGCGGCGGGAGGCGCGGCCGGCGCGCCGGCGGTCGGCTGGGGCGTCATGTGGGAGCGATCCGGTTGAGGACGGTGCGCGGCCCGGGGGCCGGAGTCGGGAGCGGGAGGCAGGATGCGGGCGCGGCCGCCCCGGCTCAAGTCGAAAGGCGGACCCGCACCGGGTCGCCCACGCCGATGCCCAGCCGCTCGGCCGCGTCGCCGCCCACCTGGGCGAGTTCGAGCCGCCCGCTCGATCCGAGGATCGCCACCAGCGTGCCCACCGGCGCGTCGCCGTACGAGCGCGCGAGCCCGCGGATCTCGCGCCCCGGGAGCGTCACCACCAGGTCCGCGTCGGGGCAGTCGCCGAACGCCTCGCGCAACGACTCCTCGACGAGGCTGGTGAGCGCGTTGCCGAAGCGGTCGATGAACACGACCGCGCCCTCCAGCCACTCGCCGTCCCGCCGCGGGCGCGAGCGCGCGAGCCGCACCGGGTCCTCGATGCGCGGCCCGAACTCGCGCGGGGCGGCGCCGCGCGCCAGGTGGGCCGCGACCGGCGCGAACACGTCGCGGCCGTGGAACGTGCGGCTCACGGGCCGGCGGAACCAGCGCTCCTCGGTGAGCGCGTGGACCTCGGCCCCGGGCGCGTCGAGCGCCCACTCGAGCAGGCCGTTGTCGGGGCCGACGAAGTACTGCCCGCGCGCCGCCACCGCGAGCGCTCGCCGGGCGGTCCCCACGCCCGGGTCCACCACCGCGAGGTGCACGGTGCCGGGCGGGAAGTCGCCGGAGGCGGCCTCGAGGATGAACGCGCCGCGCGCCACGTCCCCGGGCGGGATCGCGTGGTTCAGGTCCACGACCGTGACGCCGGGCGCGAGCGTGCCGATCACGCCGTGCACGACGCCCACGAACCAGTCGTCGTGGCCGAAGTCCGAGGTGAAGGTGACGAGGGCGTGCGTCATGCCGGAGGGCTCCGAAAGGGGGGTGGCGCGCCCGTCGGGCGGCCGGCCGCAGGTTAGCACGCGTCGCAGGTCGCAACGCGCGGCCCCGCGATCGTGCGGATCGCGCGGCGAGACGGCCCCGCCGTGCGTCGCCCGCGCGAAAGTCCGTCCGGAAGCGAGCGGGCGCATGAGAGCATGCTTCACCGAAGTCGCGCCGGGCGAAGCACGCCGCCCGGCGCTTCCGCATCCGCACGGACCCATCACCCGGGAAAGCCCGCATGCTTAAGCCGCTCGCCGCCGGCACCGCCCTCGCCGCCTGCCTGTTCGCCGCCGCCGCGCACGCGGACACCGTCCTCCACCGCGTCAACTGCGGCGGCCCCGCCGTGGCCGCGACCGACGGGGGCCCCGCCTGGTCGAGTGACGGCGGCGGCGCCTCGACCTCGCCCTACGTGAACGCGGTCGCGGCCGGCGACTACGTCTTCGGCTCGAGCGCCCCGATGCAGGCCGCCCACGCGTCCGTCCCGGCGTACGTGCCGGCGGCGGTGTTCGCGGACGAGCGCTGGGACCCGGGCGGCGCGCCGGAGATGCTGTGGGAGTTCCCGGTCGCCGACGGCACCTATCGCGTGAACCTGCTGCTCGCCGAGGGCTACTCCGGGACGCAGTTCCCGGGCGCGCGGGTCATGGATGTCGCCTGCGAGGGCGCCGTGCGCCTCGACGACTACGACGTCTACGCGCATTTCGGAGGCTACACGCCCGGCATGGAGACCTTCCTCGTCACGGTCGCCGACGGCTCGCTGTCGCTCGAGTTCCGGCACGCGGCCGCCGACGACCCGGCGATCCGCGGCATCGAGATCCTCGCGGCCACGCAATCGAACGTGCTGGCCCCCTCGTCCACGAACCTCGGCTTCGGCGCGGTGCTCGTCGGCCAGTCCTCGGCCCCCCGGCAGGTCGTCCTCACGAACGTCGGCGCGCCGGGCGACCCGGCCATCACGATCGGCGGCGTGAGCGCGAGCGGCCCGTTCGCGCACACGCTCACGCCGCAGGTGCTGGCGCCCGGCCAGGCGCGGGCGTTCAACGTCACGTTCACGCCCGTGGCGGCGGGCCCCGCCGCGGGCTCGATCACCATCGCGCACTCGGGCGAGGGTTCCCCGCTCGTGCTCGGCCTGTCCGGCTCGGGCTCGGCCTCGGCGACGATCGGATTCGGCAAGAGCACGCTGTCGGGCGCGACGCTCGTCAACCCGACCACGCTGCAGTTCGGTCCCGACGGGCGGCTGTACGCCGGCCAGAAGGACGGCCTGATCCGCGTGCTCGGCGTGCGCCGCAACGGCCCCAACGCCTACGAGGTGCTGTCGAGCGAGACGATCACGAGCGTGCAGGCGCTGCCCAACCACAACGACGACGGCTCGCCCAACCCCGGCGTCGCCACGCGGCTCGTGACCGGACTCCTCGTGACGGGCACCGCGGCACAGCCCGTGATCCACGTCACGTCGTCCGACCCGCGCATGGCGGTGGCCGGCGACGTGGGGCTCGACACCAACTCGGGCATCCTCACGCGTCTGACCTGGAACGGCTCGGGCTGGACGCACCTCGACCTCGTGCGCGGACTGCCGCGCTGCGAGAACGACCACGCCACGAACGGACTGGCGCTGGACCCGGCGACGAACACGCTCTACGTGGCGCAGGGCGGCAACACGAACATGGGAGCGCCCTCGAACAACTTCTCGTTCCTGCCCGAGTACGCGCTCTCGGCGGCGATCCTGTCGGTGGACCTCGACGCGATCGGCGAGACCACCTACGACCTGCCGACGCTCGACGACCAGGACCGCCCCGGCGCGCCGGACGTCCACGACCCGTTCGGCGGCAACGACGGGCGCAACCAGGCGATGCTCGTGCCGGGCGGGCCCGTGCAGGTGCACTCGCCGGGCTGGCGCAACCCCTACGACGTGGTGTGGACCTCCTCCGGGCGGCTGTACGCGATCGACAACGGACCGAACGCCGGCTGGGGCGGGCCGCCGGTGGGCGAGGGTCCCGGCGACGGCTGCTCGAACGCGGACAACGACGCGAACAGTTCGACGTTCGCCGACAACCTGCACCGGATCCCGGCGGCCGGCTTCTACGCCGGGCACCCGAACCCGACGCGCGCGAGCACCGCGAACACGTTCAACCCCGCGAACCCGCAGTCCCCCGTGCCCGCCGGCAACCCGGCCGAGTGCGACTACCTGCCGCCGGGCGTGCCGGTGTCCGGCGGCGGCGACGGCGCGCTCGCGACCTGGAGCTTCTCGACGAACGGCACGGTCGAGTACCGCGCCACCAACTTCGGAGGCCAGATGCAGGGCGATCTGCTCGCCGCCTCGTACAACAACACCATCGAGCGCGTCGCGCTGAACGCGGCGGGCGATTCGGCGCGCCTCGTGCAGACGTTGTTCTCGAACGTGGCGATCGTGCCCCTCGACGTGACCGCTCAGGGCGACGCCGACACCTTCCCGGGGACGGTCTGGACCGCGGACTACGTCACCGGGGCCGTGATCGTCTACGAGCCCGCCGACTACGGCGGCGCGTCGTGGAGCTGCGCGGGCGCGAACGACCCGGGCCTCGACGACGACGGCGACGGCTACGACAACGCCGACGAGCTGGCGAACGGCTCGAGCCCGTGCTCGGCCGCGGACCTGCCGCCCGACTTCGACGGCGACTTCACTTCCGACCGGCTCGACCCCGACGACGACGGCGACGGCGTGGCGGATCTCGCGGACGCGTTCGCGCGCGACGCGGCGAACGGCGCCACGCCGCTGCCGGTCGAGTACAGCTGGGACGGCGGCGCGCCCGGCACCGGCTTCTTCGGGCTCGGGTTCACCGGCCTGATGCTCGACGGCGCCACGGACTACCTCGACCAGTTCGACCCGGTGCTCGTCACCGCCGGCGGCGCGGCGGGCAAGTTCACCGTCGACGCGATCCCGCCGGGTGACGCCCTGGGTCCGCTGAACACGCAGGCCTACGCGTTCCACTTCGGCGTCGCGACCGACGCGGCGACGGGCCCCTTCCGCGTGCGCTCGCGCGTCTCGTCGCCGTACTTCGGCGGCGGCCCGCCCGCGGGCGCCCAGTCGCTCGGCATCCTGATCGGCGACGGCGGCGACGACGACTACCTGAAGCTCGTGCTCGCCGGCGAAGCGGGCGAGCCGGTGATCGAGGTGGTGCACGAAGTCGCCGGCGCGCCCGCCTCCTCGCGTACGCCGGTCCCCGGCTGGCTCGATGCCATCGCGGTGGACCTCGCGTTCGACGTGGACCCGGCGGCGGCGACGGTCCAGCCGCTGGCGGGCACGTTCGGGGGGCCGCTCTCGCCGGTCGGCCCGCCGGTCGCGCTCGCGCCGGGCTCGGCGCTGCACACCGCCGTCACCGGCCCGGCGCCGCTCGCCGTCGGCGTCATCGCCACCTCGCGCGCCGCCGCGCCGTTCGTCGCGACCTGGGACTACTACGACGTGCTGCCGATGGCCCTCGTCGGCGTGGCGCCCGCGGGGCGCCCGGCGGCCCTGAGCCTTGCGCCCCCGCGGCCCAATCCCGTCACGGCCGGCGCGCTGCTGCGCTTCGAGCTGTCCGCACCCTCGCGCGTGCGGCTGGCGCTGCACGACGTCACCGGCGCGCGCGCCCGCACGCTGCTCGACGGCGAGCGGGGAGCCGGCCGGCACGACCTGCGCTGGGACGGGCGCGACGGCGCGGGGCGTGCGCTGCCGCCGGGCATGTACTTCCTGCGCCTCGAAGCGGGGACCGAGGTGCGCACCCGGCGGGTCGCGGTCGTGAGGTGATCGGATCCGCCGTCCCACGGGGCATCCCGCCCGCGGGAAGGTCGTGACGTCGTCAAGAGGTCGAAAGCCCGCTCTCGTCCCCGCCCGCGGCCGTGGCCGGTGGCCGGGGCGGGGCGTACACTGCGCCTCGCGCGGCCACCTCCCCACGCCACTCGCCAGCGCACCACCGAACGGAGGTCCCTCATGCGCCGAACCATCCCGCTCTTCCTCGCGCTGCTGGCCGTCGCCGCCGCGGCCTTCGGCTGCGGCAACACGACGACCCGTCCCGCGTCCGGCACCGTGCGCGTCTCGCTGACCGACGCGCCCGCCGATTTCGACTCCGTGATCCTCGTCATCCGCGAGGTGGCCGTGCACCGCGCGGGCCCGGAGAACTCCGGCTGGACGAGCTTCGTCCCCGATTCCGCGCGCTACGACCTGCTGCGCCTGCGCAACGGCGTGTATGCCGAGCTGGGCGAGGTGCTCGTGGACGCCGGTCACTACACGCAGGTGCGCCTCGTGCTCGACCCGGGCTCGTACGTGGTCGAGGACGGCGTGCGCCGCGACATCGTCATCCCGAGCGGCCTGCAGACGGGCCTCAAGCTCGTGGGCGAGTTCGACGTCGCCGCCGGCGCCTCGGTGGACCTGGGCCTCGACTTCGACGCCACGCGCTCGTTCGTCGAGACGGGCTCGGGCAAGCTCCTGCTCAAGCCCACCGTGCGCGTCGAGGTCATGAACCTGACCGGCGCGATTCGCGGTTTCGTGCAGCCGTCCGATCCGGCGTCGCTGGTCTACGCCATCGCCGGGACGGACACGCTCGCCGGCGCGGCGACCGCGTCCGACGGCGCCTTCCTGCTGCCGCTGCTGCCGCCGGGCGGCTACACGGTGGCCGTGGACGCCCCGGCCGCGTACCGCGACACCTCGCTCGCGCCGGTCGCGGTGGCCGCGGGGCAGGTCACGAACGTCGGCGTCGTCCAGCTCGAAGCGCAGTAGCTTCCGTCCGCCACGGGGCGGGCGCCGCCGGGATCAGCGTGACCGCGCGGCGCCCGCCTCGAGCATTTCGGCCAGAAGGGCCCACGCGCCGTCCACCGTGAGGCGGGCGAGGCAGCGCAGGTCCGCGCACTCGTCGCGGTGGCAGGGACTGCACTCGGCGCGCGCCCAGTAGGCGCGGTGGCCCTCCGTCCCGGGGTAGGGAAAGAACATCGCCGGGCGGTTGCGGCTCATGAGCCCGAGCGTCGGCGCGCCGCTCGCGACCGCGGTGTGGAGCGGCCCCGTGTCGCCGCAGACGAACGCCGCGCACAGCGACTGCAGCGCGACGAAGCGCGGCAGCGGCCAGCGCTCGATCGCGAACGCCCGGCCCGCGGGCAGCGCCTCGACGCACTCGCGCGCGAGCGGCTCCTCGCCCGGGCCGGCGGTGAAGAGCGCGACGGCGTCCGCGCGCGCCTCGAGCAGCCGCGCCGCGAGCGCGACGAAGCGCGCGGGCTCCCAGCGCCGGGTGGGCCAGCGCGCCCCCGCGTGAAAGCCCGCCAGGCGCGCGCCCTCCGGCACGCCCATCTCGAGCAGCGCGGCCGCGGCCTCGGCGCGCGCGCCGGCGCCGACGTACAACCGCGGCGTCGCGGGCGATCCGGGCGCGGGCCAGCCGAGCGCGGCCAGCGAGGCGAGGTGGAAGCCGGTCGCCGACAGCGTGCGCGGGCGCGCGTGGTGCGTGTAGAGCGCCGAGCGCCAGCCCTTGTTCGGGTAGCCGACCCGCACCGGCGCGCCGCTCGCGAACGACCACAGCGCCGTGCGCGGGTTGCAGAAGCAGTCGAACAGCACGTCCGGGCGGAAGCGCCGCAGGCGCCGGACCAGCGCGAGCGTCTCCGCGGCCGTCGGCTTCGGCGGGACCTCGAAGAGCTCGTCCACGCGCGGGTCGCCCGCGAGGAGCGGCGCGAGCCCGCGCTCGAGCACGTAGCCCACGCGGGCGTCCGGGCAGGCCGCGCGCGCCGCCTCGAGCAGCGGCAGCGTCAGGCAGACGTCGCCGAGGAAGCGGGGCCGCACGAACACGATCCGGCGGACGTCCGCCGCGGGAACGGGCTTCATGGCGGGCACACTGGGCTAGAATGCGCCGCGACCGCAACCGGGCGCCGCCCGGCGCGCCCGCCCGGCCGCGCCGGCCCGCCCATGGAGAAGACCGTGAGCCACGATTCCGCACGCCCGCCGCACGCGATCGAGACCAACGCCGTCCACGGCCCGGGCGGGGAGCGCGCCGGGGCGGTGAGCACGCCCATCGTGCACAGCGCCACCTTCTCGTTCGACAGCCTCGAGGCCATGATCGAACAGCAGCGCGCCGGGACCGCGGGCGCGTTCTACCAGCGCTGCGGCCACCCGACGCTGCACGCCGCCGAGGAGCGTCTCGCGCACCTCGAGGGGGCCGGGGCGGCGCTGCTCTTTCCCTCGGGCATGGCGGCGATCTCGGCCGCGTTTCTCGCGCTGCTCCGTCACGGCGACCACGTCGTGTGCGTGGACCCCTGCTACGGCGGCACGCAGGCGCTGCTCGCCTGGGGCGCGGAACGCTTCGGCTGGAGCCACACGTTCGTGGACGCGCGCCGGCCCGGCGAGTGGGCGGCCGCGTTCCGCCCGAATACCCGGCTGCTGCACCTGGAGTCGCCCATCAACCCGACGCTCGCGGTGTTCGACATCGCCGCGGCCTCGGCGCTCGGGCGCTCGAAGGGCGCGACCGTGACCATGGACAACACCATCGCCTCGCCGATCGGCCAGCAGCCGCTCGCGCTCGGCGCCGACCTGTCGCTCTACAGCGCCACCAAGTCCATCGCCGGGCACAGCGACCTGCTGGCCGGCGCGGTCATGGGGCGCGCCGGACTCGTCGCCGAGGTGGCTCGCGTGCGCGAGGTCTTCGGCCCGGTGCCCGACCCGGCGACCGCGTGGATGATCGAGCGGAGCCTCAAGACGCTGCCGCTGCGCGTGCGCGCCGGGAACGCCAACGCGCTCGAACTGGCCACGCGGCTCGCGAAGCACCCGGGCGTCGGGCAGGTGTTCTATCCCGGCCTGCCCGGGCACCCGAACCACGACATCGCCGCGCGGCAGATGCGCGAGGGCTTCGGTCCGCTGCTCGGCTTCGAGGTGAAGGGCGGCGCCGACGCCGCGCTGCGGCTCGTGAACGCGCTGCGCGTGGTGCGCCACGGCGCGAGCCTGGGCGGCGTCGAGTCGCTCGCCTCGCTCGCCGCCTGGACCTCGCACAAGGTGCTCGGCCCCGAGGGCCGCGCCCGCGCCGGCATCCCCGAGGGCCTCGTCCGGCTCTCGGCCGGCATCGAGAACGTCGAGGACCTCTGGGCCGACCTCGACCAGGCGCTGGCCAAGGCGGCCGGGTAGCGGCGCTTCGCGCGCCATGGCCGTGTAAGCCACCCATCGCGGAGACGTGCAAACGGGCACACGGCGGTCGGAGGGCGCCGGGTGGCGCCGACTCCCGTGTGTGCGCAGCGGTGCGCGGGAAGTCGTCCCGCCAAGCCGGGAGGCGCCGAAACCCGTGCGCGCGCAGCGGTGCGTGCGATGAGCCGCGGAGCCATGGACGGCGTGAGCGGCGAATGCATGCAGCGAGGCGAGGCAGGATGCCGAGCCGAGCGGGCCGCGAAGCGCGCACGGGTTTCGGCGCCTCCCGGCGACCGCGACCGCCGCGACCGCCGCCGCCGGAGCCCATCGGGCGACCGCGACCGTCACGCCCCCGTCAGGTCGCCGGGGGCGATTGCCGCCGGGCCGCGGCCGCGTGCTAGACTTCGCGCCGCTTTCCGACACGCCAACGTCCCACTCGGAGAACCCGACCGTGAAGCGCCTCGCCGCCGCGTTGCTCGCCTGCCTCGGCCTCGCCGCCGCCCTCCCGGCCCTCGCCGCCGACACGAAGGCCGCCGCGGCCGCCCCCGTGGACACCCTCGGCCTTCTGGAGAAGGCCGTCGCACGCGACTCGAGCAAGTTCGACAACCTGTACCGGCTCGGCGTGCTCTACCTCGACCGCGAGCGCATGGTCGAGGCCTCGCGCGTGCTCGCGAAGGCCAACCAGCTCAAGCCCAACGACCTGAAGGTGCTCGTCAACCTCGGCATCGCCTCCGACGCGCTCGGCAGCGCCGACCTCGCGCAGGAGTGGTACGCGAAGGCGCTCCAGGTCGCGCCCGAGGACTCCATCGCCATGTGCCGCATGGCCAGCTCCAAGTACGCGCAGGGCAAGTACGACGAGGCCATGGGCCTGCTCCGCGAGTTGATCCGGAAGAAGCCCGGGGCCTACTGCGCCTACTTCACGCTCGGCGTCTCGTTCGCCGACGCCGGGCTCTACCGCGACGCGATCCGCCAGTGGCGCAAGGTCGTCGAACTGGCGCCCGCCTCGCCCGAAGCGCTGAGCGCGAAGGAATCCATCGACGTCCTCGAGAAGTTCCTGCAAGGGCGCTGACGCCCCGCCGCGCCGGACGCATCCCGAGCATCGCCCGCCGCGGCGCATCCACCGGTGCGCCGCGGTTCCGTTCCCGGCCGCGAGTTCCTCCTCCGAATCCCGGGAGGTCCCGATGATCTACCTCGACCACAACGCCTCGACGCCCGTGCGGCCCGAGGTGGCCGACGCGATGCACGCCGCGCTGCGCGACCTGGGGGCGAATCCCTCGAGCGCGCACCGCGAGGGCCAGCGCGTGCGCGCCGCCGTCGAGCGCGCGCGCGAGCAGGTGGCGAAGCTGGTGAACGCCCGCGCCGACGAGGTCGTGTTCGTCTCGGGCGGCACCGAGGGGGACCACCTGGCGGTGATCGGCGGCGCCTGGGCGCGGCGCGACCGCGGGCTGCGCGTCGCGTACGCCGCGATCGAGCACCACGCCGTGCACGGCGCGGTGGACGTGCTCGCGGACATGGGCTGGACGCACGACACGCTGCCGTGCGGCGCCGACGGGCGCACCGACCCGGACGCGGTGGACGGGCTGAGCGCCGACACGACCGTGGTCTCGCTCATGTTCGCGAACAACGAGACCGGCGTCGTGCAGCCGGTCGCCGAGATCGCCGGGCGCGCGAAGGCCCGCGGCATGCTCGTCCACTGCGACGCCGTGCAGGGCGCCGGCAAGATGCCCGTGGACGTCGAGGCGCTGGGCGTGGACTACCTCGTGCTCTCGGGCCACAAGTTCGGCGGGCCCAAGGGCAGCGCGGCGCTGGTCGCGCGCCGCGGCGCGCCGCTCTCGCCGCTCTTCCGCGGCAGCGGCCACGAGCGCGGGCGGCGCGGAGGCACCGAGAACGTGCCCGGCATCGTCGGGCTCGGGCTGGCCGCCGAGCTGGCCGGCGCCGAGCTGGCCTCCGAGGGCGCGCGCGTCGGCGCGCTGCGCGAGCGGCTCGAGCGCGCGCTGCTCGCCGCGGTGCCCGACGCGGTGGTGCACGGCGCGGGCGCGCCGCGGCTGCCCAACACGCTGGGCGTCTCCTTCCCGGGCGCGCGCAGCGACCACATGCTGGTCGCGCTCGACGCGCGCGGGATCGCCGCCTCGGCGGGCGCGGCGTGCGCGAGCGGCGGCGTCGAGCCCTCGCCCGTGCTGGTCGCGATGGGCGTGCCGCGCGAGCTGGCCGTGTGCGCCATCCGCTTCTCGCTCGGGCGCACGACCACCGAGGCGCACGTGGACGAGGCGGCCCCGAAGGTGGCCGACGCCGTGCGCGCGGCGCGCGCCGGCGCCGCGGCGGGCTCGCGCGCGTGACCAGGCTGCGCGTCCTGGCGGCGATGAGCGGCGGCGTGGACTCCGCCGTCGCCGCGGCGCTGCTCGCCGAGCAGGGCCACGAGGTGACGGGGGTGACGCTGCGGCTCGCCTGCTACGGCAGCGCGCCCGCGAGCCCGCGCGCCTGCTGCACGCTCGACGCCATCGACGACGCGCGCCGCACCGCCATGGCGATGGGCTTCCCGCACCACGTCGTGGATGCCGAGGACGTCTTCCGCGAGCGCGTGCTGCTGCCGTTCGCCGACGGCTACGCGAACGGTCGGACGCCCTACCCGTGCGCGCTCTGCAACCAGCACCTCAAGTTCGGCGACCTCGTGCGGCGCATGGAGCTGGTGGCGGCCGACGCGCTCGCGACCGGGCACTACGCTCGCGTCGGCACGGACGCGACGGGCGCGCCGGCGCTGCTGCGCGCCGTGGACGCGGCCAAGGACCAGACCTACGCGCTCGCGCTCGTGCCGTACGCCGCGCTCGCGCGCGTGCGTCTGCCGCTCGGCGGGCTGACCAAGGCCGAGGTGCGCGATCACGCCCGGCGGCTGGACCTCCGGGTGTGGGACAAGGTCGAGAGCCAGGACCTGTGCTTCGTGCCCGACGGCGACTACGCGGGTTACCTCGAGCACACGCTCGGCGAGACGCGCGGCACCGAGCCCGGTGCGTTCCTCGACCCGTCCGGCGCGCGCGTCGGCACGCACCGCGGGCTCCTCCATTACACGGTCGGGCAGCGCAAGGGCCTCGGGATCTCCGCGGCCGAGCCGCTCTACGTGCTGGCGCTCGACCCGGAGGCGAACACGGTCACCGTGGGACCGCGCGAGATGCTCGAGTCGCCGGGGCTCGTCACGGAGCGCGTCAACTGGCTCGCGCCCGCGCCGCCCGCCGACGGCGCGCGCGTGCTGGTGCGCATCCGCTACAGCCACGCGGGCGCGCTGGCGACGCTGCGCGCCGCCGGGGAGGGCGTCGAGGTCGTGTTCGACGAGCCGCAGGCGGCGGTGACGCCGGGCCAGCTCGCGGTCTTCTACGACGGCGAGCGCTGCCTGGGCGGCGCGCCGATCGCGCGAAGCTGCGCTTCGCGCGATCGCCTCTCTTTCGGAGCCTTCGGCGCCTCCGGCGCCGGGCGCGGTGGTGCGGACGGCGACGCGGGGAGCGAGGGCGCCGAGGGCCGGGCGGGGGTGCGGACCGCGTGAAGACGCGGACGCTCGAGCGCTGCCTGGGCTGCGGGCACGCGGGTTCCTTCCGGCCGCTGGCCATGCGCTACGAGTGGCAGGGCGTCTCGTTCCCGGCGGCCGAGTGCCCGCGCTGCGGGCTGCGGTTCCTGAGCGTGCAGCCCGAGGGCGACTCGCTCGCCGCGCTCTACTCGGCCGAGTACTTCGAGACCGACTTCCGCTGCGGGCGCAGCGACACGCACTCGTTCGACGAGGCGGCGTTCAAAGCCGAGAACGACGGGCTGCTCGAGCGCTTCGAGCCCTTCCGCGGCGCCGGGCGGCTGCTCGAGGTGGGCTGCGCCTCGGGCTGGCTGCTCAAGCACGCCGCCGCGCGCGGATGGACCGTGACCGGCGTCGAGCTCTCGCCCGAGGCCGTCGCGCACGCGCGCGGACTCGGGCTCGACGTGCGGCAGGGCACGCTCGACGACGCCGGGCTGCCGGCGGCGTCCTTCGACCTCCTTTATATGGGCGACGTGCTCGAGCACGTGCCCGACTGCGGCGAGACCGTGCGCCAGGTCGCGGCGCTGCTCGCGCCGGGCGGCCACTTCTTCCTGCGCGGGCCCATCACCACGCACTCGCTCGCCCGCTCGCTGGCGCTCGCCGCGTACGGGGCCGCCGGCTCGGCGATCGTGCTGCGCGAACCGCCCTACCACCTGTGGGAGTTCACGCCGCGCTCGCTGCGCGGGCTGGCCGGACGCGCGGGGCTCGAGGTGGTGGCGCTCGAGCAGGCGAAGATCCCGCCGGGCCGCGCGCACGGCAGGAAGAGCGCGCTGCAGCGCGCGGCGATGGCCGCCGTGGACGCCGTGAACGCGCCGCTCACCCGGGCGTTCAACGCCTTCGGCGACCGCGTGGTGATGGTGGCCCGCCGCCCGCGCTGACCGCGGCGCGACGACGGCACGGGGCGGTCCCGCTCGCCGCGGGGCCGCCCCGGACGCGTCTTCAGCGCGCCGGCCTCGGCGCGCGCCGCACGGAAACGCGCAGCGAATCGCCCGGGACAGCCCCGCGGGTGCGGAACGTCCAGGCGCGCCAGCCGCGCGCTTCGGTGCGCTCGACGCGCGGCGCGGAGGCGCGCACTTCGCAGGCGCGCGGCGCGTGCACGAGCAGCGTCCACGGCGTGGCGGGCCGGCCCGGCCACGCGGGGAAGGCCACGCCCTCGCCGCGCTCGAGCCGGGCGCGCGCGCGCGCCGAGTCGCGCTCGACGCCGGGCGGCGCCGCGCGCCACTCGCCGTCGAACGCCACGTCGAGCCACGCCGTGCCCGGCTCGACCGCGCGCCGCGCCTCGATGCGCAGCTCGCCTTCGGGGCCCGCGCCCCAGGCCAGCTCGACGCGGCCGAGGCGGTCGGTCATCTCGACACGGCTCACGACCACGCCGCCCGGCTCGAGCCGCAGCTCGCGAGTGGCACCCCGGAGTTCGAGTTTCGTGAGAAGGCTGCCGGACCACACGGCCGCGCCCGGGTCGAGCTGAAGCTCGAGCCGGCGTTCGAGCGGGCGCGGCGCGACGGGCGCCGAATCGGGGAGCGCCGCACTTTCGGTCATGGCCGCGAGCAGGATGGCTGTTAGCATCCGCGGCACGTTACGGCGACGCGCGCGCCGCGCGCAACGGTTGCCGCGGGCCGCGCGCCGGACAACACGGAGGTGCTGCATGCAGCTGAAAGGTCGGTTGTTGGGCGTCGCGTTCCTCGCGTGCGGGGTGGCGGCGGCCGGCCTGTCGCTGGCGGGAAGCGAAGCGGGCAAGGGCGGTAAGGCCGCGCCGGCGGCCGCGCAGTCCCAGATCGAGCGGGGCCGCTACCTCGCGGTCACGATGGGGTGCAACGACTGCCACACGCCGGGCGCGCTCTTCGGCGGGCCCGACATGAAGCGCGAGCTCTCGGGCAGCGAAGTGGGCTGGAGGGGACCGTGGGGCGTCTCGTTCCCGCGCAACCTCACGCCGGACCCGGAAACCGGCCTCGGCAGCTGGACCGCCGACGAGATCGCGAACGCGCTGCGCAGCGGCGTGCGCAAGGACGGCACCGTGCTTCTGCCGCCCATGCCGTGGCCGAGCACGTCGCAGATGAACGAGCCCGACCTGCGCGCGCTCGTCGCCTACCTGCGGAGCCTTCCGGCCGTGAAGCACGCGGTGCCGAAGGCGGTGCCGCCGGGCGGCGAATACGCCGGTCCGGTCATCACGTTCCCCGAGCCTGGCCCGTGGGACGCGCCGGCGACCGCGGCCGCGGCCGCGGGGCACGGCGGGAAGTAGCGCTTCGTTCCGCCGGAGGGCGGCGGTCCCGCGGGGCCGCCGCCCGCCCGCTTGGTGGGGCGCGCGGCGCCCTGCTACGGTCGCGCGCCCATGGCCGCGACGCCCCGCGCATCCGCCCCCGCCGTCGAAGCCCGCGGCCTGCGCCGCGTGTTCCGCGCCTCGCGCGGCGCGCCCGAGGTCGTGGCGCTCGCCGGCGTGGACCTGCGCATCGAGCACGGCGAGGTCTTCGGGCTGCTCGGCCCGAACGGCGCGGGCAAGACCACCGCGATCAAGATCTTCAACACGCTGCTGTTTCCCACCGCGGGCGAGGCGCGGGTCGCCGGCTTCGACGTCGTGCGCGAGCCGCAGGAGGTGCGCCGCCGCATCGGCCTCGTCTCGGGCGGCGAGAACTCGGGCTACGGCATCCTCACGGTGCGCGAGTGCCTGTGGATGTTCTCGCAGTTCTACGGCGTGCCGGGCGCGGTCGCGCGGCCGCGCATCGCGGAACTGCTCGGCGTGGTGGACCTCGGCGCGAAGGCGGACACGCGCATCAACCGGCTCTCCACCGGCGAGCGCCAGCGCATGAACTTCGCGCGCGGGTTCGTCTCGGACCCGGGGATCCTGTTCCTCGACGAGCCCACGCTCGGGATGGACGTCAACGCCGCGCGGACGCTGCGCGAGTTCGTGCTGCGCTGGGTGCGCGAGCGCGAGGGCCGCACGGTGCTGCTCACCACGCACTACATGGCCGAGGCCGACCAGATGTGCGACCGCATCGCCATCGTGGACCGCGGGCGCGTGCTGGCGTGCGACACGCCGGCGGCGCTGCGGCGCTCGGTCGAGGGCGGCCAGCACGTCGAGCTGGAGGTGCGCGCCCGCGAGGCCGGCGCCGCGCCACCCGCCGAGGTCGCGGGCGTGCCTGTCGCCTGGGGCGCGCCGCATCCCGAACGCGGCACGCTCTCGCTCAAGCTGCGCCTGCCCGAGGGCGGCGTGCTCGGCGACGTGCTGCGCGCGCTGGAGGAACGCGGCTGGGCGGTGCAGGGCGTCTCGACGCGCGAGACCAGCCTCGAGGACGCGTTCATCAAGATCGTCGGCCGCGGGCTCGACGACGCAGGCCCGCCCGCGTGAGCGCGCTGCGCGAATCGCTCGCGCTCAACCTGCGCGCCACGTACGCGCGCGCCTGGGTGCGCGTGGTCGGGGGCTTTCGCCAGCTCGACTGGCTGATCTCCGACGCGGTGCTGCCCAACCTCGGCATGTGCGCGTTCGTGCTGCTCTACCGCGCGCTCGGCGCCCCGAAGAGCTTCGAGGCGCTGGCGGTGATCGGCGGCGTGCTCTCGACCTACTGGATCAACGTGCTGTGGGGGATGGGCGCGCAGCTCTACTGGGAGAAGCAGCAGGGCCAGCTGCAGCTCTACTTCGCCGCGCCGTGCTCGCGCATGGCCATCCTGACCGGCATGGCCCTGGGCGGCGTGGTCTCGACCGTGCTGCGCTCGCTGGTCGGCGTGGCGCTCGGCGTGTGGGTGTTCCGCATCGAGCTGGCGCCGTTCTCGCCGTGGCAGTTCCTGGCCGTCTTCGTGCTGACCATGACCGCGCTCTACGCGCTCGGCATGACGCTGGCGAGCCTGTTCCTGCTCTACGGGCGCGAGGCGTGGCACACCTGCAACGCGTTCATGGAGCCGGTCTACTTCCTCTCGGGGCTCTACTTCCCGATCCGCACGCTCGGCGCGCTCGGCGCGGTCGCGGCCGGCGTGCTGCCGCTGACGCTCGGCGTGGACGCGCTGCGCCAGGTGCTGCTCGGCGCGGGCGCGCGCGGGCTGCTGCCGCTGCCGCTCGAGCTGGCGGCGCTCGGGGCGTTCACCGTGGTGTTCCTCGTCGCCGCGCACTTCAGCCTGCGCTGGCTCGAGACCTTGGCCAAGCGCGAGGGACGGCTGACGCTGAGGTGGCAGTGAGGGCCGCGCTCGCGCGCTTCCGGGTCGCCACCTGGCTGGGCTGGCAGGTGGATTCGAACTGGGCGGACCCGCTGCTGTTCGTCATCTACGTGGTGGCGCGCCCGCTCGCGGTCTCGCTCATCCTCGTCGCCATGTACTGGGCGGTGAGCGGCGAGGCGACGCACTCGGCGGCGTTCGCCGGTTTCTTCGTCGCGAACGCGTTCCACGCCTACGTCAACACCGTCGTGGTCGAGCTCGGCTGGGTGGTGTTCTCCGAGCGCGAGGAGTACGAGACGCTCAAGTACGTCTACGCCTCGCCGGTCGGCATGCCCGCGTTCCTGCTCGGGCGCTCGGTCATCAAGTTCGCGCGCGCCACGGTGAGCGTGGCGCTGTCGCTGTTGCTCGGCTGGTTCGCGCTCGGGGTGCGCTGGGACTGGGGCGCGACCGAGTGGGCGCCGCTCGCCGCGACCATCCTGCTGGGGCTCGCCGCGACGCTCTCGGGCGGCATGCTCATGGCGGGGGCGTGCCTCGTGCTGACGCGCGCGGCGATGGTCGTGCTCGACGGCGTGACGCTGGCGCTCTACCTGCTGTGCGGCGTCATCTTCCCCGTGGACTTCCTGCCCGTGCCGCTGCGCGCGCTCGCGATGCTGCTGCCGTGGACCTGGTGGTACGAGGCGCTGCGGCGGTTCCTGCTCGGCGCGACCGCGGGCCCCACCTTCGGGGCGATGAGCGACGCGCAACTGCTGGGCGGCCTCGCGCTCGTCACCGCGGTCTTCGCGCTCGTGGCCGAGCGGCTGTTCCGCGCGCTCGAGAACCGCGCCCGCGCGCTCGGACGGCTGGACCAGACGACGTTGTTCTGACATCCGGGCCGCGAGGACGCACGTGCACGCGCGAGGTGGGGCGTGAAGGCGAGAAGGATGCCTGCGCGCCCCGCTCCGCTTGCCTGCCGGGCCGCGAACGGCTAGATTCCCCGGCCGCTGGACTAGGGAGCAGGTACTCGCGGAGGGATGGCCGAGTGGTTTAAGGCGGCGGTCTTGAAAACCGCTGAGCGCAAGCTCCGTGGGTTCGAATCCTACTCCCTCCGCCAGCGTTTTCACGGAGTGGTGGCCGAGAGGCTGAAGGCGGCGGTTTGCTAAACCGTTATACGGCTTAAACCCGTATCGGAGGTTCGAATCCTCTCCACTCCGCCAGCTGCGAGCCGCGGGGCGGTTCGCCACCGCCTCATGGTCGAGGCGGGCCCATAGCTCAATTGGATAGAGCGTCTGACTACGGATCAGAAGGTTGGGGGTTCAAATCCTCCTGGGCCCGCCATTTTCACCGCCGCGCCGCCGGGCGCGGCACGACCCACGCGCTCCCCGCGCCGAGGTGACGCCATGACCCGCCTGCTGACGGGCCTCCTGCTTCTCGCCCTCGCCAGCCCCGCCTTCGCCCAGAAGGGCACCAAGAAGGTGGACCTGTTCTGGACGGCCCCCGACTTCGCCGCTCACGAGCCGCGGACGATCGCGCTGCTGCCCGCGGCGACGTACGACGGCAGCCTCGAGGCCCGCAAGAACGCCGAGGCCGCCGTCGGCCGCGCGTTCCGCGAGACCGGCTACCGGTGGACGTCGCCGCTCATCACGCGCGACCGCCTCTTCAAGGCGGGCGGCGACTCGCTGCTCAAGGCGTTCAACGACGGCCTGCTCGAGCGCCCGCGCGTGGACTCGCTCGCGGCGCCGGGCCTGGCGCGGATGATGTTCGCGAACGCGCTGCTGACGATCCGCGTGGACCGTTACGAGAGGCTCGAGATGGAGTTCAACCAGGCGGGCAAGCCCTCGACCACGGTCGCGCTCACCGCGGCGCTCGTGGACTCGAGCGGCCGGCTGCTGTGGACCGCGAGCGGCTCCGAGACGGCCGAGGGGCCGTACCACGACCCCAACACCTCGCCGGTGGGCGTCAACGCGAGCGGGCTCAACAACCGCCCGATCACCGTGCAGGGCGGCGCGCCGAGCTTCCCCGAGACGCTGAGCAAGCTGCTCGCCCGCTGGCTGCCGAACTTCCCCGCGAAGCAGGCGCCGGCGACGCCCGCGAACTGA
>CAZUEM010000055.1:0-5977 GCA_964619155.1 uncultured bacterium
ACGCGCAGCGAGCGCATCCTCGAGATGCTCGAGGACATCGCGCGCGTGGCGGTCACCGACCTGCCGGTGCTCGTGCTCGGCGAGTCGGGCACGGGCAAGGAGCTGGTCGCGCAGGGCGTGCACCGTCTGTCGGGCCGCGTCGGCGAGTTCCTCGCGGTCAACGCGAGCGCGGTGCCCGAGTCCATGCTCGAGTCCGAGTTCTTCGGCCACGTGAAGGGCTCGTTCACGAACGCTCTCGCCGACAAGCAGGGCCTCTTCGAGGCCGCGCACGAGGGCACGATCTTCCTCGACGAGATCGGCGAGATGTCGGTGGACCTGCAGGCGAAGCTGCTGCGCTACCTCGAATCGGGGGTCATGCGCCGCGTGGGCGGCACGCGCGACATCCGCGTGGACTCGCGCGTCGTGGCGGCCACGAACCGCCCGCGCGAGGCGATGCAGAGGGGCGAGGGCTTCCGCAGCGACCTCTATTACCGGCTCGCGCACGCGGTGTACACGCTGCCGCCGCTGCGCCAGCGCGGCGACGACCTCGAGCTGCTGCTCGAGCACTTCCTCGGCGAGTTCAACCGCGCCGGCCACCGCCGCGTCCGGCTGAGCGACGCGGCGCGCGCCCGGCTGCTCGGGCACGGGTGGCCGGGCAACGTGCGCCAGCTGCGCGCGGTGGTGCAGAAGATGGTCCTCTCGGCGCCGCACGACGGCCCGCTCACGCCGCGCGACGTGCCGCTCGACGACGCGGCGACGGCGCCCACGAGTCTCGTGGAGGAACTCGACGCGCGCGAGAAGGCGAGCATCGAGTCCGCGCTGCGCGAGGCGAAGGGCAACAAGACGAAGGCGGCCGAGATCCTCAGCCTGCGCCGCACGTCGCTGATCACCAAGATGAAGCGCCTGGGACTCATGCCCTGACGGGGGCCGTCCCTGAGATCCCGGGTGCCCAGGGGCCCGTCGCGTTCCCCCCAACGTGGCGGGCTCCGCCTTTTGGGTCCGCTGTCCACACCCGCCGGTGGAAAGGCGGTGGACGGCCGCGGCCCTGCGCGGAGGGGCCGAAAACGCGAAACAGCCGCGATTGGCGCGGGCCTTTTTGACTCCGGCGACCCCGCTCCCGTACCTTCCGCCGTCCCCCGAACACCCCACCGGAGGTCCCCGCATGATCCGCAGCATGACCGGCTACGGCATGGCCGAAATCGAGCGCTCCGGCCAGCGCCTGGCAGCCGAGATCCGCTCGGTCAACCACCGCTTCTGCGAGGTCTCGGTGCGTGCGCCCAAGGCGGCGCTGATGTTCGAGGACCAGATCCGCCAGCTCATCCAGGACCGCTTCTCGCGCGGCAAGTTCAACCTCACGATCACGTGGGCGGGCGCGGGCGAGCAGGGCGAGGTCCTCAAGCTCAACGAGGGCGTCGCGGACCGCTACGTGAACCTCATGAAGCAGCTGCGCGAGCGCTACCAGCTCGGCGGGGACATCGACCTGCGCACCATGGCGGGGCTCCCGGACCTGTTCACGTGGGAGCACAGCTCGTTCTCGGACGAGGAGACCTGGACGCTGGTCAAGGGGCTGGTCGAGAAGGTCTGCGACAGCATGAACGGCATGAAGGCGCGCGAGGGCGCGGCGCTGGCCGCCGACCTCGAGAAGCGCCTCACGATCATCCGCACCGAGCTCGAGAAGGTCTCGGCGCGCGCGCCGCTGCGGCCGCTCGAGGCCAAGGAGCGCATGGTCTCGCGCATCAAGCCGCTGCTCGACGACGTCGAGATGGACCCGATCCGGATCGCGCAGGAAGTCGCGATGCTCGCCGACCGGCTCGACTGCACCGAGGAGTGCGTCCGCCTGGCGGCACACCTCGACCAGTTCCGCCACCTCGTCGAGGGGCCCGAGCTGGCGGGCCGCAAGCTCAACTTCCTGCTGCAGGAGATGAACCGCGAGGCGAACACGATCGGCTCCAAGGCCAACGACGTCGAGATCGCGCACGCGGTGATCGTCATGAAGGAAGAGATCGAGCGCCTGCGCGAGCAGGTGCAGAACGTGGAATGACCTTGACCGCCGCCACGCAGACCGCCCTGCCTTCGTCGCCGTTCGGCCTCGCGCCGGGCGGCTACCTGCTCGTCGTCTCGGGTCCCTCGGGCGCGGGCAAGGGCACGCTGGTCGAGCAACTGCTCGCGTCGCGGCCCGAGTGCGTGTTCGCGATCTCGTCCACGACGCGGCCGATCCGCGCGGGCGAGACCGACGGCGTCCAGTACCGCTTCGTCACCCGCGAGCAGTTCGAGAAGCAGGTGGCCGAGGGCTACTTCCTCGAATGGGCCCACGTGCACCTCGACCTCTACGGCACGCCGCTCCACGAGGTCGAGGCGCACATGCGCGCCGGCCGCACGGTCGTGCTCGACATCGACGTGCAGGGCGGCGCGAGCGTGCGCGCGAAGCGCCCCGACGCGGTGACCGTGTTCGTGGCGCCGCCGTCGCTCGAGGCGCTGCGCGAGCGGCTGAAGGGCCGCGCGACCGACTCGGCCGAGGTCATCGAGCACCGCCTGGGCAACGCGCCGGGCGAGCTGGCGCAGTACGTCCACTACGACTACCTGGTGGTCAACGACGACCGCGACGCCGCGGCCGCGCGGCTCGTGGCGATCCACGACGCCGAGCGCGCGCGCGTGCGGCGGCTGGCCCCCGGATCCTGAACTCCGCGCCGCGCGCTCCGGCGGGTGAGCGCGCGGCGTCCCGAATCACCCGCCGACGTCCGCAGGAGAAGCCCATGAAGCTTTCGTCACTCGTTCCGCCGCCGGGCAAGAGCAAGTACGAGCTGGCCATCGTCGCCGCCCGCGAGGCGCGCCGCCTGAACGACTGGATCCGGCGCAGCGGCGAGACGCTGCACGGCAAGGTCACGGCGGTCGCGCTCGAGCGCGTCATCCGCGACGACGTGCCGTACTACTACGAGGACCCGTCGGCCATCATGATGTCGGCCGAGCAGCCGCTCGAGCTGCCCGCCGAGTAGGCCATGCTCGCGGATCGCGTCGTCGTCGTCGGCATCTCCGGCGGCATCGCGGCCTACAAGGCCTGCGAGCTGGTGCGCCGGCTGCGCGAGCGCGGCGCGACCGTGATCGTGGTCATGACCCCGGCGGCGTGCGAGTTCGTGACGCCGCTGACGCTGCAGGCGCTCTCGGGCAACCCGGTCGTGACCGGTTTGTGGGGCGACCAGCAGCCGCGCTTCAACCTGCCGCTCGAGTCGCGTTCCCGCACGGGCGGGCTGGTCGAGCACGTGGACGTGGCCGAGGCGGCCGACTGCCTCGTGATCGCGCCCGCGACCGCGGACCTGATCGCGCGGCTCGTGCACGGCGTGGCGCCGGACGCGCTCACGACCATCGCGCTGGCGAGCGCCGCGCCGCTGGTGCTGGCGCCGGCCATGGACCTGCAGATGTGGCGCGCGCCGGCGACCGTGGACAACGTGCGCGAGATGCGCGCGCGCGGCGCGGCGATCGTCGGTCCGGCGACGGGCGCTCTCGCCTCGGGCCTGCGCGGTCCCGGGCGGCTGGCCGAGATCCCGGAGATCCTCGAGGCGATCGAGGCGGCGGTCTCGCGCGGCGTGTCGCTGAAGGGCGTGCGCGTGCTGGTCGGCGCGGGCCGCACCGAGGAGCCGCTCGATCCGGTGCGCGTGCTCACCAACCGCTCGAGCGGGCGCATGGGTTTCGCGCTCGCCGCGGCGGCGCGCGACCGCGGCGCCGAAGTGACGCTCGTGGCGGGCCCGATGAGCGTCGAGCCGCCGCACGGCGTGAAGGTCGCGCCCGTGACGACCGCCGCGCAGATGCTCGATGCGATGCGCGCCGAGGCGGGACAGGCCGACGTGGTGCTGATGGCCGCGGCGGTCGCCGACTACCGCCCGGCGAAGGCGTCGTCGCGCAAGCTCAAGCGCGGCGCGGGCGCACTCACGATCGAGCTGGCGCCCAACCCGGACATCCTGGCCACGCTCGGCGCGGCCCGCAGGCCGGGGCAGGTGCTGGTCGGCTTCGCGCTCGAGACGCACGACGGCGTCGCCAGCGCGCGCGCCAAGCTGCGCGCCAAGGGCGTGGACCTGGTCGTGCTCAACTCGCCGGCCGACGGGATCGGCGGCGACACCAACCGCGCGACGCTCGTGGACGCGCGGACCGCGAAGGCGCTGCCGCGGATCTCGAAGCGCGAGCTGGCCGAAGCCGTGCTCGACCGCGTCGAGGCGCTGCGCGCGAAGAAGGCGCCGCGATGAGCGGGCGCACGCCGCGCGAGGAAGCGGCCGCCATCGCGCGCGCCGCACGCCGGCTGGTCGAGCGCGAGCGCGCGCGCGGCGGGGGCGACCTGCTGGCGACGGGCGTCGCGAAGGCGCGCGCGGGCGGCGCGGCGCGCCCGGCGGCCACTCCTTTAGAAGGGGCCGCGACGCCCTCCGCCGGCGGCTTCGCCGTTCCGGCCGCCGCCTCGGCGCTCTTCGAGCCCGCCGCGCCCGATGCGACCTCGGTCGCCGCGCCCGCGGGGTTCGAGCCCGTCGCCGAGGCCTCGACCGGAGGCGAGTTCACGCTGAGCGCGCCCGCGCCGACGGCGCACCACGGCCGCGGACGCGCGAAATCGGCCGAGCCCGCGGCCCCGGCCGCGATCGAACTGCCGCCCTTCGCCGCGGACCTGAACCCGTCCGCGCTCGAGGGCGGCCGCGAGGCCGTGTACGCCGAGTCGCTGCAGGTGCTGGATACGATCGCCGCCGAGGCGCGCGCGTGCGAGAAGTGCGGCCTGTGCCGCACGCGCACCCAGGCGGTGCCCGGCACGGGCTCGGCGCGCAGCGGCATCGTGTTCGTGGGCGAGGCGCCCGGCGCCGACGAGGACGAGCAGGGCGAGCCGTTCGTCGGCCGCGCGGGACAACTGCTCACGAAGATGATCGCGGCCATGGACGAGCGCCGCCTCATCCCCGGGGTGAAGCTCGACCGCTCGACCGTGTACATCTGCAACGTGCTCAAGTGCCGCCCGCCCGAGAACCGCAATCCGCTCCCGGGCGAGATCGAGCAGTGCTCGCCGTACGTGATCCGCCAGCTCGAGGCGCTGCGCCCGCGGATCATCTGCTGCCTCGGCAAGTTCGCCGCCGAGCTGCTGTGCGGGGTCAAGGGCACGGTGGGGAGCATGCGCGGCCGGACCTACCGCTGGCGCGGCGCGAAGCTGATCGTCACGTACCACCCGGCCTACCTGCTGCGGAACCCGCGAAACGACGGGCCGAAGGCCGAAGCCTGGAAGGACCTCCAGCGCCTCGCGCAGGAATACCTCACCGACTGACCCCCGGCATGCGGGCGCGCCGCGCGCGCCCGGGAAGGGAATCGCCATGACCGACATCCATCCGGGTTCGACGGGCGGAGGCGCGCCGGGACTGACGCCGCCGCAGGCGCTCGAGGCCGAGCGCTCGATCCTCGCGGCGATGATGCTCGACGCCGGCGCGATCGGCCGCGCGGTCGAGAACATCGAGTCGTCGTCGTTCTACCGCACCGCGCACGCGAAGATCTTCGACGCGCTGGTGGCGCTCTACAACCGCAACGAGGCGGCGGACCTGATCACGGTGGCCGAGGAGCTGCGCAAGCGCGGCGACTTCGAGGCGGCGGGCGGCGCGCCCGCGCTGGCGCAGATCATGGAGTACGCCACCACCACGGCGAACCTCGAGCACCACATCCGGATCGTGCACAGCAAGGCGATCCTGCGCAGCCTGATCCGCGCGACGACCGAGATCCAGCAGCAGTGCTACGCCGGCCAGGACGAGACGGCCTCGCTGCTCGACCAGGCCGAGGCGCGCATCTTCGGGATCACCGACCAGCGGATCCGCCAGGGCTTCACGACCATCCGGGAGCTGCTCAAGCCGACCTTCGACAACATCCAGAAGCTCTTCGAGCGCAAGGTGCAGGTGACCGGCGTGCCGACGGGCTGGGACGACCTCGACAAGCTCACCAGCGGCTGGCAGCCCGGCGACCTGATCATCCTCGCGGGCAGACCCTCGATGGGAAA
>CAZUEM010000055.1:6077-19938 GCA_964619155.1 uncultured bacterium
ATGAACATGGCCGAGAACGCGGCGATCCGCTTCGGCGTGCCGGTGGCGGTGTTCTCGCTCGAAATGAGCAAGGAGCAGATCGCGCTGCGCCTGCTGTGCTCGCAGAGCGAGGTGCCGCTGCACAAGGTGCGCACGGGCTACCTCGGCAACGAGGACTGGCCGCGGCTCACGACGGGCGCGGGCCTCCTCACGCAGGCGCCGATCCACATCGACGACTCGCCCGCGCTGTCGGTGCTCGAGGTGCGCGCGAAGTGCCGGCGGCTGAAGGCCGAGGGCAAGCTCGGGCTGGTGGTCGTGGACTACCTCCAGCTCATGCGCCCGAGCGGCCCGGTCGAGAACCGCGTGCAGGAGATCTCGCAGATCAGCCGCGGCCTCAAGGCGCTCGCCAAGGAGCTCAACGTCCCGATCATCGCGCTCTCGCAGCTCTCGCGCGCCGTCGAACAGCGCGGCGGCAGCGGCCGCCCGCAGCTGTCGGACCTTCGTGATTCGGGATGCCTGACCGCGGACTCGCGGGTGCTGCGCGCCGACACGGGGGCCGAGGTCACCATGGGCGAGCTGCTCGCGAGCGGAGAACGAAACATCCCCGTGTGGACCGTCGACGAGTCCTTCCGGCTCGTCGAGGGCAACATGACGCACGTGTTCCCGAGCGGGGTGAAGGAAGTCTTCGAGATGGCCCTCGCCTCCGGACGCACGATCAAGGCGAGCGCCAACCACCCGTTCCTCACGCTCGACGGCTGGCGGAGATTGGATCAGCTGGCCGAAGGCACGCGCCTGGCGTCGCCTCGCCGCGCGCCGGAACCGCTGGAGTCGAGGCCGTGGCCCGAGGCCGAGATCGTCATGCTGGCGCACCTCATCGGGGACGGGTGCGTTGCGCCACGTCAGCCGATTCATTACACGAGCGCCGATCCGGCCAATGTCGAGGCCGTCGAGGCGGCCGCGGCGCATTTCGGAATCACTCCTCGGCGTGTTCGCCAGGAGAACTGGTGGCACGTCTACCTGCCGGCGCCTTATCGCCTGACTCACGGAAGGCGCAACCCCATCGCGGCGTGGCTGGATCGCTTCGCTCTCTACGGCAGGAGAAGCTGGGAGAAGTTCATTCCGGGCGAAGTCTTCGCACTTCCCTACGACCAGCTTCGACTCTTCCTGCGGCATCTGTGGGCCACGGATGGTTGCATCCACGACGGCGGTTCCCAGGTGCGGATCTTCTACGCCTCGACGAGTCGCGCACTCGTGGACGGTGTCCAGTCGCTGCTCCTTCGTCTGGGCATCCACAGCCGCATCAAGCGCACCACGAAGCCGGGATACCGTGACAGCTGGCACCTTCACGTGACGGGACAGGAGAACCAGCAGCGGTTCCTCGAGGAGATCGGCGCGCACGGGGCGCGTGGCGACATTGCCGAGCGGGCCCTCGCGGCTGTTTCCGCGGTGGAGGGGAACACCAACGTGGACACGCTTCCGGTCGAAGTCTGGGGTGCCGTGCGGGCCTCGGCTGCCGCCCGGGGCGTGACGCAGCGGGCCCTGCAGGCCGGTATCGGTCAGGCGTACTGCGGGTCGACGTTGTTCCGCTCGGCGCCGAGCCGCGACCGGCTCGCTCGCGTGGCCCAGGTCCTCCGGGACCCGGATCTGCACCTGCTGTCCGAATCCGACCTCTTCTGGGACCGCATCGTCTCCATCCGCTCGCTTGGCGAACAGCCGGTGTTCGACGCGACGGTGGAGGGGACGCACAACTTCATCGCGAACGGGTTCGTGGTCCACAACTCGATCGAGCAGGACGCCGACGTCGTGATGTTCGTGTACCGCGAGATCGTCTACAAGCCCGACACGGCCGAGCCGGGCAAGGCGCAGATCATCATCGCCAAGCAGCGCAACGGCCCGACCGACGACGTGAACCTGACGTTCCTGCGCGAGTGCACCAAGTTCGTGCCCTACAGCCCCGCCATGCCGGGCGAGACCGAGCCGGGGTACTGAGCCGATGAGGGACCTGGCGGCCCGCGGACACCACTTCGTGTGGCGCCGGATCGGCGACCGGTTCGCCCAGGTCGGTCGCGTCGCCATGTTCGTCGGCGACACGTTCCGCCAGATGCCGCGCGGCCTGATGGCCCCGCGGCTGCTGGTGGACGAGATGCACGCGATCGGCGTGCAGTCGCTGGTGCTCGTGCTGGTCGTGTCGCTCTTCACCGGCGCCGTCGCGGCCGTTCAGGCGGCCTACCAGTTCTCGACGATCGTGCCCATGAAGTACATCGGCTCGGTCATCATGCGCTCGGTCATCATCGAGCTGGGCCCGGTGCTCACGGGCCTCATCGTCGGCGGGCGCGTGGGCGCGTCCATCGCCGCCGAGCTGGGCACCATGCGCGTGACCGAGCAGATCGACGCGCTCGACGCGATGGCCGTGAACCCGATCCGCTACCTGGTCGTGCCGCGCGTCGTGGCCGCGATCGTCATGCTGCCGGCGCTGGTCGCGCTCGCCGACGCGATCGCGATCTACGGCGGCTACCTGGTCTCGATCACGAGCCTCGGGGTCAGCACGCACACCTACGTCGTGGGCCTCAAGCAGTTCTTCCACATGAAGGACCTGTGGTCGGGCATGGTGAAGTCCACGTGCTTCGGGGCCATCATCGGCTGGATGGGCTGCTACTACGGCTTCCGCACCGAGGGCGGCGCGGAGGGCGTCGGCGTCGCGACCACGCGCGCGGTGGTGGCGATCTGCGTGCTGGTGCTGATCAGCGACTACATCCTCGCCACCGTGCTCTTCCGCTTCATCTTCGCGTCATGATCCGGATCCGGGGACTGAAGAAGCGGCTGGGCTCGCGCATGGTGCTCGACGGCGTGGACCTCGACGTGCCCGAAGGCAGGACGGTCGTGGTCATGGGCCGCAGCGGCACGGGCAAGAGCGTCCTGCTCAAGCACATCATCGGGCTCATGCAGCCGGACGCGGGCGAGATCGAGGTGGACGGCGAGCCGATCGTGGGCCTGAACGAGAACGAGCTGAACCGCGTGCGCAAGCGCTTCGGCATGCTGTTCCAGAGCGCGGCGCTGTTCGACTCGCTGACGGTGGGCGAGAACATCGCGCTGCCGCTGCGCGAGCACACGCGGCTGCCGGACGCCGAGGTCCGCCGGCGCGTGGCCGAGCGGCTGGACTGGGTGGGACTGCAGGGCGTCGAGGAGATGAAGCCGGCTTCGCTCTCGGGCGGCATGCGCAAGCGCGTGGGGCTCGCGCGCGCGCTGGCGATGGACCCGGCCTACATCCTGTACGACGAGCCGACGACGGGGCTCGACCCGATCATGTCGGACGTCATCAACCGGCTGATCCGTTCGCTCCAGCAGCGCATCGGCGTCACCAGCATCGTCGTGACGCACGACCTGCGGAGCGCCTACCATGTCGGCGACGTCATGGCGATGCTGCACGGCGGGCACGTGGTGTTCCAGGGAACGCCGGACGAGTTGCGCGCGACGGAGATCCCGTTCGTGCGGCAGTTCGTGGAGGGCTCGAGCGAAGGGCCCGAGGCGCCGCTCTGACGGCGGGGAGAAGCGCGTGAAGCGAACCACCGAGATCCAGGTCGGCCTGACGGTCGTGGCGGCGCTGGCCGTGCTCATCTGGGGCGTCACCTGGCTGCGCGAGTTCAAGGTCGGCCGGCAGGTGCACGTCTGGCACGTGCGCTTCCCGCAGACGGGCGGCCTGGCGGCCAGCGACGAGGTGCAGGTGAACGGCATCCGCAAGGGCTCGGTCGCCTCGATCGACCTGGCGGGCGACCACGTCGTCGTGCACCTGGCGCTCGAGCGCGACATCACCCTCACGCGGGACTGCCGCGTCGCGATCCGCAACGTCGGGCTCATGGGCGAGAAGGTGATCGCGGTGGACCTGCAGGCGACGGGCGCGGCGTACACCGACCGCGACACGATCCCCGGCGTCTTCGAGCCGGGCATGGGCGAGTTCATGGCCAGCGCGGGCCCGTCGTTCGACGCGATGAACCGCGTGATCGCCTCGCTCGACCGGCTGGCCGCGCGCCTCGATCGCGAGGGCGAGGTGGACCGGACGATCGCCAACCTGCGGCAGACGTCCGACGAGCTGCTCAAGCTGACGAAGGAGAACCGCGCGATCGTCAACGAGACGCTGCGCAACGCGCGCGACGTGTCGCGCTCCGCGAAGTCGCTCACGGCGGAACGGGAGGAGCAGATCCGGCGCACGATCGACCAGCTCGACCGCAGCACCCGGCACTTCGAGAGCGTGACGATGCGCATGGACTCGCTGCTCGCCTCCGCGAAGCAGGTCGCCGACAAGGCGAACCGCGGCGACGGCACGGCGGCGATGCTGCTCAACGACCGCAAGCTGTACGAGGACACCCGCGCGACGGTGCAGTCGCTGCGCGAACTCGTCGAGGACATGAAGAAGCACCCGAAGAAGTACATCAATCTGAGCATCTTCTAGAGCGCCCCCCGGGCCCGCCTCCCGCGAAAGCCACGCGCATGACCGCCCTGACCCGCACCCCGAAGACGAGCAAGGCCGCGAAGACGGCGTTCTACTGCACCTCGTGCGGCAACGAGCAGCCGCGCTGGTTCGGGCACTGCCCGCAGTGCGGCGAGTGGAACACGGCCGCCGAGGCCCCGCCCGCGGGCGCGCCGAAGGGCGCGGCCGCGAAGCGAGGCGCCGCGCGCTGGGCGCCGGCCGGGGAGTCGCGCGCGGCGGGGGCGCGGCCGCTCGCGCACGTCGAGGTCGAATCGGCCGAGCGCGCGCGCACCGGCATGCGCGAGCTGGACCGCGTGCTCGGCGGCGGGCTGGTGCCGGGCTCGCTGGTGCTGGTGGGCGGCGACCCGGGGATCGGCAAGAGCACGCTGCTGCTGCAGCTCGCGATGGCGCTCGCGCGCGAGGGGCGGCGCATCCTGTACGTGACGGGCGAGGAAAGCGAGCAGCAGATCCGCCTGCGCGCGGCGCGCCTGGGCGAGCTGCCCGAGTCGCTGCTGCTGCTGTGCGAGACCGACCTCGAGGCGGTGCTCGAGTCGGCGGCCACGGTGCTGCCGGACGCGATGGTCGTGGACTCGATCCAGACGCTCTCGCGCGCCGACCTCGAGGGCGGCCCGGGCACGGTGACGCAGGTGCGCGAGTGCGGCCTGGCCATGCTGCACTTCGCGAAGGGCTCGCGCACGCCGGTGTTCCTGGTCGGCCACGTCACCAAGGACGGGGCGGTCGCGGGCCCGCGCGTGCTCGAGCACATGGTGGACGCGGTGCTCTACCTGGAGGGCGAGCGCTACCAGCACTACCGCGTGCTGCGGGCGGCCAAGAACCGCTTCGGCTCGACCAACGAACTGGGCGTGTTCGAGATGCTCGACACGGGGCTGCGCGAGGTCGCGAACCCGAGCGAGGCGTTCCTCTCGGGCAGCGCGCGGAACGAGCCGGGCACGGCGGTGGTCGCGAGCCTCGAGGGTTCCCGCCCGCTGCTGGTCGAGGTGCAGGCGCTGGTTTCGACCTCGTTCTACGGCACGCCGCAGCGCGTGACGAGCGGCTTCGACCCGCGGCGCCTGGCGGTGCTGCTCGCGGTGCTCGAGCGGCGCGTGGGCCTGCGGCTCGGGCGGCACGACGTGTTCGTCACCGTGACGGGCGGGCTCAAGCTCGACGACCCGGGCACCGACCTCGGCGTGGCGCTGGCGATCGCGTCCAGCTTCCGCAGCCGGCCGCTGCTCGAGCGCACGATCGCGCTCGGCGAAGTGAGCCTCTCGGGCGAGCTGCGGCGCGTCTCGCGCCTGGACGCGCGGCTGCGCGAGGCGGCGCAGCTGGGGTTCGTGCGCGCGGGCTTCCCGAAGGCCCAGGCCGCCGACGCCGAGGGCGTGGCGCTCGAGGCGGTGCCGCTCGGCACGGTGCGCGAGGCGTTCGACGCGCTGCTCGGCGAGCGCGTGGCGCCGCCGCGCCCCGAGGGCGGGCGCGAGGGCGCGAAGCCGGAGGGCGGCGCGTGAGCGCGCCCGCGCCGGACGGCCGGCCGCTCAGCGAGGCGGCGCGGCGCGTGCAGGACGCGCTCGCCGCGAAGGGCTTCGCGAACCGGGTCATCGAGTTGAGCGAGCCGGTCAAGACGGCTCAGGCCGCGGCCGACGCGGTGGGCTGCACGGTGGGCCAGATCGTCAAGAGTCTCGTCTTTCGCACCGGGAGCGACCCGGCCTCCGGCCGGGCGGTGCTCGTCGTGGCGAGCGGCGCGCACCGCGTGGACACGGCCAAGCTGGCGGCGCTGCTCGGCGAACACGTGACGATGGGCGACCCGAAGTTCGTGCGGACGACGACGGGCTTCGCGATCGGCGGCATCCCGCCGCTCGGCCACGCCCGGCCGCTGGACGTCGTGATCGACGCGCACCTGCTCGCGCACGAATCGCTGTGGGCCGCGGCCGGCCACCCGAACTCGCTCTTCCCGCTCACGCCCGCCGAACTGCGGGCGATGACCGGCGGGCGGGTGGCGGACGTCGCGTGAAGACCGCCGCGATCCTCCTGTGCGCGGGCCGCGGCGAGCGGCTCGGCGCCGAGGTGCCCAAGGCGGCGGCGCCGCTCGCCGGTCGGCCGCTGTTCGCCTGGAGCCTCGAGACGCTCGGGCGCTGCGCGAGCGTGGACGCGATCGTCGTCGTGGGCCCGGTGCGCACGCTGCGCGAACTGCTCGCGGCGGCGGGACTCGCCGCCCCGAAGGTCGTGGCGTGGGTCGAGGGCGGCGCCGAGCGCCAGCACTCGGTGGCGCGCGGGCTCGCGGCGCTCCCGGCGGAGTGCGACCTCGTCGCGGTGCACGACTGCGCGCGCGCGCTCGTCGGCGAAGCGGTGGTCGAGCGGGCGGTGGCCGCGGCGCGCGCGCACGGCGCGGCGATCGCGGCGGTGCCGCTCGCCGACACGCTCAAGCGCGTCGAGCAGGACGTCATCCGGGGCACGCCGTCGCGCGAGGGGCTCTGGTGCGCGCAGACGCCGCAGGTCTTCCGCCGCGACTGGCTCGAGGCGGCGCACGCGGCGGCGGGCGCGGTCGCGACCGACGACGCGGCGCTGGTCGAGGCGCTCGGGCACCCGGTGCACGTCGCGCCCGGGGACGCGCTCAACTTCAAGGTGACGACGCCGGGCGACCTGGCGCTCGCCGAACGCTGGCTCGCCGGTCGCGGGGCCGGCCACGAGGAGGCGGGACGATGACCACGAGGGTCGGGTTCGGTTACGACATCCACCGCATCGCGCCGGGCCGCGCGCTCGTGCTGGGCGGCGTGCGCTTCGAGTCCGACTGGGGGCTCGAGGGTCACAGCGACGCCGACGTGCTGCTGCACGCGATCGGCGACGCGCTGCTCGGCGCCGCCGGCCTCGGCGACCTCGGCACGCACTTTCCGCCCGGCGAGGCGGCGTGGAAGGACGCCTCGAGCCTGGATCTGCTCGGGCGCATCCGCGCGCTGCTCGAGGCGGCGGGCGCTCGCGTGGTCAACGTGGACGCGATGGTGGTCGCCGAGGCGCCGAAGCTGGCGCCGCACCGCGCGGCGATGTGCGCGAACGTCGCGCGCGCCCTGGGCGTGCCGGCCGACCGCGTCTCGGTCAAGGCCACGACCAACGAGCAACTGGGCGCGCTCGGCCGCCGCGAAGGCCTGGCGGCGATGGCGGTCGCGCTCGTCGAGAAGTAGCGGGCGGCCGTCGCCGCGCCGGATCGCCGGGTTTTGCCGGGGCGGACCGACCTGACATGATGCCGCGCCGGTCCCCCGGAGCCCCGGGTGCGGCCCCGAGCGAGGAGCGAGCCGACCGATGAACGCCGTCCAGCCGACCGAAGTGCGCGTCCGCTTCGCCCCGAGCCCGACCGGCTGGCTGCACGTGGGCGGCGCGCGGACGGCGTACTTCAACTGGCTCTACGCCCGCCGCAGCGGCGGCCGCTTCGTGGTGCGCATCGAGGACACCGACGCGGAACGCTCGAGCGGCGAGAGCGAGCGCGGCGTGCTCGACGACCTGCGCTGGCTGGGTCTCGAGTGGGACGAGGGCCCGGACGCCGGGGGCCCGCACGGCCCGTACCGCCAGAGCGAGCGGCTCGCGCTCTACCGCGAGCGCGCCGCGGAACTGCTGGCCTCGCACCGCGCCTACCGGTGCTTCTGCACCGACGAGGAGCTCGAGCGCCGCCGCCACGAGGCGCACGCCGCGGGCCGGCCGCCGCACTACGACGGTCGCTGCCGCGCGCTGGACCCGGCCGAGTCGGAGCGCCGCGCCGGGGCGGGCGAGCGCTCGAGCATCCGCTTCCGCGTGCCCGGCCTCGAGTGGACGCTGCGCGACCACGTGCGCGGGCACGTCACGTTCCCCCCGGGGATGGTCGGCGACTTCGTGCTGCTGCGCTCGAGCGGGCTGCCGACCTACAACTTCGCCTGCGTCGTGGACGACGCGGCGATGTGCATCACGCACGTGCTGCGCGCCGAGGAGCACCTCGCCAATACGCCGCGCCAGCTCATGCTCTACGAGGCGCTGGGCGAGAAGCCGCCCGAGTTCGCGCACGTGGCGCTCATCCTCAACCGCGACCGCACGAAGATGAGCAAGCGTTCCGGCGAGGCCGCCGTCGCGGTGGGGGACTGGCGCCGCGCGGGCTACGTGCCCGAGGCGCTGCTCAGCTACCTCGCGCTGCTCGGGTTCCACCCGGGCGACGACCGCGAGATCCTCTCGCGCGAGGAACTGCTCGAGGCCTTCTCGCTCGCCCGCCTGGGGGCGAGCGGCTCGGTGTTCGACGCGGCCAAGCTGGCGTGGGTGAACCGCCACTACCTGCACCACGCGACCGGCGGACAGCTCGCGGCCTGGCTGGCCGTGGGCCCCGGACCCGGGGTCGCGCCCGGGGCCGACTGGCGCGAGGCGGCCGGGCGGCTCACCGCCGGGCTGGCCCCCGGGGCGGTCGAGAAGCTGCTCGAAGGGGTGCGAGGCAACGTCGCGACGCTCGCCGACCTGCCGGGCGAGATCGAGGTCCTGACCGCGGCGGCGCTGCGCTTCGAGGACGAGGCCCTGGCCGCCCTGGCCGCGCCGGGCGCGGCCGCGCTGTGCGCCGACCTCGCGGGCGGGGCGGCCGCACTTGCCGAATGGAGCGGGGAGGCCTTTAAATCCGCCGTTCAATCCGCCGGGAAGCGGCAGGGCCGCAAGGGGCGCGAACTCTTCATGCCCGTGCGCGCCGCGCTCACGGGCCGCACCCACGGCCCCGAGCTGCCGCTGCTGGCGGAGCTGCTCGGCAAGGATCGCTGCATCGAGAGGCTGCACGACGCGGCCCGTCGCGCGGGGAGCCCCGCCTGACGCTTCGGAGGAAGCCATGAAAGTCGCCGTCCTGATGGGCGGAAGGTCGTCCGAGCGCGAGATCTCGCTGCGCACCGGGCGCGGCTGCGCGCAGGCGCTGCGCAACCTGGGCCACGACGTCACGTCGGTGGACGGCGCCGACGGCGCGGTGCTGCCCGCGGGCGCGGAGGAATCCGCCGCGCGCACGCTCGAGCAGGTCCGCGAACTGCCGCGCGGGGCGATGCTCGAGGCGCTGCGGACGCCGGCGGTCGCCGAGGCCGACGTCGTGTTCCTCGCGCTGCACGGGCGCTGGGGCGAGGACGGCACGGTGCAGGCCGCGCTCGAGCTGGCGGGCAAGGTCTACACGGGCTCGGGCGTGCTCGCGAGCGCGCTCGCGATGGACAAGGCGATGTCGAAGCGCGTGTTCGAGCGCGAGGCCATCCCGACCCCGCACTGGATGCTGATCGAGGCCGGCGTCTCCGGCCGGGCCCTCGACGTCAAGCTGCTCGGGGGCTATCCGCTGGTGGTCAAGCCCAACGCCGAGGGCTCGACCTACGGCCTGACCATCGTGCGCCATCCCTCCGAGCTGCAGCCCGCGATCCAGAAGGCCTCGGAATACGACACCCACGTCCTCGTCGAGCAGTACATCGAGGGCCGCGAGCTGACGGTGGCGGTCATCGGCGAGGTGGCCTATCCCGTGGTCGAGATCGAGCCCAAGAGCGGCGTCTACGACTACGCCTCCAAGTACACGAAGGGCGCGAGCGTCTACACCTGCCCGGCCAAGATCCCGACCGAGCTGTCGAGGCACGTGCGGGAGCTGGGGCTCGAGGCGGCGCAGGCCCTCGACTGCAGCGGCGTCTCGCGCGTGGACATCCGCCTCTCGGAGGACGACGAACCCTACGTGCTCGAAGTGAACACGCTCCCGGGCATGACCCCGACCAGCCTCGTGCCGATGGCCGCGGCGGCGAAGGGCATGTCCTACGACCAACTCGTCGCCCGCATGCTCGACCTGGCCGTCGCCGACGCGAAGGGCCGGCAGGTCGAACAGCGGGCGTGAAGGTCCCACCCGCGGGGTATTCCATGGATCGAACGCATCAGTTCCTGAAGGACCTGGTCGAGGCGAACGGCGCGCCCGGCTTCGAGGGCGATGTCTTCCAGGTGATGGAGAAGGCGCTGAAGGGCGTCGGCACGATCTCCAAGGACCGCCTCGGCAGCTTCATCTGCGAGAAGGTCGGCGACCCCAAGGGCCCGCGCGTGCTGCTCGGCGGCCACCTCGACGAGGTGGGCTTCCTCGTCAAGTCGGTGACGAAGGAGGGCTACGTCAAGTTCCTCGGCCTCGGCGGCTGGTGGGGCCACGTGGTGCTCGGCCAGCGGCTCGTCATCCACACGCGCAAGGGTCCGGTGCTCGGCGTGGTCGGGTGCAAGCCGCCGCACGAACTGCGCGAGGAGGACCGCAAGAAGGTCCTCGAACTGAAGGACATGTTCATCGACGTCGGCGCGACGAGCGACTGGGACGTGAAGAAGAAGCTCGACATCCGCCCGGGCGACCCGATCCTGCCGGACTCGTCGTTCCAGGTCATGGCGAACCCGAACCTGCTGCTCGCCAAGGCGTGGGACAACCGCCTGGGCTGCGCGCTGGCGGCCGAGGTCGCGATGGCGCTCAAGGGCCAGAAGCACCCGAACCGGCTGTTCGCCGTGGCCACCGTGCAGGAGGAGGTCGGCCTGCGCGGCGCGCAGACGTCGGCGTTCAAGGTGCAGCCGGACGTGGCGATCGCGCTCGACTCCGGCATCGCGCACGACACGCCGGGCACCGAGGGCGACGAGAAGCTCGGCGGCGGCCCGCTGGTCGTGGTGTACGACGCCTCGGTGATCCCGAACCGCAGGCTGCGCGACCTCGTGATCGACACGGCCGCGAAGCTGCGCATTCCGCTCCAGTTCGAGAGCGTCGAGCGCGGCGGCACGGACGCCGGGCGGTTCCACCTGACGGGCGAGGGCGTGCCCAGCCTCTCGATGGGCATCGCCGCCCGGTACATCCACAGCCACAACAGCATCATCGACCGTCGCGACTTCGACATGACGGTGAAGCTGCTGGTGGCGGTCGTGAAGCGGCTGGACCGCAAGACGGTCGACGGCCTCTGTTGATCCCGAGGGGCCGCGTGGGGGCGTCCTCCCGCGCGGCCCCGGCCTTTTCCCCGGAACCATGCTCCTCGACATCACCACCTCCTGGCTGCCGCCCGACACGGGCCCCGTGGGCAAGACCCTCGCGGGGCTCGCGCTCACGCTGCTCGCCGCCTGGCTGCTGCAGCGGCTGGGATTCCTGCTCGTCTGGCGCGCCGAGCGCTGGCTCGTGCGCTCGGCGCAGGGCAGCGAGCACGCCGTGCAGCGCTCGCACACGCTCGCGCAGTCGGCGCGACATCTGGTCACCACGCTGGTCGGCGTGGGTGCGTTCTTCCACGTGCTCGAGGTGTTGGGCTGGGACCTGCGGCCGCTGCTGGTCGGCGCCAGCGTGCTCGGCGCGGCGCTGGCGTTCGGCGCGCAGACGCTGGTGCGCGACATCATCGCCGGCGTGTTCATCCTCGTGGACGACCAGTTCTCGGTGGGCGACACCGTCGAGGTGAACGGCCAGGCCGCCACGGTCGAGGGCGTGACGCTGCGCTCGACGCGGCTCCGCGACTGGCAGGGCCGCCTGCTGTTCGTGCCGAACGGCGAGATGAGGATCGTCGTCAACCACAGCCGCGGCTGGCACCTCGCGATCGTGGACCTGCCGCTGGCCGTGAATCAGGACCTCGGCCGCGTGCTCGAGGTGGCGGCGGCGATCGCCGGCGAGGTGAACGCCGACCCCGCGCTCGCGCCGCACCGGCTGGAGCCCATGACGGTGGTGGGCATCGAACGGCTCGGCGTGGACGGCGCGTTCGTCCGCCTGGTCGCGAAGTCCCTGCCGGGCGCCGGCGCCGCGACGGTGGCGCGCGAGGCGCGCCGCATCGCGCTCGAGCGCATGCGCGCCGCCGGATTGCGCGCGGCCGGCGATCCCGAACTGAAGTACCCTGTCGCGCCCCCGGGCGTGCCGGCCGGACCGGCGCCCGGGCACTGACCCAACGCAAGGAGAGCCCCGGTGCCGCTTCGCATCTACGACACGCTGACCCGCGAGAAGCGCGAGTTCGTTCCGGTCACGCCCGGCCGCGTGCGCATGTACGTGTGCGGCATGACGGTTCAGGGCAAGCCGCACGTGGGGCACATCCGCGCGTCGCTCTCGGCCGAGGTCATGCGCCGCTACTTCGAGCACCTCGGTTACGTCGTGGACTACGCCTACAACTTCACCGACGTGGACGACAAGATCATCGCGCGCGCGAACGAGGAGGGCCTCGAGTATGCGGCCGTGAGCGAGCGCAACATCGACGCCTACATGCAGTTCGCCGACCTGCACAACATCAAGCGCGCGACGGTCTACCCGCGGGCGACGCAGCACATCGGCGAGATGCACGCCATGATCGCGACGCTGATCGAGAAGGGCTACGCCTACGCGGCGGGCGGGGACGTCTACTACGACGTCCGCAGGAAAGCCGACTACGGCAAGCTCTCGGGCCGAAACGTGGACGACCTGCGCGAGGGCTACCGGATCGAGCCCGGAGAGGCGAAGCGCGACCCGCTCGACTTCGCCCTCTGGAAGGGTTCGAAGCCGGGCGAGCCGGCGTGGCCGAGCCCGTGGGGCCCGGGCCGGCCGGGGTGGCACATCGAGTGCTCGGCCATGGCCATGAAGCATCTCGGCGAGACCATCGACCTGCACGGCGGCGGGCAGGACCTGATCTTCCCGCACCACGAGAACGAGATCGCCCAGAGCGAAGCCTGCACGGGAAAGCCGATGGCGAACTTCTGGACCGAGAACGGCCTCGTGAACAACGCGGGCAGGAAGATCTCCAAGAGCGAGATGTCCGATGGCGACAAGAAGCTGTTCTTCATCGAGGACATCGCCGCGCAGGTGGACCCCGAGGTCACCCGGTTCTACCTGCTCTCGACCCACTACCGCAGTCCGATCGAATTCAGTTTGGAGAGACTGAACGAAGCGGGGGTGGCCTACCAGAGGCTGCGGACCCCGCTCGAACGGGCCAACACCTGGGCCGTGCCCGAGGGCCCGGCCCCGGGCGGCGAGCTCGGCCGGGCGGTCGCGGAGGCGGACCGGCTCTTCCACGAGGCCATGCAGGACGACTTCAACACCGCCCAGGCGCTCGGGCACCTGTTCGACCTGGCCCGGGCGGTGAACCGGTCCATCGACGAGGGGGGCGGGGCGGACGCGGTCCAGGGGGCGAAGGCCCTCCACCGACTGGGCGCGATCCTCGGGCTGTTCTGGAAGGCCCCCGCCGGCGAGGCCTGGCCGGCCGAGGTTTTGGCGCTGGTCGAGGAGCGGGCGGCGGCCCGGAAGGCGAAGGACTGGAAGAAGTCCGACGAGCTTCGGGACCGGCTGGCGGCCCTCGGGGCCCTGGTCGAGGACGGGCCGCAGGGCCAGAAGCTGAAACGGAGTTAGCGGTTCGGCCCCGGAAGCGGGCTTCGAGGGAATCCAGCGGCGGCCGTCGGGGTATCCACCCTGACGGCCGCCGAACATTTCGCTTGCCCGTGTCAAACCCGGGGGTCTAGCCTTCATCCCAA
>CAZUEM010000056.1:0-1809 GCA_964619155.1 uncultured bacterium
CAGGGGGGTCAGAATCACTGACGCGTTAGGGGGTCAGAATCACTGACTTGCGACAACGCGGCGCGGGTCGCCGGGCGGCCCCGCGGCCCCCCGCGCCGGTGCGCCGGGCCTGCCTCCGCTCAGCGCGCGCGGCGGGCGCCGGGGCGGGCGTAGAGCTCGCGCCGGGCCAGCTCGCGCAGCCGCTCGACGGCGGGGTTGCCGAAGCGGCGCTGCAGCGAGACCGCGAACACCTGCTCGCGCACGCCTTCGACGCGGCCGACGCGCGCGAGCCGGTGCTGCCGGCAGACGTCGCGCTCGACCACCGAGGGCACCGCGAAGATCCCGCTGCCCTCGCGGGCGAAGACCGTGGCGAGCGCGCTGTCGTCGATCTCGCCCACCACGCGCGGACGCACGCCGTGGCGGTCGAACCAGGACTCGAGCGAGCGCCGCAGCCCGGTCGTGCGGCCGGGCAGCAGGAACGGCGCCCCCTCGAGCGAGCGCGGGAAGCGCCGCCGGTGGCGCGCGGCGATCCGCGGCGCGGCGAGCAGCGACACCCCCGACTCGCCGAGCAGCCGGCTGAAGACGCGCACGCCCGTCTCGGGCCCCGGCGGGGCGTCGAGCAGCACGACGTCGAGGTCGCCCGCGACGAGCGCGGCGAGCAGCTTCTCGGGACTGTCCTCGCGCACGATCAGGCGCACCGGTTCGGGCTCGTCGAGCAGCGGCTGGATGAGCCGGTGCGCGACCGGTTTCGCGACCACGTCGGCGAGCCCGATGGTCACGCGCGCGGGCCGGCGCGTGGGCCGCTGCTTGACCGCGTCCATCAGCTCCTCGCCGATCGAGAAGATCTCGTCGGCGAAGCCGAACACGAGCGTGCCCGCTTCGGTGAGGCGCAGGCGCCGGCCGGCCTTCTCGAACAGCCGCTCGCCGAGCGCGCTCTCGAGCGTGCGGATCTGCCCGCTCAGGGTCGGCTGCGCGAGCCGCAGCCGCGCCGCGGCGCCCGAGACGCTGCCTTCGCGGGCCGCGAGCCAGAAGTAGAGCAGGTGGTGGTAGTTCAGCCGGTCCATGGCCGGAGAGTACATCGGGTTACTCGATGCGTCGTAGTCAAACTATCTATTTGTTCGCTTGCCGGATCCGGCCGATGGTCCGGATGCCGGTGGCGGTACGGACGCCGGCGGCCGGAAACGGCGGATCGGCGCCGGCCGCGGGCGCCCTTCGGCCTCGACCAGGAAAGGAGCGGGATCATGAGGGACAACCGGATCGAAGTGACCGAGCACGACGCCCGCCGGCTGCGGACGATGGTCGGCCGGGTGCTGACGCGCTTCGGGCCCGACCGGCGCGCCGCGGAGGATCTGCGTCGCGAACTGGACCGGGCCGACATCGTGCCCGCGACCCACGTGGACCCGCGCGTGGTGACCATGCACACCCGCGTGCGGCTGCGGGACGAAGGCACGGGCGCGGCGATGGTCTACACGCTCGTCTTCCCCGAGCGGGCCGACCTGGCAACGGGCCACCTGTCGGTGCTCGCCCCCATCGGCACGGCGATCCTCGGCTACCGCGTGGGCGACCTGATCGCCTGGGACGTGCCCGCCGGCACGCGGCGGCTGCGGATCGAGGAGGTCCTGCACCAGCCCGAGGCGGCGGGGCAGGAGCACCTGAAGTACTTCCTGCCCCGCGCCGACAACGCCGACTCGCTGGCCGAGGAGCTCGACTTCCCCCGCGGCGCGCGCCCGGCGGCAGGCTGACCCGCGGCGCGGCGGGTCGGCAGCCTGCCCCGCTCGAGGTCATCGCGCGGCGGGCTAGCACCCCGCCGCGCTCGTGGTCGTAGCTCGG
>CAZUEM010000056.1:1909-19182 GCA_964619155.1 uncultured bacterium
CGGCTTCGCCGCCGAGGGACGCCCCGCTCGTCGGCGCCCTAATACCCCGCCGCGCTCGTGGTCGTAGCTCGGCGGCTTCGCCGCCGAGGGACGCCCCGCTCGTCGGCGCCCTAATACCCCGCCGCGCAGCCGTCCTTGCGCTTCTCGGTCGCGCCCGAGAGCACGCCGGTCGCGGGGTCGCGCCAGATGGCCTGGTAGCCGCCGTACGCGCCGACCGGCTCGGGCTCCATCTTGTGGCCGCGGCGGCGCAACTCGGCGAGCACGCCCTCGGGCAGGCCGTCCTCGATGTGCAGCACGCCGCCGTCGAGCATCACGGTGCCGGTCGGCTCCGAGGAGCCCGTGTGGTGGAAGCGGATCGCGTCGCCCGCCTCCTGCAGGTTCATGCCGAAGTCCACGAGGTTCACGATCACCTGCGCGTGCCCCTGCGGCTGCATGTCGCCGCCCATCAGGCCGAACGCCATCAGCGGCTTGCCGTCCTTCGTGAGGAACGCGGGGATGATCGTGTGGAACGGCCGCTTGCCCGGCTCGAGCGAGTTGGGTTTGCCGGGCCTGAGGTCGAACAGGTTGCCGCGGTCCTGCAGGCAGAAGCCGAGCGACGGGATGGTGTAGCCCGAACCGAAGCCGGTGTAGTTGCTCTGGATGAGCGAGACCATCATGCCGTCGCCGTCGGCCGCGCACAGGTACGTGGTCTCGGGGCGGTTGAGTGCCGCCGGGTCGCCGGGCACGTCCTTGGTGGCGGCGCGCGCGGGGTCGATGAGCTTCGCGCGCTCGCGCGCGTACGCCTTCGACAGCAGCTCCTTCACCGGCACCTTCGCGAAGTCGGGGTCGGCGTAGTAGCGGGCGCGGTCGGCGAAAACGATCTTCTTCGCCTCGGTGAAGACGTGCCAGAAGTCGGCCGAGTTCCGCCCCATGGCCTTCACGTCGAAGGTCTCCATGAGGTTCAGCAGCTGCAGCGCCGCGATCCCCTGCCCCGGCGGCGGCAGCTCCCAGACGTCGTAGCCGCGGTAGCTGACCGAGACCGGGTCCACCCACTCGGAGCGGTGCGTGGCGAAGTCCTGCTTCGAGAAGAACCCGCCGTGCTGCTGCGAGTAGCGCACGATCTCGTCGGCGATCGCGCCCTTGTAGTAGGCGGCGCCGCCCTTCTCGGCGATGGCCCGGAGCGTCCTCGCGAGCGCGGGATTGCGGAAGATCTCGCCCTCGCGCGGCGAGCGCCCGCCGGGCATGAACACGTCGGCGAAACCGGGGAAGCCCTTGAAGCGGTTCGCGCCGCGCTCCCAGTCGCTCGCGATGACCGGCGAGAGCGGGAAGCCCTCCTCGGCGTACTTGATGGCCGGCGCCAGCACCTGCGCGAGCGGCAACCGCCCGAACTTCGCGTGCAGCTCGGCCCAGCCGTCCACGGTACCCGGCACGCTCCAGGCGAACGGCGAGTAGAGCGGGATGGTGCCGTCGGCCTCGGGCTTCACCTTGTCGGCGGTCAGCGCGAGCGGCGAGCGTCCGCACGCGTTGAGGCCGTGCAGCTTCGCCGTCTTCGGGTCCCAGACGATCGCGAACAGGTCGCCGCCGATGCCGTTCGCCGTCGGCTCCATCAGGCCGAGGCAGGCGTTGACGGCGATCGCCGCGTCCACCGCGCTGCCGCCGGCCTTGAGCATCTCGATGCCGGCCTGCACGGCGAGCGGCTGGGCGGCGCACACCATGCCGTGCCGCCCGTAGACGGTGGAGCGCGTCGCGTCGCCGCGCGCGGCGAACGTGGTCTGGTCGGTGCCGACGGTCATGAGCGCGGCCGCCGCGAGGGCGAGGATTCTTGGGCGCACGGCTTCACCTCCGGATGGGCGTTCGGGCGGGACATGCGCGGCAGGTTAGCGCCGCGCGCGGCGCGGAAGCCAGCGCCGCCCGATGAGGCGGCATCGTCAGGCCCTCCGCGCTGGGGTAGCATCCCGGCCATGACCGCCCCGAAGGGACCGTACGGCGGGCCGCCGCACGCCAGCTTCCAGGACGTGATGCTCGTGGTCTCGCAGAAGCCGCTGGCGGCGCTCGTCGCGCCGGGCGTCTTCGATGTGGTGGTTTCGAGCGACGACTCCGACCTCTCCATGGGGGGCGGGGTGAGCGCCGAGCTTGCACGTCTGGGTGGCCCCGACTATGTCGCGCCGGCGCGAGCACTCGCTCCGCTCAAGCTCGGCGACGTCGTCGCTTCGCCTCCCGGGAACCTCCACTGTCGTCACGTCCTCCAGGCCGTGACGATCGATCGGACGCACTACCTTCTCCCCACGGAGCGAACGCTCCGGCAACTGGCCCGCGAGGCACTTGCTCGATGCGAGAGCCTCGAGGCACAGAGCGTTCTCGTGCCGCTCGTGGGGGCAGGCGCCGGAGGATTCCCCGCGATCGAGTCGGCCGTGCTGCTCGTCGACGCACTCCTCGAGCACCTGAAGAACCGCAGCGTCCTCCAGCACGTCGTCCTCTCGGTGCCGGGCCCGGACGTCTTCGAAGCATGCCGGGAGCGGCTTCCCGCGATGATCCAGCGGTTCCGGGGCCGCTCGCGCGTGGAGTTGCGCTTTCCAGGCTCCACGTCGTTCCGCTCGCAGGATCCGGCGCCGGATACGCAGAGGCTGCCATCCGCCGTGCTCGGCGCGACCCCGCCCGCACCCGGGGCGGCCTTTCCGGCACCGGGGGCCACCCCGCCTGCAGCCGGCGCCGCTCCACCGCCGCAGCCCGCCAATCCCCCGGCACCGAGATCCCCGATCCGGATCTCGTATTCCGCCGAGGCCGAGACCGCCCAGGACTCGCCGAGCCGGAGCCCGACGAGCCCGATCTCTTCCCCGTCCGAGATGCCGGCGCCTTCGGCATCGAAATCCGCCGACAGCCACCGCCCCGTGCTCGCGCGCCGCTACGTGCTGCTCGAGGAACTCGGGCGCGGCGGATTCGGCGTCGTGCACCTGTCATGGGACCTCGTACTGCGGCGCGTGGTCGCGATCAAGCAACTGCGCACGGACCGGGCGCTCTCGGAACTGTTGCGGCGCGAGGCGGCGATCGCACTCGAACTCTCGCACGAGTGCATCGTCCGGACGCACCACTTCGAACCCGAGACCGACAGCGCGCCGGCGTTCATCGTCATGGAGTACGTGCCCTGGCCAACGGCCGAGCGCTGGCTCGCGAACAGCGGCAACCAGATGCCGCCGCCGCGCGTGGTCGCGGAGTTGGGCATGCGAGTCTGCGACGGCCTCGCCTACGCTCACTCGCATCAGGTGCTGCACCTCGATCTGAAGCCAGCAAACCTGTTCGTGGACGTGGACGCAGAACGCGTGAAGCTCGCGGACTTCGGTCTCGCGAGAATCTCCTCGTCCGCGGGCCGCGTGCTGCCGGAGGAGCCGAGGGGCACGCCTGGTTACATGGCGCCCGAGCAGAGCATGCCGGGCGCGCGGGTCACGCCCGCGACCGACTGCTACCAACTGGCCGCCACGCTCTGGGACCTCCTCGTCGGTCGAGCTCCGGGACCTGGCGCCGAGCCCCCCGCGCAGGCGGATGCCGAGCGCCGTCGATTCCTCGACGTCCTGCGCCCCGCCCTCGCGCCCCAGCCGCAAGTGCGCCCCGAGTCGGCTTCCGCGTTCCGCAGGCTGCTCGCTTCGGCGCTCTGAAGCGCCCCTTCCCGCGTGCGCCGTCCGCGCGGCTCGGGCAGTATCGCGGCCGTGAGCGACGCCTCCCCGTCCAGCCCGGCTTCCCGGCCCTCCGCGCGCGCCGCGTGGCTCGCGGCGTTCGCCATCGCGTTCGTCGCGGTGGCGCTGCGCGTCCACGGCATCGGGCGCGAGAGCCTGTGGCTCGACGAGGGCTTCACCTGGCGGCTCGCGAGCCTGCCGCCGCTCGAGGCGATCGCGGCGAGCCGCGGCGACGTCCACCCGCCGCTCTTCGTCCTGCTGACCGGCCTGCTCGTTCGGCTCTTCGGCGAGTGCGAGACCACGCTGCGCGCCGTCTCGGCCGTGGCCTCGGGCGTCTCGGTCCTGCTCGCATGGCGGATCGCGCGGCGCGCCTTCGGCGAGACCGCCGCGTGGGGCGCGGCGGCGCTGGTCGCGCTCTCGGCGTTCCAGGTGCGCTACGCGCAGGAGGCGCGCTCGTACGCGCTGCTGGGCGCGCTGGCGCTGGCCTCGGCCGACGCGTTCCTCTGCGCGCTCGAGACCGGCCGCGCGCGCGCGAAGGCCGCGTGGGCGCTCGCCACCGCCGCGCTCCTCTACACGCACGCGCACGCCGTGTTCGTGGTCCTGGCCGAGGCGCTCGCGCTCGCGCCGGCGCTGCGCACGGCCGGGGGCCGGCGCGCCGTGCGCGGGCTGCTGCTCCCGGCGCTCGCCGTCGCGCTCGCGTTCGCCCCGTGGGCGGCCACGCTGGCCGAACAGGCGGGCCGCGTCTCGCGCTCGTTCTGGACCGCGCGCCCCGTGCCGTTCGACCTCGTGCGCACGGCCTGGGAGTTCGCGGGCAGCACCCCGCTGCTCGCCCTGCTCGGGCTGCTGGCGGCGTTCGGCCTCGCGCACGGCGTCCGCGGCTCGGCGCGCGACGCGGCCGGCGCCGGCATCGCGCCGCCGCGCGCGAGCACGGCGCGCGCGCTCGTCGCCGCGCTGCTGCTCGCGCCGGTGTTCGTGCCGTTCGCGATCTCGCTCGCGGGCCCGGCCATCTACCTGACGCGCGCCGCGCTGCCCGCCTCGCTCGCGCTCGCCATCGCCGCCGCCGCGGGCTGGGCGGCGCTGCCCGGCCGCGCGCGCGTCACGGCCGCGCTCCTGCTGGTCGCCGCGAGCCTGCCGCCGCTCGCCGACCTGCACACGCGCACGTACAAGGAACCGTGGCGCGAGGCCGTGCCCTGGCTCGAGCGCGAGGCGCACGCGGGCGACCTCGTGCTCGTCACCGCGCCCTGGTACCGCGACGGCGTGTTCGCGCGCTGCGCGAAGCGATCCGACCTCGACGTGCGCGCCTTCCCCGCGCACGAGGGCGCGGTCAGCCCCGCCGACGTCGAGGCGCTGCGGCCGGCGCTCGCGGCGCACCCGCGCGTCTGGCTCGTGCGCGCCCGCGCCGACGACCCGGACGGCCTGCTGCCCGCCGCGCTCGCGGCCGGCCGCGACACCGCCGCGTATCGCGAATGGCTCGTCACTCCGCCCGGCCTCACGCGCCGGCGCGAGGTCCGGGCGTTCGAAATCTTCTGCTATGCTCCCGCCGCTTTTTCCGACTCCACCGTCTCCTCCGCGCCCACCGGGCGCTGACGACTGGCCACACCCTCTCCAGGAGCCCGCCATGCCCCGCGCGACGCGCATGGACTTCTACGACGTCGATTCGCTGCTCACCGAGGACGAGATCCAGATGCGGGACGCCGTCGGCGACTGGGTCGACGAGCGCTTCCTTCCCGTCATCGAGGACGCCTACGACAACGCCTACTTCCCGAAGGACGTGATCCCCGAGATGGGCGAGATGGGCCTCTTCGGCGCGACGCTCCCCGAGAAGTACGGCTGCGCCGGCATCGGCCCGGTGGCCTACGGCCTCACCATGCAGGAGCTCGAGCGCGGCGATTCGGGCCTGCGCAGCTTCGCCTCGGTGCAGGGCGCCCTGTGCATGTTCCCGATCTTCGAGTACGGCTCCGAGGAGCAGCGCGTGAAGTGGCTTCCGCGCATGGCGAAGGGCGAGGTGATCGGCTGCTTCGGCCTGACCGAGCCCGACTTCGGCTCCGACCCGGGCGGCATGATCACGCGCGCGAAGAAGGTGGACGGCGGCTACGTCCTCAACGGCGCCAAGATGTGGATCACGAACGGCACCGTCGCCGACATCGCGATCGTGTGGGCCAAGCTGCACGACGAGGCCAAGGGCCGCGAGAGCATCGCCGGCTTCATCGTCGAGAAGGACTTCAAGGGCTACACGGCGCCCGAGCAGAAGCGCAAGCACTCGCTGCGCGCCTCGGTGACGAGCGAGCTGGTGCTGCAGGACGTGTTCGTGCCCGAGTCGCACCGCCTGCCGAACGGCAATGGCCTCAAGGCGCCGCTCGGCTGCCTCACCCAGGCCCGCTTCGGCATCGCCTTCGGCGTCGTCGGCGCGGCCATGGCGTGCTTCGAGGAGGCGGCGCAGTACAGCAAGGAACGGATCATGTTCGGCAAGCCGATCGGGTCGTTCCAGCTCGTGCAGGCCGAGCTCGCCAAGATGCTCACCGAGATCGTCAAGGCGCAGCTGCTCGCGATCCAGTGCGGCCGCATGAAGGAGCGCGGCGTCTGCGAGCCTCAGCACGTCTCGATGGCCAAGCGCAACAACTGCGAGATCGCGCTCGAGGTCGCCCGTCGCGCCCGCGACATCCTCGGCGCGAACGGCATCACCTCCGAGTACCCGGTCATGCGCCACATGTGCAACCTCGAGTCGGTGAAGACCTACGAGGGCACGCACAACATCCACACGCTGGTGCTGGGCGAGGCGGTCACGGGGATCGCGGCCTACCGCTGAGCGCCCCGCGCGGCGCGACGCACGACGAGGCCCGGGGCGGCGACGCCCCGGGCCTTTCGCATGCGCCTGGCCCGGCGCCGCCACCCGCCGGGAACTTGGAGCGCCACGGGAGGTCCCGCACCGAACCCGTTGCGCCCCCGCAGCTTCCGTGGCGCCATCCGGCGCGGCGACCCGGGCCGTGCTTCAGAACGCCCGCGCGCGTGCCGACAACGGCCGCAATCGTTCGCCCGCCGGGCGCCGCGCTCCGGGCCATGCCTTCGTCCATCCGAGGCACCTGCATGAAGCCGTCCCTCTGGGCCCTCGCCGTGCTCGCCTGCGCCACGCTTCCGACGGCGGCCGGCGCGGCCGTGCTGCGCGGCACGCTGTCCGTCCCGCCGCCGCCGCGCGCGACGAAGCACATGAACGCCTACCCCGGGCAGGCCGGCTCGATGGCCTCGCACAGGTCCGCCCCGCGCGGCGCGGTGAACGACGCGGTGCTGTGGTTCGCGCGCATCCCGGCGCCGACCGACTCGGCCATCGCGCGGCCGCCGCGGCCGAAGCTCGCGCAGATCGACCAGTGCTTCATGCCGCGCGTGGTCGCGGTCGCGACCGGCGGCTCGGTCGAGTTCCCGAACCAGGACCCGATCTACCACAACGTCTTCAGCGTCTCGACGACGAGGCGCTTCGACCTCGGCAAGTACCCGAAGGGCCAGTCCCGCAGCGTGACGTTCCCGAAGGCCGGCGTGGTGAACGTCTACTGCGACATCCACTCCGACATGGCCGCGTTCGTGCTGGTGGCCCAGAACCGCGCGTACACGCAGCCGGCCGCGGACGGGGCGTTCGCGCTGCCCGACGTCCCACCGGGCCGCTACGTGCTGCACGTCTGGCACCCCGACTTCGGCGCGTTCGAGCGCGAGGTCGAACTGGCCGAAGACCGGACGCTGGCGCTCTCCTACTGACATGCGCCTCGGCCTGCGCTGGAAGCTCCTGCTCTTCACCGTGCCGCCGCTGCTGTCGCTGACGCTGGCGTCGCTGTGGCGGGTCGACCAGGACGTCTCGGGGCAGGTGCACCGCCAGGTGCGCGACGACCTGCGGCGCGCCTCGGCCGGCTTCGAGAGCATGCTGCGCGCGCGCGCCGACGCGCTGGCGGTCGAAGGCGGCGTGATCGTCCGCGACCCCAAGTTCTTCTCGGTCGTCTCGCTGCCGGTGTCGTGGAAGGACGAGCAGTTCCGCGCCACCGTGGCCGGCGTCGCCGCGGATTTCGAGGCCATCACGCGCGCCGACGTCTTCGCCGTGCTCGACACGCGCGGCCACGTGCTCGCCAGCGTCGGCCGCTACGCCCTCTCGCCCGAGTGGCTGGCGGACGCGGCCTCGGGCGAGCGGACCGACGCCTGGGCGGTGGCCGAGAACGGCGTGCAGCTGCAGGTCGTGAGCACGCCGGTCTACGCCGACGGCCGCCCGGTCGGACTGCTCGTGCTGGGCACCGCCGTGGACGGCGCGCTCGCGCGCGAGTTGCGCGAGATCTCGCGCAGCGAGGTGACGTTCCTCGTGGACGGCCGCGCGACCGGCACGACGCTGCAGGAGCCGGCCGACCTCGCCGCGGCGCTGGCCGCCGCGCGGGCTTCGGGCGCCGCGCCGGAGAAGACCGGCGCCGCCGCGGCCGTGTACGAGCACGAGAGCGGCGACGACACATGGCTCGCGGTCGCGCGGGCGCTGCCCGGCTCGCCCTCGGGCGTGCGGCACGGCTACGTCATGCAGCGCTCGCTGCGCGAGGAGACCGCGGTGCTGCGCCGCATCCACGCCGGGCTGCTCGTGCTCGGCCTCGTGGCCGTGGCGCTCGCGCTCGCCGCCGGGCTCGCGATCGCGCAGCGCATCACCTCGCCCATCGCCCGCATCGTGCGCGCGGCCGAGGCGATGGAGCGCGGCGACTACGACTTCCCGCTCGAGGCCCGCGGCGGCGACGAGATCGGCTACCTCGCCGAGAGGTTCGTGGACATGCGCGCCCAGCAGCGCCAGGTCGTCGAAAGCCTGCAGGAGAGCATGCGCGTGAAGCGCGAGTTCCTGACCGTGGCCTCGCACGAACTGCGCACGCCCATCACCGTCATCCAGGGCTTCCAGGAGCTGTTCGGCGGCGGCGCGCTCGGGCCCGTCAGCGACGCCCAGCGCAAGGCGCTCGAGGCCATCGGCCGCAGCGTCGCGACGCTCTCGCGTATCGCCGAGGACGCCACGCGCGTCGCCCAGATCGCCGACGAGCGGCTCACGCTGCAGCGCGCCGACCAGGACCTCGAGCCCGTGCTGCGCGGCGCGGTGGCCGACGCGCTCGCGCTGGCGAAGGGCCGCGCCGTGCGCGTCGAGTGCGCCGTCAGCCCGGGCGCGGTGTGCGCCCACGTGGACGGGGCGCGGCTGCGCGAGGCCGTGGACCACCTGGTCCGCAACGGCATCCGCTTCACGCCCGACGGCGGGCAGGTGCTGGTGTGGGCGCGCGCCGTGGGCGAGCACGTGCACGTCGAGGTGCGCGACACCGGCGTGGGCATCCCGGCGCACCGGCTCGAGCAGCTGCTCGAGCGCCAGGCGCCGGTGCGCGACTCGGACCACCACCACTCGTCGAACACGCTCGAGTTCAACTCGGCCGGCCTCGGACTCGGGCTCTCCATCGTCCGCGGCATCGCCCGCGCGCACGGCGGCTGGCTGCGGGCCGAGAGCCGCGAGCACCAGGGCAGCACCTTCACCCTCGTCCTGCCCGCGGCCGAGAGCCCGGGCGCCCTCGCCGCCTGAACCGGAGACCGACCATGCGACGGACCGTCCTCCTCCGCCCGCTCGTGCTCGCCCTCGCGCTCGCGCTCGCGGCGTTCCCCGCCGTGACCGCGCGCGCCGACGACGCGCCGCCGGTCCGCGTGCGCGGGCTCGTGGACCTCGTGCTCCACAACGACACGCACCCGGCCGAGCTGGCGACGTTCGACGGCGACGGCTCGCCCCTCGAGTCGCAGCGGCTGCGGCTGTTCGTCGAGGGCAGCGCGTCGGCGAACATCGACGTCTTCACGCAGATCGTCTTCTCGCAGGAGGAGTTCGTCCTCGACGGCGCGTACGCGCTGGTGACGCCGTGGCGCGAGCGCGACCTGCACCTGATGGCCGGCAAGATCCCGTGGCCGATCGGCACGTGGGCGCCGCGCACCTACTCGAACAAGAACCCGCTCGTCACCTCGCCGCTCATGTACCAGCACCACACGTCGCTGCGCTGGGACGGCTCGCCGGGCAGTCCGGCCGCGCTGCTCGCGGCCGCGGGCACGGGCTGGGAAGGCGCCGACTACGGCGGCGGCCCGGGCGCGCCCGGCATGCCCATCGTGGACGACTACGGCTGGGACTTCGGCGTCGTGGCGCTCGGCAGCGTCGCGCCGTTCGAGTTCTCGGCCGGGCTCACGAACAGCGCGCCCGGCTGGGGCTCGCCCGGCGAGGACGTGAACGACGGCAAGGCCGTGCTCGGCCGCGTCGGGCTGGTGCCGGCCGCGGGCGTGCGCCTGGGCGTCTCCGGCGCGCAGGGCGCCTACCTGGGCGACTGGGTGCGCTGGTCGCTCCCCGCCGGCAGGACCGAGGCGGACTACGTGCAGACGCTCGGCATGGCGGACGCCGCGTTCGAGCGCGGGCACCTCGACCTTCGCGCCGAGGCGTTCGCGAACGCGTTCGAGACCGCCTACTGCGGCACGCTGCGCTCGACGGGCGGCTACCTCGAGGGGCGCTACGGGTTCGACTCGGGACTCTGGCTCGCCCTGCGTGCCGAGACGCTGCGGCACTCCGACCTCACCGCGGGCGCGGTGACCCGCCCGTGGGACGACGAGGTGGACCGGCTCGACTGCGGCGCCGGCTACCGGCTCTCGCGCAAGGCGCTCCTCAAGGCGAGCTGGCAGCGCACGCGGCTCCACGCCGCCGACGGCCGGCAGACGTTCGACCTCTTCGCCACGCAGCTCTCGCTCGAGTTCTAGCGCTCAGCGCCGCGCCGAACGCCGCGACCACCACGCTCGTGCTCGGCACGACCATCACGGGGATCGCGGCGTACGGCTGATTCGATTCCCGGCCTGATCCGTCCGGTCCGAACGACCCGGAGCATGGTGCCCCGGGTCGTCATTCGGACGAACGCGACTAAGGCAGCCGTGTGAACTTGCCCTGCGCCCGGTGCGGGCCCGCTGCGAAGCGGTAGAAGTAGACCCCCGGGCCCGCCCGCTCGCCCGCGTCCGTGCGCCCGTCCCACACGAGCGCGTGCTCGCCCGCCGCGAAGTGCGCGTTGGCGAGCCGCGCGACGCGCCGGCCCTGCGCGTCGAGCACCTCGAGCCGCACGTGCGCCGCCCGCGGCAGCGCGAACCGCAGCGCCGTCGTGCCGGTGAACGGGTTGGGCCGCGCGCCGTGGAACGCGAACGCCGCCGGCGTCTGGCCCGCTTCCTCCCCGCGCGCCGGCAGGTTCGCCGTGTACACCCCGCGCGAGAGCAGCAGCAGCTCGCGCTCCTGCCCCGCCGGCACCTCGCTCCAGCCGAACTCCAGCGCCAGGGTGTCGCCCGCGACCAGCGCCGTCGTCAGGTTGCCGGTCGTGTCCACCGCCGCCGCCACGTCCCCCAGCCGCGTGTGCACGGCGGTCAGCAACGGCAGCTTGTGCGCCGTGAACGGCTCCTCGGCGCGTTCGAGCCGGCCCACGAACCGCAGCCGGTGCTCGCCGACGAACACCAGCCGCACCGGGGTGTGCCCGGGCAGCTCGTAGGCCGCCTCGTCCGGGTGCTCGCGCGGGTAGCGGTGCGCCAGCAGCTGCCAGGCGCCCGTCTCGTCCTGCGTCTCGAGGCGGATGCCGGTCGCGCCGAGGATCTGCGCGTCCACCGCACTGGCGCTCAGGCGCTCGGGCTCACGCCAGAGCACCGGATTCCCGCCGCCCTTGCCGCCGCCGTCGTCGATGATGACCGTGTGGTCGCTGTTCACGCGGCTCGCGCCGAACGCGCCCGCGGGGGCCGCGGGCTGCCCGAGGTCCACGACCAGCGTGTCGCCCGGCCGGCCGAGGAAGCCCTCGCCCGTGCCGTCGAGCAGCGCGGTGACGTCGAGGCCCGCGGCGGTCGTGACGCGCGCGGCCGGAACGCGCGAGCCCAGCACCACCTCGTCGCCGAGGGCATAGGCGCGCACGCCCGGCGCGTGGTCAATGGCGATCAGGCGCAGCTGGTCGAGCGTGGTCAGCTCCTGCTCGTTCTCGCGCACGCGCAGCCGGATGCGACCGGCGTCCGGCGCCGGCGCGTGCCGCAGCCGGTAGCCGTCCAGCGCCAGCGCCCCGGTCAGCGAGCGGCCGAGGATCGAGTTCTCCTCCCGCCAGCCGAAGGCGGTTTGCGTGTCCACGAACGGACAGCCGCCGGCCGGCGAGTAGACCTCGTTGCTCAGCGCCGACCAGTTGCGGTCGCTGCCGGCGTTGTCCCGGCTGAGGAGCCGGTAGTAACGCGTGGCGCCCATGGGCAGCGACGGCAGGCCGGTGACGATCAGGTCCTGCACGGTGCCCGCCGCGCCCGGGGTGGGCAGGCTGGCGACTGACGTGCCGTGGGTGAAGAACTCCTCGAGCCCAGTCATGCCGGCGCCGTCGCGGAAGCGCAACTCGTAGCGGGCGGGCTTACCCGTGCTACCCACGCCCGCGTCGGCGGGCACCGTCAGGCGCAGCCTCACCGAGGTCGGCGTCCACTCGACCACTTCGAGCGAGTTGACCGCCGCGGGCGGCAGCGTGTCCCCGGTCGCGTAGCTCGTCTGCGCCGCGCCGACGTTCACCCAGCGCGCGATCGAGGGCACGAGCTTGCCGCTCACCTCGTCGGTGCGCAGCACGAACAGCAGGTAGTTGCCGGGCGGAGCTTCCGCCGCGTTCGCGGGGGCCTGCAGCGTCACGCGATGGCCGTCGCGAGAGACGATCCCCAGTGGCACGTAGCGCTGGTCCTGGTTGAACGTGTGTGTCACCGCCCCGGGCCGGACCAGGCCCGCGGCATGGACGCTGTCGGGTGACGCCACTTCGAACGTGCCGCCCCAGCCGATGTGGTCCTGCGCGCCATGGAGCCGCGGCCGGAACGCGGGCGTGCCGTCGGCGCGGTAGAGGTAGGGTGGGCAGTACTGCTCGACGGTGTGAATGAACCTCAGCGGATGCGTGTCGTGGCCGCCGCCCGAAAGGACGCGGCCATCAGGCAGCAGCATGGCTGAGGAATGGTGCGAACGCGGCGCGGGGCCCTCGGCGAGCTTTACGGCCTCCGACTCGTGGGCTCCGTACCACCAGCCCACCTGTGTGTCCGCCACGGCGTAGGTCGGGTCCCAGAGCTCGGGGCGCCGCCGCGGCACCTCGGCCACCCAGTTTGTGTCGCTGACGTTGGTGTAGAGCGTGCCGCCGGTCGTGATCGCTTCGCCGGTTGGCAGTAGGCTGACGGTATGGAACTGGCGTGCCAGCGCCAGCTCGTTACCCGCCTTGCGCCAGCGCCGCGTCGGCGTCGGTTCGTCCAGTCGCAACGACTCCGATACCGGGCGCGCCGGGATGCCGGCGAGTCCCGGCTGCAAGTCGCCGACCTAGAGGATACGGTTGGGCCGGTACAGCACGCCGGTCGCGCTGTCGTCGTAGCCATTGGCCGGGATGGCCTGTTCCGTCCACACGCCGCTCGTGCGATCGAGCCGCCAGGTGCGGTCCTGGGCGAACGCGTTCGGGCCGGTGTGCCACAGCCCACCGTCCGACCCGGCGAACAGCATGTGGTAGCTGAACTGGAAGTTCCGGCCCCCGAACGCCGTCCACAGATTGGTAACCGGATCGTAGACCTCTGGCTGCAGCATGGTGAGCTGGCGCCGCTCGCGCAGCAGCGAGTGGCCGCTCAGCGGCGTGGGCGCCGACGCCTTCTGCTCCCAGTGCCAGCTCGCGTGGTCATCGAGCACCATCTCCCAGGTCGTGGCGTCGGTGGCCCCGCCGGCGAGCGCACCGCCGCTGACGGTGATGGCGAGCGGGTAGCGCTCGTAGATCGCGGCTGCCGCGCCCCGGCGCGCCGCCGGCGCCGCGCCCGATGGCGTGAGCTGGCGCCAGACCACTTCGTTCGCCCCTGGTTTGACCCACAGCTCCCATAGCTCGTCGCTGAGGCCGGCTGCGGTCTCGCCCCCGAACATCGCGGCGTGCAGCCACGCTCCGACTTGGCCCGTCGGCGTTCGGCGCGTGATGTCGGGTGCCATCGCGTGCAGCGCGCGGGCCGAGGGCGATGTCGCGCTCAGGACGGTCGCGATTCCCCAGGTGAGCGTGTCTTTCGTTGCGTTGATCGACAGGATGTAGACCGCGGCATCGTTGATCGAGCCGCCTGCACCCTTGCCCCCGAAGAGCACCATGCGCTTGCCGCTCTCGTCCCAGATCGCCGAGTGACCGTGGCGCGCCGTCGGTGACGCGCCATTGATGACGGCTGTGGCGGCGACGTCCGTCCACTTCCATCTGGAAACCTGCGCGTCCCACCACAGTTTCCACAGGTCATCAAGCGGCTGGCCGTTCTGTGCTTGCCCGCCGAAGATGTACATGGTGGCGTGCTTGGTGGAGTTCGAGTCGCTCAAGGCCGGCTGGTCCACCACCGCCGCGTGTTGCCAGCGAACGGGCGGCAGTTCTGACGACGGATCGATGGGGAGCGGCTCCCAGGCGTACGACTCCTCGTTGTCGCTGTCCGTGCGCTTGAGCTGCCAGACGTCGCGGCGGGGGTTTCCACCCGCATCCTTGCCGCCGAACAGGTAGTAGCGCCCGCCCGGCTGCCAGGCCAACGAGTGATACTCGCGCGGGGCGGGCCAGTTCGGGCCCGAGTCGCTCAACGTCGGCTCCCAGCCACCCGCATCGGTCAGCGTGTAGCGCTCGACGTCACTCGACAGCGTTCCGTCGCCGCGCCGGCCGCCGAACAGCACGACGTGGTCGTACTTGATCCCGCCGGTGGCGAGGATCCGGCCCTGGGCTTCGGGCAGCACCGTGGCGTTCGGGTACCAGCGCCGGTCCGCCATCGGCACCGCCGCGTCCCACGTGCCGCTCTCGCGCCGGAAGCGCGCCGAGTAGGGCACGCCGGCGATCGTGCGCTCGTGCCCCGAGACCACCAGCAGGTCGCCGTCGGGAAGCGCCGCGTGCCCGCCGCAGAAGAGGTTGAAGGGCGGCCGATGGGTCGGCAGCAGCGTCAGGTTGCCCGCCGCCTGCGCGCACGCGTCGCTGGCCGGCGACCAGCCCCAGCGCCCGCCGTTGTTGGGGAAGCCCTCCTCCAGGTCCGTCGTCCACGAGCCCCACGCCAGCACCTGGCTGTGCGGCCGCGCGAACAGCGTGTCGCCGCGCACCAACGCCATATGAACGGCCTGGACGCTGTCGCGGCCGGGCCACTTCGCATGCGTGGTCCAGGCGCCGGGGTGGTGGGCGAGCGGTTGGGCCGGGCTTGCGGTCGGCAGAGTGAGCAGGGCGAGCGCAAGCAGCAGCGGGCGGCGCGGGACGCGGACGGGCATGGCGGCCTCCGAGGGATGGCGTCTCGGGACAGGTCCGCGGCGATGCCGTCGGGGTCGGGTTCGCCGTGCGCGTACGGTCGGACCCGAACGAGCGCCGGTCAAGCGAAATCCACATATCGATCTAGATGCGAATGCGCAGCCCGCGACGGCGGCGCTCCCCGAAAAGGCCAGCGACCTGGCCGCAGCCGGGTGCTACGCTCGTGGCCGTTCTCCCAGTGGTCCGGTTCACCGGAGGTTCCCCGTGCGGCGGCTGTCCATCCTCCTGCTCGCACTCCTGCCGGCCGTCGCGCATGCGGAATGGCCGCCCAATGGCGCGCGCGTGTGCGCGGCGCCGCGCGACCAACTGGGCCCGAGCATCTGCGGCGACGGCCAGCAGGGGGCCTACATCGTCTGGCAGGACTACCGGGAGTCCTACACCCATACCGACGTCTACCTGCAGCACCTGAACGGGGCCGGCGAGGTTGCGCCGGGCTGGCCCGCTGAAGGCCTGCTGCTCGCGGGCGGGCCAAGCCGGCAGTTCCCGCAGGGGCTCATCCCGGACGATGCGGGCGGCGTGCTGGTGCTGTTCCTCAACCAGTTCTCCGGCGACGGCGGCGACCTCTACCTGCAGCGCATCACGGCCGCGGGCCAGCGCGCCCCCGGCTGGCCCGCCGGAGGAGTGCCGGTGGCGGTGGCGCCGGGCGAGCAGAGCTTCGCGACCATGGCCGGCGACGGCGGCGGCGGCGCGTGGGTGAGCTGGTTCGTCTATCGCAGTGACGGCCACGCCGACGGCCACCTGACTCACATCCTGGGCGACGGCTCGGTCGCTCCCGGCTGGCCGGTGAACGGGCGTCCGCACGAGCCCGGCACCGGGTTCTCCGGGCGTCGGCCGGTCCTGCTCGCGGATGGCGGCGGCGGGGTGCTCGCCTGCTGGAATGTCGTCCGCGATGCGAACTACAGCAGTTCATGGATGCTGGCCATGCACTATGACGCCGCCGGCGTTGCCGCATCGGACTGGCCCGAGGGCGGGCTGCTCGTGTGCACGGAACGTCCGGGGAACCAGCTGCCGCGCGGCATCGTGAGCGACGGCGCCGGGGGGTTCTACATCGCGTGGGACGACCTCGGCAATCGCGGCTGGCCCTACGGTGACATCTACGCCCAGCACGTGCTCGGCACCGGTGCGCTGGCGCCCGGCTGGCCTGCGAGCGGCCTGCCGGTGAGCGCGCTGGCGGGCGTGGACCAGCTCTACCCATCGCTGTGCGACGACACCTTCGGCGGCCTGTACGTCGCATGGCAGGACGACCGTGCCGGCTACGACCAGATCTACCTGCACCACCTGCGTCCCGACGGGCAGCCGTGGCCGGGCTGGCCGGCGGACGGCCTGCACGTCGGCGCCGGGCTTACCTGGCAGAGTTCGCCGCACGTCGTGCCGGACGGCGCGGGCGGCGTGTACGTGACGTGGACCGACGTGGCGGGCAACTACCGCACGTTCGTGCAGCACCTGACGGCGTTCGGCGTGCCGCAGGCGGGCTGGCCGGCGAACGGGCTCGCGGTCGCCGCCACGCCGCACGACCAGTACGTGCCGGTGATCTGCAGCGACGGCGCCGGGGGCGCGATCGTCGCGTGGGAGGACTACCGCGACCCGGCGAGCTACCCGGACATCTACGCGCAGCGGTTCGTGCGCGACGGGATCGTCGCGGCGGCGGTCTCGCTGGTGAGCGCCGAGGCTGCTCCCGGAGCGGTGCGGCTGGTGTGGGCAGTGAGCGGCGCGCGTTCGGCGACGCTCGAGCGCCGCGGCGCGGGCGGGGCGTGGGTGTCGCTCGCCGTGCTCGCGGCGGATGGCGAAGGGCGCCTGGCGTACACCGACGCCGCGGTCTCGCCGGGCGCCACGCACGAGTACCGGCTCGCGCTGGCCGACGGCACCTTTGGCGGGCTCGCGCGCGTGGAGGTGCCGCACGCGTATGCGCTGGCGCTCGAGGGCGCGCGGCCCAACCCGGCGCGCGGCGTGCCGCAGGTCGCGTTCACGCTGCCCGACGCCGGCGCGGCGCAGCTCGCGCTGTACGACCTCGCCGGCCGGCGGCTCGCCGCTCGCGAAGTGGGCGGGCTCGGCGCCGGCCGCCACCTCGTGCGGCTCACCGACGCGCCGCTCGCGCCGGGCCTTTACTGGGCGACGCTCGCGCACGGCGGGCGCACGCTGCGCGCGCGCGTCGCGGTCGTGCGCTGAGTGCCCCGATCGAGACGGCTACGACCGGGACTTCGGCGGCGGCGCGCCGCCCGAGTGCGCGGCCGAGTTCGCGATCGGCGCGCCGGGCCGGGGCGCGCCCGGCGACGAGGTGGACCGGCTCGACTGCGGCGCCGGCTACCGGCTCTCGCGCAAGGCG
>CAZUEM010000057.1:0-18800 GCA_964619155.1 uncultured bacterium
GCCGGCGAGGCCGCGCCCGCGGCGCCCGCGCGCCGCCGCGCCGCGCGCGCGGACGCCCGCGCGACCGGCGTCGAGGCCTACCTGCCCGGGGGCGAGTGGCGCGACGCGAAGGGCCGCGCGGTGTACGTGCACGAGCGCCTGCGCTCGGACGTCGAGAAGCGCCGGTCGCACTGGGGCCGGCTGCCCGAGCCGCCGCCGGGCGAGCCCGAGCTGTCGGCGATCGCGGCCCTCGGGCTCGAGCGCGCGCTGTTCCTCGACCTCGAGACCTGCGGGCTCGCGGCCGCGCCGGTCTTCCTCGCCGGCACCATGCACTGGAACGGCGAGGACTTCGTGCTGCGGCAGTACTTCGCGCGCGACTACGCCGAGGAGCCCGCCCTGCTCGCGGCGGTGAGCGAGCAGGCGAAGGGTTTCGAGCTGCTGGTGACGTTCAACGGCAAGTCGTTCGACGCGCCGTTCCTCGCCTCGCGCGCGCTCGTGCACGGGGTGCCGCTCGCGCTGCCGCGCGCGCACTTCGACCTGCTGCACGCGGCCCGGCGGCGCTGGCGGCTCGAGCTGCCGGACTGCCGGCTGCAGACGCTGGAGTCGCGCGTCTGTCGCCGGCGCCGGACGGGCGACGTGCCCGGGTCCGAGGTGCCGGCCCTCTACCACGACTACGTGAAGCGCGGCGACCCCTGGCGGCTCGTGCCCGTGTTCCACCACAACCTGCTCGACGTGGTCACCATGGCCGACGTGCTGCACGCCCTGTGCGCCGGGCAGGGGCCGCGGCCGCCCCGTCGCCCGGCCTCCCCGCCCCGGCAGGAGTGAGCCCGGACCCCTTCGTTCGGGGGCGCGACGGAAGGCCGAGATCGCCCGCGAGGCCCGAAAACTCGGCCATTGACGCGCCCTCGCAGCGCCCCGGATACTTGCCGGGCAGTTCGTCCATCCGTGGGTCGTCCCGTGTCGAGTCTGGTGCGCCTGTGACCGTCGCTGCGAGCTCCAATCCCTCGTCGTCTGCCACGTCGCTCGTTCGCCTCATCGTCTGAGTGCGCCTCAGCAGGTGCGTCCTGCTGAGGCATTCGTGTTTGGCCCACGTCGTATCACCAGCAGCTCCAGGAGGCGGACGGAAGATCATGGCTACCGGGGAAGACAAAAGCATCACCTGCGTGGACTGCGGCGAGGAGTTCCTCTTCACCGCGAGCGAGCAGGCGTTCTACCACGAGCGTGGCCTGACCAACGAGCCGACGCGCTGCCGGAGTTGCCGCGAGCGCCGCAAGGCGAGCCGTGGCGGTGGCGGCGGTGGTGGTGGCGGCTACGGCGGTGGCGGGTACGGCGGCGGTGGCGGCGGCGGCTCCAAGCCGATGTACCCGGCCGTGTGCTCGAACTGCGGGCAGGACACGATGGTCCCGTTCCAGCCGACGGGCGGCCGCCCGGTGCTGTGCCGCGACTGCTTCCAGGCGTCGAAGGGCGGCGGCGGCGGTGGCGGTGGTGGTGGCGGCTACGGCGGCGGCGGATCGCGCGGCGGCGGCGGCGGCGGCGGAAGGCCGCAGCGCTCCGCGGCGCCGGTGGGCCCGAGCGAGGGCCGCGTCCAGGGGTCGGTGAAGTGGTTCAACGACTCCAAGGGCTTCGGCTTCATCGCCAGCGACACGGGAGAGGACGTCTTCGTGCACTTCTCGGCCATCACGGGCGACGGCTTCAAGTCGCTGGCCGAGGGCGACCGGGTCGAGTTCGACCTGGTGTCGGGGCCCAAGGGCCGCCAGGCCGCGAACGTCACCCGGATCTGACCCGGACACGACCACCTGAAGCTTCGCAAGTCATACGCCGATAAGCCGAGCGGGCCTCCGTGCCTCGGGCCGATACGTCCCGTGAGCAGACGCGGAGGCCCTTCGGCGTCGGACGGATAGGGACATCCATGATCGAGACCCAGCGCGTCTTCAACTCGCTGAGTGAGGAGTTCGTCGAACTCTTCATGAAGCACCATCCCGTGGCGGCGACGCACGCCGGCATCCACGACTACGACCACCTCATGCCGGACGATTCGCCGGACGGCCTGCGGGAGCGTTCGGCGTGGCTGCGGGACCTCGAGCAGCGCCTCGCCGCCGCGGTGCCGGTGGACGAGCTGGGGCTCGAATCGCGGGTGGACTACACGCTGCTGCGCTCTCGGATCTCCGCGCTGCGCGCCGACCTCGAGGAGATCAAGGCGGCGCAGAAGCGCCCGGCGATCTACCTGAGGCGCGCCTTCCAGGGCGTTCACCTGCTGCTCTCGCGCTCCTTCGCCCCGCTCGACGAGCGCAAGGAGGCGGCGGTTTCCCGCCTGATGGCGATCCCCGAGTACCTCGAGGCGGCGAAGGCCAACCTCGACCGCGTGCCCCCCGTGACGCTGCGCATCGCGATCGACATGGCCGGGCAGGGCCCCGGTTTCGTGGACGACGTCGTGCGCCAGCTGCTGCGCCACTTCCCGGGCGAGGCCGAACGCCTCGAGCACGCCGGCAGCCGCGCGCGCACCGGCTTCCTGCGCTTCCACGACCACCTCGAGAAGGAGCTCAAGCCGAAGGCCGAGGGCTCGTTCGCGGTCGGCGAGCGCTGGATGAACTACAAGCTCGAGCGCGAGCACCTGCTGAACCTGACCTGCTCCGAGCTCGAGAAGCTCGGCCGCGAACACGTCGCGCACACGCGCGTGCTGCTCGAGGAGGAGGCGGCGCGCCTCGACCCGAAGCGCTCCTGGCGCGAGCTGATCGCCGAGGGCATGTCGCGCTCGCCGGAGCCGAACTGGCTGCGCGAGTCCTACGTCGCCGAGATGGAGCGCGCGCGCCAGTTCGTGATCGACCGCCGCATCGCGCCCGTCGTCCCGAACGCGAAGCTCGAGGTCGTGGACACGCCGGTCTTCGAGCGGGCCATGACCCCGTTCGCCTCGTACCAGCCGCCGGCGCCGTTCGACGCCGACCAGACCGGTTTCTTCCACGTCACGCCCATCGACCTGCGGCGCAGCAAGGACGAGCAGGCGCGCCAGCTCGCGGGCCACTGCACGCCGATGCTGCCGATCATCGCGCTGCACGAGGGCTACCCGGGCCACCACCTGCAGCTCTGCCACGCCAACCAGGCGCCGACGCGCCTGCGCCGGATCACCGACAGCGAGGTCTTCTCCGAGGGCTGGGCGCTCTACTGCGAGGACCTCATGTGGGAGCAGGGTTTCTTCACCTCGGACCCGCTCACGCGGCTCTTCCAGCTCCGCACGGCGCTGTGGCGCGCGCACCGGGTCGTGATCGACGCCGCGCTGCACAGCGGCCGCATGACCTGGGACGAGGCCGTGGCGCTGCTGGTGGACGACGTGATGCTCGACCCGCAGACGGCCGCCAGCGAGGTGGACCGTTACGTGATGAGCCCGACCGAGCCGCTCAGCTACCTGCTCGGCAAGCTCGCGATCACCGACCTGCGCAACGAGGCGCGCCGCCGCCTCGGCGCGGCGTTCGACCTGTACGCCTTCCACGAGGCGCTGCTCGCCAGCGGAACGATTCCGCCGGCCCTGGTGCGAGAGGAGCTGTGGGACCGGCTGAAGGTCGCGTGACCCGCCGGTTCGCCCTGCTCGCCGCCGTCGCCCTGTTCGCGGCGGCCCCCGCCTTCGCGGTCACGCCCGGCCGCACGCACGCGCTCGACCCGGCGCGCACCGGGCTGCCGTTCGAGGCCGTGGCGTTCGCCTCGTCGGCGGACAGCGTGAAGCTCTCCGGCTGGTGGTTCGACGGCCCGGCTCGCTCGCCCGTGATCGTCTGCTGTCCTCGCGGCCGCGGCACGATGGCGGACCTGCTGCCCTCGGTGCGCGAGCTGGTGCGCCGCGGCTTCACCGTGATGACGTTCGACTATCGCGACTTCGGCCCCAGCGGCCCCGGCGAGGCCGACTCGCTCGCGAACCTCGTGTTCGCCTCGCGCTGGGTGCACGACGCGCTCGGGGCGCTGCGCTTCGCGAAGGCCCGGGCCGGCGCGCGGCCCGTGTTCGCCTGGGGCCAGGACGTCGGCGGCCCGGTGGCGGTGGCGGCCGCCTCGCGCGAGTGGACGTCGGTGGACGCCGTCGCGGTCGAGGGGCTGTTCCGCACCTCTCTCGAGCAGGTCGAGCAGAACGGCACCGCGCAGATCCCCGGCGTGCAGAAGGCGCACCGCCTCGCGGTCGAGGCGCGCGACGAGCCGATCTCGAGCGTGCCCGTGCTGCGCGTGCCTCTGTTCGTCGTGCTCGCCGGGAAGGACGACGTGACCCCGCCCGACGTGACCCGCCGCGTCACCATGCGCACGGTGTCCATCGTCGACCACTGGACGCTGCCGAACGCGGGACACGACGGAGCGGAACTCACGCCCGGCTACTTCGACCGGCTCGCCGGCTGGTTCAAGCGCATCGCCGCTCTGCTGCCGCCGAAGACCGCGCCCTGACGGACGCCGGAGACGGCCGCGGGGCCGGAACGAAACGGGGCGGAACCTCGCGGTTCCGCCCCGTCGTGTTTCGGGAGGTCAGAAGTTCGCCGGGAACAGCTGCTTCAGGCGCTCCTCGAGCCCATCCACGCGGACCGGCATGGCGCCGCCTTCGCCGCCGGCGGGGCGGAGTTTCGACGCCGTCGCGGTCGCGTAGTTCGCGACGTTCAGGTGCGGGATCGTCGCGCCCCACTGCGCGTTCACGGCGTCGATCAGCGCGTTCGTCACGACGGCGTGCGCGAGGTCGTTCGGGTGCACGCCGTCGAGGCTGAAGAGACCGCCGGTCACGAAGTCGGTCGTGTAGGTCGTCGCGCCGAGCTTGAACCCGTTGGCCTTGACGTCCGCGAGCAGCGCGTTGAAGTCCACCTTCGTGGCCCACGGCCGGTTCGCCACGATCGAGTCCAGCGCGGCGTTCATGTTGAAGATCGCCGCGTTGATCGTGCCCTGCTCGGCGTCGCTGAGGACCTGCGAGTCGAGCAGCGGCCGGCCGTTCCCGGGCGCCGCCGGGTTCAGGTAGTTGTAGCCGCCGATGGGGAAGCCGGTGCCGATCGCGAGCGAGTCCTTCGCCGTCAGCAGCACGAGGTCCGTCGGGCTCAGCGCCCCGGCCGGGCCGAGGAGCGCCCCCGGCGTGCCGGTGAGCGTGTTGAGCGTGACCGGCGGGAACGTCGTGCAGAACGGGAGGGCGGTGACGCCCGGCACGTTGAAGATCGCGACCTTCGTGTTCGGCAGCGCGGCGTGGAGCGCGTTCAGCGCCCCGCGCACGGCGGCGACGTAGTTCGCGGTCGGGAACACGGCGGCCGAGCCCGCGCTGACCGCGCCCAGCACCTCGCTCGTGCCCAGCTCGAACGTCACGAACGTGGGCTGGCGCAGCACGAGCTGCGTGATGCCGCGCGGGAGCCCGGCCGCGTGGCGGTAAACGAGGTTGAAGAACGTCTTGTTGTAGCCCGCGCCGCGCACCGGGTTCGGGTCCACCGTGTAGTACGTGCTGTCCACGAGGTCCACGGCGAGCTGCCCGGGAATCCCGAGGTTGTGGTACGGCGTCGCCTGCGCGTTGTTCTCGGGGGCGCCCATCGTGCGGCCGGCGTTGCTGATGACGAGCGGCGAGAGCGACTGGATCGCGAGCAGCGCCGGGATGCCGTCGTGGCTGATGCCGTTGAACGTGAAGTCGCCGGTGCCGGCCGAGACCACGGTGCGCCCCACCTGCGCCGCGAACAGCGCGGGGAACGCGCGCACCTGGTGACGGTTCACGAGGCCGCTCGACTGGTAGCCGGCCGAGATGGTCGTGCCGACCGCGGCGACGCTCGAGAAGTCGGCCGAGCCCGCCGTCAGGGCCGGGCCGCTGATCGTGTCGATCTTCTTGCAGGGCCCTTCGCAGCCGGCGAGGAACGCCGCGACCGCGAGGACCGGAAGGATGCGAAGCAGGGTCTTCATGTGGTTCCTCCGGTTCACCAGCGGTAGGCGAGGCTGAGTCCCATGCCGTTCACGAACGCCTTGTAGACGCCGTCGTACCCGTCGCGCTCGAGGCCCTCGGTGCTGCGGTCCTCGAAGAACAGCGCCATGTAGTACCAGTCCAGCGTCCACTTCTTCCGCTCGCCGAGGTCGCGGCTGTAGCCGAACGTGGCTCCGTGGCGGTTCGCGTCGGGCAGCAGGGGCGTCACCGACTCGGTGGGCGCCGCCGCCTGGTCGAAGTAGTAGCCGAACCGGTACGTGAACGTCTCGAGCTCGTGCTGCGCGCCGACCGAGACGCGGAAGCCGTCGTGGTAGTCCTCGGGCAGGGTGCTGTTCAGCTCGGGCGCCGAGGGGAACTCCAGCGCGAGCTCGTCGAACGCCGACCACTGCGTCCAGTTGACGTCGGCCTCCCACGTCCACGCGCGGGTCGGCTTCCAGGCGACGCCGAACGACCACAGGGCCGGGAAGTGCAGCGTCGTCTTCACGTCGCTCTGCTTGCCGGGCAGGCCGGCCGCGACCGCGCCGTCGAAGACCGGGTCGCCGGTGAGGATCTGCTCGAACGTGGCCTCGCCGTCGTCGATCTCGACGTCCACCTGGCTGCGATACGAGAGGCCGAACTTCCAGGCCTCGGCCGGGGACCAGAGCGTCGAGGCGTTGAAGCCGTAGCCGGGCTTGTTGCGGGCCTCGAGCTTCACCTTCGCGACGTTCGCCTTCGCGCCGCCGCCGCCCGGAATCACCTCCTGGCGGATGTTGTTCAGCTCGACGCCGGCGAAGATGGTGTTGAAGCCGGCGCCGAACGAGAGCCGGTCGCTCATCGCCCACGCCAGGTTGAAGCCGGTGTTGAGGCCCTGCAGGTTCGCCTTGGTGACGCGGTCGCGCCCGGTGAAGCTCTCGGGGTTCTTCCACGACACCCCGAGGCCGAACGGCGCGTTGACGCTCACCGCGTAGGCCCAGTTCTTCGCGAAGTGGTTCGACCAGTAGACGGTCGGGGGAAAGAAGTTGCCGCTCTCCATCTCCTCGCTGACGCCGAAGCCGGGGAACGGGTCGATGCCGGCGAAGCTGTTGCTCGTGTTGAGCCAGGTGCCGCCGACGTAGAACTGCTTGCCCTCGAGGCGGACGAGCGCCGCCGGGTTGTAGAACGCCGCGGACGCGTCGTTCACGGACGCGGTGTGCGCGCCCGCCATGCCGAGCGCCGCGGCGCCCTGCTCGTAGATGCCGTATCCGGCGCCCTGCGCCGGCCCCGGCGCGAGGATGGCCGCGACGAGCGCGGCCGCGAACGCGGTGCGAAGCCGATTCATGTGGCCCTTTCCGTATGGTGAGGCGTGGTCCTCGAGGCGACAGCGTCTACGCCGCCGGGGATTCCGGCCCGGGAGCGTAGAGGGACTCGATGAGGTCAGCGAACTTCCGGGACAGTACACGACGCCGCACCTTGAGGGTGGGCGTCAGCTCGCCCGCGTCCTGGCTGAGGTCGCGGTCGAGCAGGGCGAACTTCTTGATCTTCTCGAACGGGGCGAGGTCGGCGTTCAGCCGGTCGATCTCGCGCTGGTAGACCGCGAGCACCTCGGGACGCGCGAGCAGTTCGTGGCGCGAGGCGTGCGCCCAGCCGCGGGCCTTCGCCTCCGTCTCGAGCACGGCGAAGTTGGGCACGAGCAGGCACACGCAGTAGGGCCGGCGGTCGCCCAGCATGACCGCCTCGGTGATCCACTTCACGGACTTGAGCCGCCCCTCGAGCGGCTGCGGCGCCACCTTCTTGCCGCCGGCCGTGACGAGCAGGTCCTTGAGCCGGTCGGTGATGTGCAGGTAGCCGTCGGGGTCGAGGTGCCCGACGTCGCCGGTGTGGAACCAGCCGTCGCGGATGGCCTCGGCCGTCGCCGCCTCGTTGCGGAAGTAGCCCAGCATGACGTGCGGGCCGCGGGTGAGGATCTCGCCCTCGTCGCCGATGCGGACCTCGACGCCGGGGATGGTCGGCCCGACGGAGGCCGGGCGCTCGCGCCCGGGCGGGTTCAGGCAGATGACCGGCGAGGTCTCGGTCAGGCCGTAGCCCTCGATGATCGGGATGCCGACCGCGAAGAAGAACTCCATGATCTTGGCGCCCAGCGGCGCGCCCCCCGAGATGCACAGGCGCAGCCGCCCGCCCACGCGCGCGCGCACCTTGGCGCCCACGAGCCGGTCGGCGATCCGGGCCTGCACGGCGAGTCCGCCCGCGGGCTTCCTGCCCTCGAAGTGCAGGCGCGCCACCTTCTGCCCGGTGTGCAGTCCCCAGAAGAAGATGTTCTTGCGCAGCGGCGGCTGGGCCAGCGCGTTCTCCATGACCCGCGCGTAGACCTTCTCGTAGAAGCGCGGCACCCCGGTGAGCACGGTGGGGTGCACCTCCATGGCGTCTGCGGCCACGGTCTCGAGGCCCTGCGCGAAGGCGATGCTCACGCCGCCCGCGAGCATCGCGTAGAGCCCCGCCATGCGCTCGAAGATGTGGCAGAGCGGCAGGAAGCACAGGCTCGTGTCGGACGGGTTCAGGTCCACGACCTTCAGGCTCGCCTCGACGTTCGAGGCGATGTTGTCGTGCGACAGCATGGCGCCCTTGGGGTCGCCGGTCGTGCCCGAGGTGTAGATGATGGTCGCGAGGTCGCCCGGCTTCACGTTCGCGGCCGTGCGCCGGAACGCCCCGGGGTCGGCCGCGCGGCGCTTCTCGCCCTCGGCCGCCAGGTCGGCGAAGGAGTGCGACCGGCCCGACGTCGGCGGCGCGGGCTCCATCGCCACGATCGCCTGCAGGGCCGGCAGCGAGCCGGCGATCTCGCCCACCTTGTCGAGCTGCGCGGGCGTCGAGACGATGCACACCTTCGCCTCGGCGTTCTCGAGGATGTACTTCACCTGCTGCGCGGTGAGCGTCGGGTAGATGGGCACCATGACGGCGCCGAGCCCGAGGACCGCGAGGTCACTGAGGACCCACTCGTAGCGGTTCTCGGCGAGCAGCGCCACGCGGTCGCCGGGCCCGACGCCGAGCGACTGCAGCCCGTGCGCGAGCGCCTCGACGTCGGCGAGGGCGCGGGCGGCCGGGATGGACTCCCAGCCGACCGCGTTCTTGCGCATGAACTGAACCGGCTTGTTCAGGCGGTCCACGGTGTCGAGGAAGATCGCGATCAGGGTTCGGGGCATGGGGCCTCCGGAGGCGGGTGCCCGGCCGCGTGGGGCGGCAGGCCGGGGATTCGTAGCACCCGCCTCGGACGCGCGACAAGCGGCAATTGACAACGTGCGAACCCGGGTCGCATGGTGGCGCCCCGGCGCATTCCGCGCCGCCCGCCTGGGAGGTTCGCCATGCCGAGTCCCCGCGCCGCCTCGCGCGCCCGCCGTCCGTTCGCGTTCCTCGCCGCCGCCCTGGCCCTCGGGATGTTCGTCGCGGCCGTGGCGGGCGCGAAGACCGCCGGCGAGTGGGCGGCCGAAGGCGACCAGCACTACGCCGCCGGCCGGCTTCCCGAGGCCCGCGCGGCCTACGCCTCGGCGCTCGAGGCGGCGCCGGGGCAGCTCGCCACGCTCTGCCGGCTGTCGCGCACCGAGTCCGAGCTGGGCGAGATGCAGAAGGGCGACGCACAGCGGGCGATCCGGGCCTCGGCGGTCGAGCACGCGCGCGCCGCCGTCAAGGCCGCCCCGGACTCCGCGGCCGGGCACGTCTGGCTGGCGGTGGCCCTCGGGCGCCAGGCGCTGAGCGAGGGGCCCAAGACGCGGCTCGCGCTCTCGCGCGAGATCAAGTCCGAGGTGGACCGCGCGCTGCAGCTCGACCCGGGCATCGGCCGCGCCTGGCACGTGCTGGCCATGTGGAACGTCAAGATCGCGGGCCTGAACGCGGTCGAGCGCATGGCCGCGAACGCGGTGCTGGGCGGCGTGCCCAGGGGCGCGTCGTTCGAGCAGGCCGAGAAGGCGTTCCAGAGGGCGATCGAGCTCGAACCCGAGTACGTGAACCACCGGCTCGAGTACGGCCGCATGCTCAAGGACCGCGGGCGCAAGGCGGAGGCGAAGGCCGAGCTGGAGAAGGCCGTGTCGCTGCCGCCCACGAGCAGCGCGCTCGACGCGCGCTACCAGGCGGAGGCGCGCCACCTGCTGGCGAAGATCAAGTAGGGCGCGGGAGGGGCGGAGCCATGACGGCGACGGGCGGCTGGATCCTGGGCGGGGTGAGGACGCCGTTCGTGAAGGCCGGCGGCGTCTTCCGCAAGGTGCCCTCCTACGAACTCGGGCGCCTCGCGGTCGCCGAGACGATCGCGCGCGCCGAGCTCGACCCGGGCCGTCTCGACGAGGTGATCCTCGGCCACTGCGCCATGCCCTCCGAGGCCGCGAACTCCTCGCGCATCGTCGCGCTGCGCGCCGGCGTGCCGGAGCGCGTGCCCGCCTTCACCGTGCACCGCAACTGCGCCTCCGGCATGGAGGCGGTGGCGAGCGCCCTGTACCGGATCGCCGCGGGCGACGCGTCGCTGGTGATGGCGGGCGGCATGGAGAACATGACCCAGATCCCGCTCCACTTCCCGGCGGAGTACGCCGAGTGGCTCGAGGGCCTGATGCGCGCGAAGACCCCCGTGCAGAAGCTCGGGGCGTTCGCGCGCTTCCGCCCGCGCCTGCTGGCGCCGCGCATCGCGCTGGCCGAGGGCCTGACCGACCTCGTGTGCGGGCTCAACATGGGCCAGACCGCCGAGGTGCTCGCGCGCGAGTTCCGCATCGGGCGCGAGCGGCAGGACGCCCTCGCGCTGCGCAGCCACCAGCGCGCGCTCGCCGCCCGCGAGGCGCTGCGCGAGGAGATCGTGCCCGTGTTCGCCGCCCCGAAGTACGAGCCGGTGCGCGACGACGTGGGCCCGCGCGAGGGCCAGACGCTCGAGGCGCTCGCGAAGCTCAAGCCCTACTTCGACCGGCGCAACGGCACCGTCACGGTGGGCAACGCCTGCCAGGTCACCGACGGCGCCGTGGCGCTGCTCGTGGGCGGCGAGGACGCGGCGCGGGACTGGCCCGCGCCGCCGCTCGGGCGCGTGCGCGCGTTCGCGTTCGCCGGGCTCTCGCCGGCCCGCATGGGACTCGGGCCCGTCTTCGCGGCCGCGAAGGCGCTGGAGCGGGCGGGGCTGACGCTCGACGACATGGATCGGGTCGAGATCAACGAGGCCTTCGCCGCGCAGGTGCTCGCCTGCCTCGAGGCCATGAAGTCGGACACGTTCGCGAAGCGCGAGCTGGGGCTGGACCGCGCGCTCGGCGAGGTGCCCGACGAGAAGCTCAACGTGAACGGAGGCGCCATCGCGCTCGGCCACCCCGTGGGCTCGAGCGGCGCGCGGCTCGTCCTGACGCTGCTCCACGAGCTGCGGCGGCGCGGGCTCAAGCGCGGCCTCGCCACGCTGTGCGTGGGCGGCGGGCAGGGCGCGGCGTTCGTGCTGGAGCGGCCGTGAGCCCCGTGTTCCGCGTCGAGGACCGCCCCGGCGGGCTCGTCCACCTGGTCGTGGACGATCCCGCGCGCAAGGTGAACGTGCTCACGGTCGAGGCGTTCGCCGGCCTCGAGGCGGCCCTCGACGCGCTCGAAGCGCGAACGGACGTGACGGGCGTCGTGCTGCGGAGCGGCAAGAGCGGCTCGTTCGTGGCGGGCGCCGACCTGGACGCCATCGGCGCGATCGCCGACGCGGAAGCGGCGGCGGCGCTCGTGCGGCGCGCGCACGCGGCGTTCGCGCGCCTCGCGGCGCTGCGCGCGCCGACGGTGGCCGCCATCGAGGGCGCGTGCCTGGGTGGCGGGCTCGAACTGGCGCTCGCCTGCGACTCGCGGGTCGCGGCCGAGGAGCGCGCGCAGATCGGCCTGCCCGAGACGCTGCTCGGCATCTTCCCGGCCTTCGGCGGCACGACGCGGCTGCCGCGGCTGGTCGGGCTGGCCGCCGCGTGCGACCTGATCCTGACCGGGCGCACCGTGGACGCGAAGCGCGCCGAGAAGATGGGGCTCGTCGCGAAGGCCGCGCCCTCCGCCTGGCTGGTGGAGGCGGCCGAGCAGCGCCTCGCGACGCTCGCCGGGCGCCCCGCGGGGGCGCGGCGCGACGCCTACCGGCCGAAGGGGCTCGTGCCCCGGCTGCTCGACACGACGCCGCCCGGCCGGGCGCTCGTGCTGCGCCAGGCGCGCGCCGGCGTGATGGCGAAGACCGGCGGGCACTACCCGGCGCCGCTCGCGGCGCTCGACGTGCTCGCGGGAGGCGCGGGCGGCACGGTCGAGGCCTCGCTCGCGCTCGAGGCCCGCGCCATCGGCCCGCTCGTGACCGGCGCGGTGTGCAAGAACCTCGTGCGCATCTTCCGCCTCTCGGAGGCCGCGAAGCGCGCCGGCGTGGTCGCGGGCGAAGCGCCCGAGCCCGCGCCGGTCGCGCGCCTCGCGCTCGCGGGCGCGGGCGTCATGGGCGGCGGCATCGCCGAGCTGGCGAGCCGCCACGGCATCGAGGTGCGCCTGCGCGACGTGCGGCCCGAGGCGCTGCAGAAGGGGCTGCAGACCGTGCGCGCGGTGATGGACGAGCGCGGGCGGAGGAAGCGGACGAGCGCGCGCGAGAAGGACGGGCAGATGGCGCGCATCCTGCCGGCGCTCGATCTCTCGGGGCTCGCGCACGCCGACGCGGCGATCGAGGCGGTCGTCGAGGACCTCGACGTCAAGCGCCGCGTGTTCGCCGAGCTGGAAGTGCGCATGCGGCCCGGCGCGCTGCTCGCGACCAACACCTCCTCGCTCCGCGTGGACGCGCTGGCCGACGGGCTGCGGCACCCCGAGCGCTTCGTGGGCTTCCACTTCTTCAACCCCGTCCACAAGATGCCGCTCGTCGAGGTGGTGCGCGGCGCGAAGACCTCGGACGAGGCGCTCGTGACCGCGGTCGCGCTCGCGCGGCGGCTCGGCAAGACGCCGGTCGTGGTGCGGGACTCCCCCGGCTTCGTCGTCAACCGCATCCTCATGCCCTACCTGCGCGAGGCCATGCACCTCTTCGAGGAGGGCTTCGCGGTCGCGGACGTGGACGCGGCCATGCGCCGCTTCGGCATGCCCATGGGACCGTTCGAGGTCGTGGACGAGGTCGGGCTCGACGTCGCGCACAAGGTCGCCGGCGTGCTCTCGGCCGCGTTCCCCGGCCGCATGCAGCCCGCGCCTCTGCTCGAGAAGTTGGTGGCCGCGGGCCGCCTCGGGCGCAAGAACGGGCTCGGGTTCTACCGCCACGCCGGCCGGCGCCGCACCCCGGACCCGGCCGTGCCCGCGCTGCTGGGCGCGACGGGCTCGCGCCGGCCGCCGGACCTCGCCCCGCTCGCCGAGCGCATGGCGCTCGCGATGGTGAACGAGGGCGCGCGCTGCCTCGAGGAAGAGGTGGTGGCCGACGCCGGCGCCGTGGACGTGGCGATGATCTTCGGCGCCGGCTTTCCGCCGTTCCGCGGCGGCGTGCTGCGCTGGGCCGACGCGCTCGGGCTCCCGGCCGTGCTCGAGCGGCTCCGGGCGCTCGAGGGCGAGAAGGGCGGGCGCTTCGAGCCCTGCGCGCTGCTCGTGACGAAGGCCGGACGCGGGGAGACCTTCACGGGCTGAGGCCAGGGACCCCGGCGCCCGGCCCGGAATCTCCCGACGGTCCGCCGCGTCCAAGCGGTCCCGGGCGCGAGGCCGCGCTCCGGCCGTTCCGCACCGAAAGGACCCGCATGTCCCCGATCCCGCAGCCGCCCCACGACGACCCCCGCGCGACGCCTCCGCCCGCGAGTCCCCCCGGGGACGAATCCCGGCTGCTCGACGCCTACTCGGAGGCCGTGGCCGGCGCGGTCGAGATCGTCGCGCCGTCGGTGCTCCGCATCGACGTCCAGCGCGGGGACGAGCGGTCCGGCTCGGGGTCGGGGTTCGTCATCACGCCGGACGGCTTCGCCATCACCAACAGCCACGTCGCCGGCTCGGCGAGCCGGCTCGAGGTGACGCTCGCCGACGGCCGCCGCGCCACCGCGACGCTCGTGGGCGACGACCCGGACACCGACATCGCGGTCATCCGCGTCGCCGCCGACGGGCTCGTGCCCGCCGCGCTGGGGCGCTCGGCCGACCTGCGCGTCGGGCAGATCGCGATCGCCATCGGCAGCCCGTTCGGCTTCCACGGTTCGGTGACCGCCGGCGTGGTGAGCGCGCTCGGGCGCTCGCTGCGCGCGCAGTCCGGGCGGCTCATCGACGACGTGCTGCAGACCGACGCGGCGCTGAACCCGGGCAACTCCGGCGGCCCGCTCGTCAACACGCGCGGCGAGGTCATCGGCGTCAACACCGCCACGATCCTGCCCGCGCAGGGCCTGTGCTTCGCGATCGCCATCGACCTCGCGCGCTTCGTCGCGAGCACCCTGATGCACGAAGGCCGCATCGTCCGCGCGTTCCTCGGCGTCGCCGGGCAGAACGTCCGGCTGCGCCGGCAGCTCGTACGCAGGCACGGCCTCGCGCACGAGACCGGCGTGCTCGTGCTGGGCGTGGAGAAGGGCAGCCCCGCCGAAGCGGCGGGCCTTCGCGACGGCGACATCCTGGTCGGGCTGGCGGGCGAGCCCGTCGCGGGCGTGGACGACCTGCACCGGCTGCTCACCGCGGAACGCATCGGCGCGCCGGCCGCGCTCGACGTGCTGCGCAACGGCGACCGCCTCGCGCTCACGATCACGCCGGCGCCCGCGCCGGGGCGCTGAGCGCGGCGCCCGGCGCGGCCGCGAAACGCGAAGCCGCCCGCGCCGGGGCGCTCCCGGCCGGGCGGCTGCGTTCGCGACGCGGCTACTGCGGCATCGAGACGCTGTGCGGGATGACGAACACGGCGAACGTGACGAGCGCCGCGCCGATCACGAAGGCGCGCGCGTTGCGCCCGCGGAAGACGGGCACCGCCGCGACGGCCCAGGCGAGGAACGCGATCAGCGTCTTGTTGTCGGTCGGATCGTTACTGATCGGGAACCCGCCCCACGGCATGCTGAACGCATAGCCGCTCACGATGCAGCCGAGGATGAAGCCGCCGACCACGAGCGCCGCGAGCGTGCGCGCGGTGAGGAGCCTGAAGTCGGGCTGCTTCCGGAACGCCTCGAGCCCGGTGCGCGCCGACAGCAGCAGCGCTCCGAACATGACGAAGATGTGCGGGATCAGCACCCAGGACGGCACGTCGGCGCGGAAGCGCAGCGTCGCATGGCCCGCGGGCGGCAGCGTCACGGGCCCGCCGTTCGCGACGAGCGTCACCCGGTAGTCGAGCTTCCCGCCCGGCTGCTGGTGCGGCAGCGGGGCCGTCAGCGTGTCGCCCGCGAGCGTCATGGGCACCGCGGTCCAGGCGTCGGCGGACTTGTGGACCCGCCACTCGAGCGTGCCGGTCGCGCCGGGCGAAGGCGCCGCGAGCTTGACCGGGTGGTCGCCGGGCCCGGCGTGCGAACGCTCGAGCTGCCAGCGGTAGCCGGCGCCCGCGACCGCGGACGTGCCGCTCAGCGGGTAGGTGGGGCCGCTGACGCGCTGCCAGCGGGCGAGGACCAGAGTGAGGAGCAGGGCGATCAGCCACAGCCAGACGGCAGTCTTCACGGTCAGCCTCGAGGGCGGGAGTTCGGGTCGCAGGTGCGGGTGCGGCGAGCGCATTCCAGCGGGTCCGCCCCCGGCGCGCAAGCGGTCCGCTGGGACCAGTCACGGCGGGCCGCGGGGGGGGAGGTGGGCGGGAGCGTGGGCCGCGGCCCCGAAAGCGAAACGGCGCCCGGGAGGTGTTCGGGCGCCGCTCGCAACCATTCCGGACCGGCTCTGCCCGCCGGTCCGCCTGCCTGGAAGTCTCCGCCAGCCTTGCCTGCGGCGGGAGGCACCCGATCGCACGCGGGTGTCGCCCATACAGACGCCGCGACCGGGACGAAAGTTGCAAGGGCCCCGAAAAAAGTCCGCGGGGCCCGGCTTCGGGCGGAAACACGAAGGCCCGGCGGGTCGCCCCGCCGGGCCTCGTTCGTCCGCGACGCCTCAGGCGCCGGCCGGGTTCGGGGCCGGGCCGCCGAACGCGTCGAGCTGCGCGCCGCCCTCGCCCGTCGCGGGCGCCGGGGCCTGGGCCGCCGCGTCGGCGCCGCCGCCGCCGTCGTTCTTCTGCAGCGGTTCGAGCTTCTCGCCGCGCAGCACCCGGTCCATCTCGTCGCCGTCGAGCGACTCGCGCTCGAGCAGCGTGTTCGCCAGCACGTGCAGCTGGTCGAGGTTCTCGCGCAGCAGCTTCACGGCCATCTGGTCGGCGCGCTCGACGATGTCGCGCACCTCCTGGTCGATCAGCTCCGCGGTCTGCTCGCTGTAGTCCTTGTGCGTGGACAGCTCGCGGCCGAGGAAGACCATCTCCTCCTTCTTGCCGAACGTGAGCGGTCCGAGCTTGTCGCTCATGCCGAAGCGCGTGACCATGCTGCGGGCGATGTTGGTCGCCTGCTCGAGGTCGTTCGCGGCGCCGGTGGTGAGGTGCTCGAAGACGATGCGCTCGGCGGCGCGGCCGCCCATGGCGTGGCAGAGCCGGTCCTCGAGCTGCTTCTTCGAGTAGTTGTGGCGCTCCTCCTGCGGCGTGTAGAGCGTCAGCCCCAGCGCGCGGCCGCGCGGGATGATCGTCACCTTCGTCACCGGGTCGCTGCCCGGCAGCAGCCAGGCGACGAGCGCGTGGCCGGCCTCGTGGTACGCCGTGGTCTTGCGCTCCTGCTCGGTCATGACGAGGCTGCGGCGCTCCGCGCCCATCATGACCTTGTCCTTGGCGTCCTCGAGGTCGCGGTCGCTGACCTTCTTGTGGTTGCGGCGCGCGGCCAGCAGGGCGGCCTCGTTGACGATGTTCGCCAGCTCCGCTCCGGCCATGCCGGGCGTCGAGCGGGCGATGGACTTGAGGTCCACGTCCTCGGCGAGCGGGATCTTGCGCGTGTGCACCTTGAGGATGCCCTCGCGGCCCCGCACGTCCGGCCAGTCCACGACGATCTGGCGGTCGAAGCGCCCGGGGCGCAGCAGCGCCGGGTCGAGCACGTCGGGCCGGTTGGTGGCGGCGATCAGAATGACGCCCTCGTTGGTCTCGAAGCCGTCCATCTCGACGAGCAGCTGGTTGAGCGTCTGCTCGCGCTCGTCGTGCCCGCCGCCGAGCCCCGCGCCGCGGTGCCGCCCGACGGCGTCGATCTCGTCCACGAAGACGATGCAGGGCGCGTTGCGCTTGGCCTGGTCGAAGAGGTCCCGGACGCGCGAGGCGCCCACGCCCACGAACATCTCCACGAAGTCCGAGCCGCTCATCGAGAAGAAGGGCACGCCGGCCTCCCCGGCCACCGCGCGCGCGAGCAGCGTCTTGCCCGAGCCGGGCGGGCCGAGCAGCAGCGCGCCCTTCGGGATCCGCCCGCCGAGCCGCTGGAACTTCTGCGGCTCCTTGAGGAACTCGATGATTTCCTGCAGCTCCTGCTTGGCCTCGTCGCAGCCGGCGACGTCCTTGAACGTCACCTTGGGCTGCTGGTCCATGAGCACGCGCGCCTTGCTCTTGCCGAAGCGCAGCGCCGCCGAGCCGCCGCCCTGCATCTGGCGCAGCACGAACATCCACGCGACCAGGAACAGCACGAGCGGCAGCCAGCTGAACAGCATGTTCACCCAGTCCACGCCGGGCGGGTTCACCGCCACGCGCGCGCCGGTCGCGCGCACCTTGTCCGCCAGCTCGGAGCCGTCGCCGAGGAAGTTCGTCTTGAACGACTTCACCGTGACGTCGCGGCCGCCGACCTTCTGCGTGATCTCGGCCTTGAGCTCGCCCGTCAGCGTGCGCGTCTGCTCGGCGAAGTTCGCGACCTCGACGTTGCCCTTGTCGACCTCCTGCATGAACGCCGTGTAGGGGATCTCGATCCGCTGCGTGGCGAGCAGGTTGCCCGAGTACATCTTGTAGGCGACGAGGCCGAGCAGGATGACCAGCCCCCAGAACGCCATGGTGCGGAACGGCTGGCCCGCCGGCGGTGTGGGCTGCGGTCCGCGCGGCCCGCCGCCCTTGCCCGGGCGCCGGCCCTCGTCGTCGCCTTCCCTGCGGAACATGCTCACGTCGTCACGCCTCCTCGATCACGCCCACGTAGGGCAGATTGCGGTACTTCTCGGCCACGTCCATGCCGTACCCGATCACGAACTCGGCCCCGATGGTCCAGCCGACGTAGTCCACCGGGACCGGGAGCTTCCGGCAGGGCGCCTTGTCGAGAAGAGTCGCCACTTTGATGCTGGCCGCCCCGCGGGATTTGAGCAGATCCAGGATGAAGGACACGCTCAGCCCAGAATCCACCACTCCTTCACAAAGCACGAGGTGCCGGTCCCGGATGTCGGAACGAAGATCCATGATGAGCTTCACGTTCCCGCTCGAACTGGTCCCGTGCCCGTACGAGGCGACGGCCAGGAAGTCCAGTTCGAGGTCGTCGAGCGCGGTCGCGCGGGCGAGGTCGCACTGGAACATGCAGGCGCCCTTGAGCACCCCCACGAACAGCGGGTGCTTGCCCGCGTAGTCGCGGGCGAGTTCGACGCCCATCTCGCGCACCCGGGCGCGGATCTGCTCGGCGGTGAACAGGACCTTCAGTCTCGGTTCCGTCTGAACGGCGCGGTGCTCGTCGGTCATGGCTCTCCATCCGGGACGCGGGTCAGCGGGACGGCGGGTTCGAACGGACTCGCGCGCGGGCCGGCTCGGCCGCGCGCGCGGGGGTCGGAGTGCGGTCCGGGAATGCGCGGCGCAGTCTAGCATCGGCGCGCCCGTTCGACTCGCGCTTCCGGCCGGGCCGCTCCGGGGTCCGGCCGGCGGGCGCGAGAACCTCGAGCCGCCCGGCGGCGAGCACGGCGCGCGCGCCTCCGGGCAGCGAAACCTCGGCGCGGCGGCGCCCCGAGGCCAGGACGGCGTCGAGCGCGTCGCGGTGCCGGCGAGGCAGCCCGCTCGAGCGCGGCGCGGCCTCGCGCCAGAGGCCCGCGAGCAGCGCGTGGCGCAGGGCGGCCGGCT
>CAZUEM010000058.1:0-18794 GCA_964619155.1 uncultured bacterium
CCGACGGCGCGGGCGCCGCCTGGCTGTGGGACGGCCGCGACGCGACGGGCCGCGAGGTGCGCGCGGCGGTCGTGTTCGCGCGGGCCCGCGACGGCCGCGGCGGCACGACGCGCATCGTCCGCGCGCCGTAGGCGCCGTTCGGGAACGCCGCCCGGCCCCGTCGCGGGTTCCGGTGGCGACGCGCCGACCCGACCGCCGGCGCCCCGCGTCAGCGCCGCTCGAGCGTCGCGGGCGTGAACTCGGCGCTCACCGCGCGCGCGCTCGCGTCGCCGAGCCCGGCGATGCCGCGCACCGCGTCGAACAGCGCGCGCGGGAGCGCCGTGATCGCGCCGAAGCCAGAGCCGCGCGGGCCGCGCACCTCGCCCGACAGGCCGCCGAGCACCTCCTCGGCGTCCTCGACGCTCAGCGGCTTCACGATCGCCGACAGCACGACGAAGTAGGAGGCGCCGACCGGCAGGCGCGCCGAGTCGGGAAAGTCCAGCTCGAGCGGGCGCGTGAGCGCCGCCTCGAGCGAGTCCACGGACGGCACGACGATGGCGGGCAGGCCGCCGCGCTCGATGCGCCACGCGCGCGCCCACACGTCCTGGCGCAGCCGCACCGTGGCGTCGGCCGAGCGCTCGACGCGGTCGAACCAGCCGCTGCGCTTGCGCCAGAGCTCCGCGCGCAGCAGCAGCGTCGCGGGCATGCCGCGCGCGAGGCTCTCTCGCGCGCGCTGGTCGAGCGGCCCGTCGAGCCGGAAGGTGACGCCGAGGCGGCCCTCGGCGTCGCGCCGCGGCGACACGGCGCCGAAGTCGATCGCGAGCGCGGGCGACGCCGCGAGCAGCGCGAGGCCGGCCGCGGCGAGCGCGGCGCGGAGGCGGACCGGGGCGGGGAGCCGGGGAGCCAATCGGGAGCCTAGAAGGGCCGGTTCAAGCGCAGTCCCACCACGAACTCGGAGCCGGGCTCCTGCAGGTTGCGCGCGAACGTCAGGCGCACGTCGTCCTCGCTGGTCGCGATGCCGAAGCCGCCGTCCACCGCGAACTTCTGCGCGCCGACGTCCCAGGCGCCGCCGCCGTCCCATGCGGTGCCGGCGTCGGCGAACACCATCGCCTGCAGCCCGCCCTCGAAGCCGTGGCCGCGCACGCGCCACAGCCCGATCGTGTACTCGGCCTGCACGAGCGCCATCTGGTCGCCGCGGAACGCCCCGATGCGGTGTCCGCGCAGCCCGTCGGGGCCGCCGACCGCGAAGCGCTCCTGGCGCGGCAGGTCGCCGTCGAGCTCCGATCCGCCCACCGCGCGCAGCGCGAGCGTGACCGCGGGCGAGAGGCGCACGACGCTGCGCAGGTCGGCGAGCGCGCGCGTGTACTCGAAGTCGCCGCCGAGCGCTCCGCCGGCGCGCTGCAGCTCGATCCAGTGGTAGAGCCCGCCGCGGGACGAGCGGGTGTGGTGGGCGAGCCGCTCGAGGCGCAGCAGGGCGCGGTGCGCCTCGCCCTCGTCGATCGCCGGGTTCGCGCGCAGCGGCCGGCCGGTGCGGAACCACGAGCGGACGCGGCGGCTCGATTCGAGCGAACGGTACTCGTCCGTGCGCAGGTGCGCGCTGACGGTCGAGAAGTCGGGCACGCGCCACGACAGGTAGGCGCCGAAGCCCTCGCGCTCGAAGTAGTCGCGCCAGTCCTCGTGCGCGACCAGCAGGGCCAGCGAGTTCTCGAGGTCCTCGACCTGCTGCAGGTCGGGGTGGTCGGTGCGGCGCGTCATGCCGGCGCCGAGCACGAAGCGCGCGGTCGGCAGCAGCGGCTGCTCGACCTGCACGCCGTACAGCACCCGCTTGCGCCCGGTGGCGTAGTCGAGCCGCGCGCCGAGCCGCGGGTGCATGGTCCAGGGCTGCTGCACCTGGTACCAAAGGCCGTAGCGCAGCAGGTCCACGCGGTTGTAGTCGAGCGACAGCGTCGCCTCGGAGGCGCCCTTCGGGTGGCGGTCGCGCCACGGCTCGGGGGCGGTGAGCAGCGCGTCGCCCACCGGGGCGCGCAGCCAGTCGCCCTCGGCGTCGGCGCGCAGCGAGATGACGGCCGCGTCGAGCGGCGGCTCGGCGCCGGCGCTGTCCGAGAAGCCGTAGCCGCCCACGGGCTCGAACGCCAGGGTGTCGGCGGGCGAGGCCGCGGCGCCCGGGGCGTGCGCGAGGGCGAGCGCGGCGAGGAGCGCGGGAAGGAGGGGCCAGCGGTTCACGATGCCTCCGGGTCGGAAGGAAGGGGACTCACTTCCCGAGGCAATGCCCGTACCACGCCGGGCCGCGACGGAGGCGCCGAAACCGGCCGCCGGCGCGGGGTTCGCCGCACCGGCGCGCCGCCGGGGCGCTGCCCGTGTGGCGTCCCCGCCACAGTCGCGTGGCGCGCCCGCGCTCATCGCCGCGCGATGCCGTACTTGCGCATCTTCCGGTGCAGGTTCGTGCGGTCGATCCCGAGCCCGGCCGCGGCCTGCGTGACGTTCCAGTCGGCGGCCTCGAGCGCCCGGCGGATGGAGTCGATCTCGCTGCGCGCCACCCGCCCGCGCAGGCCGGCGTCGTCGTTCCCCTCGGGCGGGCCCTCGAGCCAGGGCAGCAGGTCGGCGGCCGAGACCGCGTCGCCCTCGACCAGCACGACCGCCCGCTCCATCAGGTTCCGCAGCTCGCGGACGTTGCCGGGCCAGTGGTAGTCCGACAGCAGTTCGACCGCGTCGGGGGCCAGGTCGAGCGCGCCGCGGCCCTCGATCGCCGCGAACTGCGCGAGGAAGTACCGCGCCAGCACCGGCACGTCGGCGCGCCGCTCGCGCAGCGGCGGCACCACGATCGGCAGCACGTTGAGGCGGAAGTAGAGGTCCTCGCGGAACTCGCCCGCGCGCACGGCCTCGGCCAGCTCCTTGTTGGTCGCGGCGACGAGCCGCACGTCCACCTTGGCGGTGCGCGTGCCGCCGACGCGCTCGAGCTCGTTCGTCTCGATCACGCGCAGCAGCTTGGCCTGCGCCTCGGGCGCGAGGTCGCCGACCTCGTCGAGGAACAGCGTGCCGCCGTCGGCCAGCTCCAGCCGGCCCTTCTTGCTCTGCACCGCGCCGGTGAACGCGCCGCGCTCGTAGCCGAACAGCTCGCTCTCGAGCAGGTCCTTCGGGATGGCCGCGCAGTTGAGCTTCACGAACGGACCGGCGGCGCGCTTCGAGAGCGCGTGGATGGCGTGCGCCACCAGCTCCTTGCCGGAGCCGTTCTCGCCGGTCACCAGCACCCGGCCCGAGGAGGGCCCCACGCGCCGCATCTGCTCGCGCAGCTTCTCGAGCGCGGGGCTCTCGCCGACGAGCCCGAGCGTCGTGTCGCCGGCCGGCGCCGCGGCCGCGGCCGCGCGCGGGGCGCGGCGCAGGCGCGAGACGCGCACCGCCTCGGCCATCACCTGGAGCAGCGCGTCCGGGTCGCGGATCGGCTTCTCGACGAAGTCGAACGCCCCGCGCTGGCCGGCCTTGAGCGCGTTCTCGAGCGAGCCCTCGCCCGAGACGATGATCACCGCCGTGTCGGGCGCCTGCTCGCGGATGCGGACGAGCGCGTCGAGTCCGCTCTCGCCGGGCATGCGGATGTCCAGCAGCACGACGTCGAAGCGCTTCGATTCCAGCGCGACGTAGGCCGCGCCGGCGTTCGCCGCCTCGGCCGTGGCGTGCCCCTCGTCCTCGAGCACGCCGCGCAACTGGCGGCGGATCGCCGCGTCGTCGTCCACCAGCAGGACCTGGAAGCTCTCTCGGTTGGCCATGGGCTCCGTCATCCGTTCGCGGGCTCGAGCGGCAGCACGAGCAGCGCTCGCGCGCCGCCTCCCTCGCGGTTCCCGATCTCGACGCGGCCGCCGTGCTGGGCCGCGATGTCGCGGACCAGCGAGAGGCCGAGTCCGCTGCCGCGGTTCTTGGTGCTCACGTAGGGTTCGAACACGCGCGACGCGAGGTCCGCCGGCACGCCGGGGCCGCGGTCGAGCACCTCGAGGCGCGCCTCGGCGCCCGCGGCCGTGACCCGCAACTCGACGGCGCCGCCCTCGGGGCTCGCCTCGCACGCGTTCAGCAGCAGGTTATGCACCGCGCGCGAGAGCAGCAACCGGTCGCCGCGCACGCGCGCCGGCGCCGCGCAGGCGACCTCGATCGCGACGTGGCCGGGCTCGTGCAGCGCCGCCGCCGCCCGCGCGACCTCGGCGAGGTCCACGGGCTCGAGGCGCGGCTCGGGCAGCCGCGCGTACTGCGAGAACTGCTCGGCCAGCCGCGCGAGGTGCTCGACCTCCTGCAGCAGCGCCGCGAGGCTGTCGCGCACCGCCTCGCGCTCGCGCTCGGGCACGGCGTCGGCGCGCTTCTGCAGCCGGTGCAGCGAGAGCCGCATCGGGGTGAGCGGGTTCTTGATCTCGTGCGCGAGCCGCCGCGCGACGTCGCGCCACGCCGCCTCGCGCTCGGCCCGCGCGAGCGCCTCGCGGGCCGCGGCGAGCCGCTCGGTCATGGCGTTGAACGAGGCCGCCAGCGCCCGCAGTTCGGGCGCCCCCGATTCGGGCACGCGCGTCGCGAGGTCGCCCTCGGCCACGCGCCCGAACGCCCCGGTCAGCGCGACGAGCGGCTCCGACATCTGCCGCGACAGGCCGCGCGCGAGCAGCACGGCGGTGACCGCCACGACGACGGCGAGCGCGCCGACCAGCAGCCACACCCAGCGGTGCTGCAGGTCCACGAGCACGGCGAGCCGTCCGTAGTAGCCGCGCGCCTGGCCGATCTGCTCGACGCGGTCGAAGAAGTCGGGCGTCAGCCGCACGCCCGCGACGATCGCCGCGTCGGGGCCCGACGCCGCGACCGCGGCGAGCACGCCGGCCGGCGAGCGCAGCAGCCGCGAGCCGGCGAGCGCCTCGTCCAGTTCGCCCGCGAGGTCGAGCGTGTCGGCGGCGAGCACGCCCGCCGGCACGACCTGCTCGGCCACGCGCCAGCGGTCGCCCTCGCGCACGCAGACGAGCGCGAAGTCGAGCCCGGCGTCGCGCAGCCCGTCGCGCAGCGCCGTGCGCCGGGCCGCGTCGAGAGGCGGCGGCGCGGCCCCGGCCGCCCAGTGGTCGGCGCGCTCGAGCACCGTGGCCTCGAGCCGCGTGAGCGCCGTGCGGGTGACCTCGACCGACGAGTCGAGCGCCTGCTCGACGCCGGGGCGGTACCAGAGGTCGGTCGAGCGGTTGAGCTGGTCGATCGTGAAGACGGCGAAGACCAGCGTCGGCAGCAGCGCGAGCGCGAGGAGCGCGACGAGGAGCCGGGTCCGGAGGCTCACGCGCCCGCGCGCCCCTTCACGCGTCCGGCGAGAGGCCTCCGAGCTGCCCGCAGGCCGCCCAGATCTCGCCGCCCATGGTGTTGCGCACGGTCACCGACGGCGCCTTCGGGTACAGGCGCTGCGCGAACGCGTCGATCGCCTCGGGTGCCGGCCGCTTCCACGCGAGCCCGGGCACGGGGTTGTACGGGATGATGTTGATCTTGCTCGGCAGCGCGCGCGCGAACGCGGCGAGCCGGTCGGCGTCGGCGGGCGTGTCGTTGACCCCGCCGATCAGCGTGTACTCCAGCGTCACCCGGCGCCCCACGGCCGCGCCGTAGTCGCGCGCGGCGTCGAGCACCTCGGCGATCGGCCAGCGGCGGTTGACGGGCATCAGCCGGTCGCGCACCTCGTCGGTGGTCGCGTGCAGCGACAGCGCCAGGCCGACCTGCAGGTCGAGCCGCGCCAGCTCGCGCATCTGCGGCACGAGCCCCGACGTGGACACGGTGATGCGGCGCGCCCCGAGGTTGAGCCCGCGCTCGTCGTGCAGCACCCGCACGGCCTCCGAGACGGCCTCGAGGTTCGCGAGCGGCTCGCCCATGCCCATGAAGACGATGTTGAAGCGGTCGTCGCGCCACTCGTGCAGGTCGCCCATCACCATCACCTGCGCGACGATCTCCTCGGCCCTCAGGTTGCGCTTCAGCCCCATGAGGCCGGTCGCGCAGAAGGCGCACTTGAGCGCGCAGCCGACCTGGCTCGAGACGCAGAACGTCAGCCGCCGCGCGGTGCGCATCGAGACGCTCTCGACCCGCGCGCCGTCGGCGAGCGTGAAGACCAGCTTGTGCGTGTCGCCGTCTGCGCTCGCCAGCACCTGCGCGGGCGGCAGCCCGAGGTCGAGCACGGCGGCCACGTCGCGGCGCAGCGGCGCCGGCAGGTTCGTCATGCGCTCGGGCTCGCGCACCTGCTTCTGGTAGACCCACGAGTAGAGCTGGTCCGCCCGGTAGCCCGGCAGCCCCGCCCGGCCGAGATGCTCGGCCAGCCGCTCGCGCCGCAGCCCGTAGAAGCTCGGGACGGCGGGGCGGGAAGGCAGGATGGGAGGCGTGGATTTCATGGCGGGTCCGGAGGGAGGTCTCGGCGGGCGGCGCGACGGGCGCAAAGTACCACAGCGTTCTTCGTTGCGGCCACGGCGGATGCCATGTTATGCATGCCCATGCAATGAACAACCGCCACCGGGACGCGCACGTGCTGCTCGCCGCGCTGGGGCACGCCTCGCGCTTTCGCATCGCCCTCCGCCTGCTGGACGGCGAGCGCTGCGTCGGCGACCTGGCCGTGGCCGTCGGACTGTCGCAGTCGTGCACCACGCGCCACGTCCAGGCGCTCGAGCGCGCCGGGCTCGTGCGCTCGAGGCGCGACGGCAAGCGCGTGCTGGTCGCGATCGACGCCGCCCGGGCGGAGGTGACCGCGCTGCTCGAGTGGATCGCGCCCGGCTCGGCCGCGACGCGCCCGGCGCCGGACGGCCCCGCCGGACCGCTCGCGAGGAAGTCGCGGACGCCGCGGGCCGCGCGCGCCGCGGTCGCGAAGCGCCGCCCGGCGGCGGGTGCGTCGCCGGCCCGGGCCGCGGTTGCGGAAGCGCTCCACGGGACCGGTGCGGAATCGCCTCCCGCCGAGCCGCCCGCATCTGGTACACATGCCGCGCCCGAGCAGCCCCCCGCGCCCAGGCCACCGAGGCCCCGGGAAGCTCTCGAGGACTTCCTGCTCTAGTCTCGGGTGGACCCATAACATATGCGTTTCGGTGCAATCGATATCGGCTCCAACTCCGTGCGGCTCCTCGTCGGCAACCTGGCCGGCGAGGACCCGTGGACCTCGAGCTTCGAGTCCGTGGCGCGGGCCGGCGAGCCCTGCCGCCTCGGGCGCGGCCTGCACGAGACCGGCCGCATCGCGGACGACCTGGCCGAGCGGGCGGCCACCATCGCCCAGGAGTTCGCGCGCCGCGCCCGGTCGCTCGGCGCCGTGCACGTGGTCGCGGGCGCGACCGCGGCCCTGCGCAGCGCCGAGAACGGCGCCGAAGCGGCGGAGTTGATCGCGTCCCGGGCCGGTGTCCCGGTGCGCGTGCTCGGCGGGGACGAGGAGGCGCGCCTCGTCTACAAGGCCGTCGTTCTCGGCCTCGGCCACCGCTCGCGCTCGACCCAGTGCGTCGTGTTCGACCTGGGCGGCGGCAGCACCGAGGTGGTGAGCGGCGTCGGCGCGCACCACGGCCGCTGGACCAGCCTGCCCTTCGGCGCGGTCTCGATCCACGAGCGCGTGCTTCCGGGCGACCCTCCGGACGAGGACACCATCCGGACCGCCCGCGAGTGGATCGCCCGCGAAGTTATGCATGGCTGTGCACAATTGCCGGAGCGCAGCACGCTCCTCGCGGGGGTCGGCGGAACGGTCACGGTGCTCGCCTCCCTCGACCGCGGCCTCACCGAATACGACCCCGCGCTGCTCGAGGGCTGGTACATCGAGCGCTCACGGGCCCAGGAGATGATCGATCGCATCGTGCGCCTCTCGCACGACGGCCGGCGCCAGCTGCCGATCATGGGCGAGGGTCGCGCGGACATCATCGGCGCCGGCGTGCTGGCGGTCGAAGCCCTGCTCGAACGCTTCCAGGCCCCGGGGCTCGTCGCCTCGACCCAGGGGTTGCGCTACGGCCTGGTCCGCCTCGCCGCCGAGGAGTGGCTCTCGGGAAGGTCCGCAGATAACCGTTGACCGTTCTTTTGCACGCGGCGGATACTCCCGGCAGGCAAACGCAGGTCCCCCACTCCAAAACCTCTTCGCGACCGCCGCGGCATCCTCCGGCCGGGCGGTGTTGTTCACTCTCATGCCAGTGTTTGGAGGGAGCGGGAATCGCATGACGAAGCTTCGCAGCAGACTCCTCGTCTCACTGGTCCTCGCCGCGGTGACGCTCGTTGCCGTCGGGGTGGACGTCGCGTCGGCACGGCCGGCCAAGGGGCGCGCGGCGCCCACGGTCGCCTCGACCGCGGCGGCGCGCCCCCTCGCCGGGCCTTGCGGCGGCGAACCGGATCCGAGCGGAAACGGGGCGCCCAAGCCGGAGGTGAAGCCCGCGTGGGTGAGCGGTCTTCCGAGCCACTGGCTGGCGGACCTGTGGATCATGTGGAAGACGCGGAGCCTGTCCGCCCAGCCGCACGTGAGGCGCTGACGACCGTCGGCTTCACGTGTCTCGATGACGTCCAGGGGTTCGGGCATGGTGGCCCGGGCGCCCCACCGGGTTTGTGAATCGTCGAGGACTCGACCGTGCAGAGAGCGATCCCCCCCGATCAGCCTGAACGCGTCCTGCAGCCGGAGACCGGCGGCGGGCAACGCGAGGCGGTCGGAGATCTTCATCTCGCCGCGGACAACTTCGCGGGCGCCGTCGAAGCGTTCGGCGCGGCGCTGGCCGCCGCCGGCGAGCACGACGCGCCGGTGCGGGTGAGGCTGCTGCTGAAGATCGCGGAGGCGGAGTTCCACCGGGGCGCCGGCGAGGCCGCGACGCGGGCGGCGAAGCAGGCCCGCGAGGCGGGCCGGGTGCTCGAGGACGCGCGCGCGCGCGCGGCCGTCGCGGCCCGCCTGGCGGCCATCGCCTTCGAGGCCTCGAACTACCGCCGGTCCCTGCGCTACGCGCGCTACGCCTACGCGGTGCTGCGCGACACGAACGAGCACCGCACGGTGGGCAACGTCGCGCTCGTGCTCGGCAACAACATGCAGCGCCTCGGCCAGCCGCACGCGGCCATCGAATGGTTCCAGAACGCCGCCGCGACGTTCCGCCGGATCGACCACGCCGACGGCCTCGTCGTGGCGCTCAACAACCTCGGCATCGCGTACAAGAACCTGCGCGAGTGGCGCGAGGCCGTGCGGTTCCTCGAGCAGGCGCTGGCGATCGACGAGCGCAAGGGCCTCTACGCCCGCATGCGCGCGCACCACCAGAGCCTCGGCCTCATCCGCTACCGCCTCGGCCAGTGGGATCTCGCCGACGAGCACTTCCGCCACTCGCTGCGCATCGCGCGCGAGGTCGGGCACCCGACCAGCGAGGCGCAGGCGCTGCTCGCGCTCGGCATGCTGTGCCGCCGCCGCCGCCAGTACGACCGCGCGGTCGAGCACCACGAGCGCGCGCTCGAGCTGGCCCGGCAGGCGAACGCGCAGCGCGAGACGCAGCTCGCGCGCGAGTTCCTCGCCGAGATCGAGCTGGACCGCGGGCAGGGCGCCGCGGCGCTGCGGCTGCTGGAGCCCGCGCTCGAGGAGGCCCGCGAGGCGGCCCCGCAGGGCGACATGACGATGGAGCTCGAGGTGCGCGTCGGCCTGGCGCTGCAGCTGGTCGGCCGCCTCGACGAGGCGCACGCGCACGGCATGAAGGGCCTGGCGCTCGCCGAGCGGCTCGGCGACCGCGTCGAGCACGCCATCGCGCTGCGCGCGCTCGCGCGGCTCGAGGCGGTGCGCGGGCAGGCCGCGGCCATGGAGCGCCACCTGCGCGACGCCGCGCACGCGTTCGACCACCTCGGCGAGACCTACGAACTGGCGACGACGCTGGCCGAGTGGGGCGAGTACCTGCTGCTGCTGCCGACGAGCACGCGGCTGCGCCTGCCGGTCGAGCCGGTCGGCGACGCGGCGCGGCGCGCGGCGGCGATGTTCCGCCAGCTCGGCGTGGTGCCGCTCGCGGCCGAGGCGCTGCTGACGCTGGCCCGCCTCGAGTCCGAGCGCGAGCACTACGACCAGGCGCTGTCGCTGCTCGAGCAGGCCGAGCAGTGGCTGGCCGAATGCTCCGACGCCGGCACCGAGGAGCGCCTCGCCGCTCTCCGCCGCGACATCGAGCGCCAGTACGTGGCCGTCTCGCTCTCGACCTGCAACGAGTTCCGTGCGCTCGAGGAGGCCAACCGGCTGTTCCGCGAGACGAACGACATGGACGGGCTGCTCGCGCAGATCGTGAAGCTGGCCGTCGAGCACGCCGGCGGCGACCGCGGATTCGTGGCGTTCAGCTCGAACGGCGGGCGCCTCGACGTGGTCGCGCAGCACGGCCTCGGCCGCGACCGCGCGCGCCGCGTCCTGCGCGTGCTCGAGCACGTCGGCGGCTCGCGCTTCGTCGAGAACGGCCCGATGTTCTCGAGCCGCGTCACCGCGGACCCGCGCTTCGGCGCGGCGCTGACCGAGGCGCTCGAGGGCGTCGGCTCGCTCGTCTGCGTGCCGCTCAACTTCCCGTCGCAGTCGGTCGGCCTCGTCTACGTGGACCGCCTGAACGACAACCTGCTCGGCGCCTTCCGCCAGCGCGAGCTGAACATGCTCGCCGTGCTGGCGAACAGCGCCGCGGTCGCGATCGTCGAGGCGCAGCGCTCGCTGCTGCTGACCGAGAACCAGCAGCTGCGCGACAAGCTCCGCCCGAGCCCCGGCTCGGAGCGCATCGTGTCGCACTCGCGCGAGATCGCGAACATCATGCTGCTGCTCCGCAAGGTCGGCGACAGCAACGCCACCGTGCTGTTCATGGGCGAGACCGGCACCGGCAAGGGCCTGTTCGCGCAGGTCGTGCACGAGATGTCGAACCGCCGCGACCACCCGTTCGTGCAGGTGAACTGCGCCGCGCTGCCCGAGCAGCTGCTCGAGAGCGAGCTGTTCGGCTACGTGCAGGGCGCGTTCACGGGCGCGACCCGCGACAAGCCGGGCCTGTTCGAGGAGGCCGCCGGCGGCACGATCTTCCTCGACGAGATCGAGAAGATCCCCGAGGCCATGCAGGCGAAGCTCCTGCACGTGCTCGACCGCGGCGAGATCCGCCCGGTGGGCGCCACGCGCCCGCGCAAGGTGGACGCGCGCGTCATCTGCGCGACCAGTTCCGACCTGCGCGACCGCATCCGCGAGGGCCGCTTCCTCGAGGATCTCTACTACCGGCTCAACGACATCACCGTCCGAGTGCCCTCGCTGCGCGAGCGGCGCGAGGACATCCCGGTGCTCGCGCAGCACTTCGCGGCCGTCTACTCGCGGCAGATGGACAAGCCGCTCCGCGGCTTCGCGCCCGAGGTCATGCGGACGTTCCTGGCCCACGACTGGCGCGGCAACGTGCGCGAGCTCGAGAAGCTCGTGAAGCGCATGGTGGTGCTGGCCGACGAGGGCGACACGCTCGGCATGGACCTGCTGCCGCCCGAGCTGGCCGACGCCCGCCCCGCCGGCGGCGCGCCGCTCCCGGTGGAACGCGCCCCGGCCGCCCCCGCGGCGACCGCGGCGGGCCGGACGCTGCGCAGCAACGTCACCGAGCTCGAGCGCCAGCTGATCGCCGGGGCCCTGGCCCGCCACCGCGGCAACAAGGCGCGCGTCGCCCGCGAACTGGGGGTCAGCTACCCGACGCTGCTCAGCCGCATCCGGGCGTTCCGGCTCGAAGAGCCCTCCGGCGAGCCGAAAGGCTAAAGAACCTTTCGTCACCGTCACTCGAAATTCCTTTTACAACCAACTTCGCCCCGTTCAGGCACTTGGCCGGAACGGGGCGATTCGTTGCGAAGCTTGTTTCCAACTTGTCGGTGCGGCGCCCTCGCGCCCGGCGCCGGAAAGACCGCGCCCGGCGTGTCTCAATGCACGCATCGGCAAGGCATTACGAGAAAGATTGGGCGTTGTCCACGGGTTGGCACATCGGCTGCTCTGGTCCCATGGCGGAGGGGGGGACCTCCACAACCCGGCAGTTCACCGCCGGGACCTTCTGGGCTAGGCGGCTGTGCGGGGACTGGTCGAGGGTACGAGCCCCGTCCACCAGACAACGTATCGGTGCTCGCCACCGCCTAGCTTGGAGATACCGAAAGGCAGCAACCCCCTGGTCGATCGGTGAAGGGACGGCCCCGGAACGGTCGGCACGCAGTACCCGGTCAGGCTCATCGTCACTTGGGGCTTCATCGGACCAGGGGTTTCGGACACCGGTCACTCGCGATTACGGCCAACACTGGGGGATGTATCGGCTGTAGGCGCGGCGCTATTCGGCCGGTGTCCAACCATAACCGCCGGTGTTGCGCCCTTCGCACACCTGAGTCCACGGCGCACACCGCACCGCCGCCGGCCCTCGCGACCGGCGGCGGTTTCATTTGCTGGAACTCCCTGCGGGATCGTGCACTATGAGCTTCCGGGCGGGCCGCGGGCCGCGACTCCCGCCCCGGATGCGCGTGGCACGGGCATTGCCGTGACTCCGGTCGGGTTACGTCACGCCGTCCATGCGAAGGGAGGTCCACCATGCGTCTTGCCGACCTGATCCCGCTCGCGGCGCTCGCGGTCTTCGCCGCCGGCTGCGACGACGACTCGGTCGCGCCGCGCGACGTCACTCCGCCGGCCGCGCCGCGGGGGCTCTACAGCACCACCGGCGACGAGCAGGCCACGCTGCGCTGGCTCGCGAACACCGAAGCGGACGTCGCCGGCTACCGCATCTACCAGGCGTCGCTCGCCGACGGCGCCGACGGGCCGTACTACCGCGTCGGCACCACCACGACCACCTCGTTCGTCGTCGCGGGCATGACGAACGGCGTCACCAAGTACCTCGCCGTCTCGGCCGTGGACCACGCGGGCAACGAGAGCGAGCTGTCCTACGACACCGTGTTCGACACCCCGCGCCCCGAGGGCTACGGCGCGACGCTCGCGAACTTCGTCAACGGCACCGCCGGCGCCGGCTGGGACTTCTCGGCCGGCATCACCCGCGCCTCGAACGACGCGGCGACCGACGTCTTCTACGGCTACAACGGCAGCGTCGCCCAGATGTTCGCGCGCGACGTGAACACCGACATCCAGGACATGGGCTGGGCCGGGAACCTGGACGCCATCGACTACGCCCCGGCGGCCGGCTGGTCGCCCACGGGCACGGTCGAGCTGATCCCCGGCCACTGCTACGTCGTCTGGACGCGCGACAACCACTACGCGAAGTTCCGGGTCACGAGCCTGTCGGCCTCGGCGGTCGTGTTCGACTGGGCCTACCAGACCGACCCGGGCAACGGTGAACTGATGATCGCCCGCGCGACCGGGGAGGGCCCGCTGGACCGCCCGATCGCCTGGCTGAGGTGAAATCCCCGTCAACGGGCCCGTTTGCGGCGGTGGCTGCGCTAGGATGTCGGCGCCACGCCGGGAACGGGGGAACGGCCGCCCCGGGTCCCGGGGCATCCCGAAAGCGTCGCGGTACCCCGCCGGCATCGGCGCCGGCGGGCGAGGACGCGAAGGAGTGATGGTCATGCTGCGCACCAAATGGGTTTCGGGGGCCGCCTGCGCGATCGCGACGCTTCTGCTCGCGGCGACGGCCGTGGCGGCCCGCCCGCTGTCGGTCGAGGTCTGGACCGACCGCGGTGACGACGCCGTGTACACGCCCGGCGAGGTGATGCAGGTGAAGGCCCGCACCAACGACGACGCCTACCTGCTCGTCTACGAGATCGACTCCGAGGGACGCGTCACGGTGCTGTTCCCGTGGCGCCGCGGCTCCGGCATGGTCGAAGGCCGCAGCACGCTGCGGCTGCCGCCCGAGAACTCGCGCTACGAGCTGACGGTGGAGCGCGAGACGGGCCAGGGCTACATCGTGGCGCTCGCCTCGCGCCGGCCGTTCCGCGAGCTGCCCTGGTACCTGCGGCCGTTCGACCCGCAGGGCGACGAGATCGGCTACGAGGGCCGCCACGACGAGATCGACGGCTTCGACGAGGACGGCCGCGTGGTCGGCGACCCGACGGTCGCCATCGAACGCATCCGCCGCGTCGTGCTCGGGGACCCGTCGGACCTCGACGACTTCTCCACGTCGTACGCGACCTACTACGTCGGCCACCAGGTCCGCTATCCGCGCTACCTGTGCTACGACTGCCACCGCCCGCGCCACTGGTCGTGGTGGGACGGCTTCGACCCGTACTACGCGACCTGCTCCGTCATCGACTTCCGGGTGAACTGGAACTGGTGCTGGGGCCCGTGCATGTGGTCGAGCCACGTGCCGTACTACTACTACGTCGTGCGCCACGACTGCCCGCCGCACTACCGCGGCTGGTACGACCGCCACGAGCGCTGGTCGTCGTGGGACGGCCGCCGCCGCTGGGACGACCTGTGGGGCGGGCCGCTCGTGCGCAACAAGACGGCGCCGCCTCCGGGCTACGTGCCGCCGCCGCGCAAGGGCGAGGACTTCCCGCGCGGGACGCCGCCGGGCTACATCAAGACGGCCGGCGGCTCCGGGCGCGGCGGGCTGCCCATCGGCCGCAACCGTCCCGACCTGGGCGAGGGCGACAAGGGCTCGGCCGGCCAGGGTTCGGGCGGGCAGGTGTGGCGCACGCCCGGCGGCTCCGGCGGCACGGGCGGCAAGGACCGCGCGGGCGCGAAGGACACGCCGCGCTTCCAGCCGCCGCGCCAGACCGGCCCCGACCGCGAGGGCAAGGGCGTCGAGCCGTCGCGCGGCGACACGCCGCGTCGCGAGCCGGCGCGCTACGACCCGCCGAAGCAGGACCAGCCGCGCCGCGAGACTCCGCGCTACGACCCGCCGCGCCAGGAGCAGCCGCGGCGCGACCCGCCGCGCTACGACCCGCCGCGCGAGCAGCCGCGCCAGGAGCCTCCGCGCCAGGAACCGCGTCGCGACCCGCCGCGGCAGGATCCGCCGAAGCAGGACAACCCCCGCCAGGACCCGCCGCGGCGCGACCCCGGCGGCTCCGGCGGCGGCCCGAAGCACAAGGGCTGACGCTGAGACCACCCGCGGGCGTGGCGTATACTGCCGCGCCCGCCACCCACGGCGACGGGGCCGGAGGCACCGGTCCCGTTGCCGCGCGTTTCGACCCCGAGGAAAGCTCCCCGTGATGCGCCGTCTCCCCGCCCTCTGCGCGCTCGCCCTCGCGCTGCTCGCCCCGCGCGCCTTCGCCGCCCCGCCCGGTTTCGCGTTCCTCGAGGTGCCCGCGGGCGCCCGCGCTTCGGCGATGGGCGGCGCGCACCTCGCGGTCGCCGACGGCGTGGACGCCGCCTTCTGGAACCCGGCCGCGCTCTCGGGCATGCAGGGCATCCAGCTCTCGGCGACGCACTTCGAGTTCTTCGAGGACCTGCGCCACGAGCAGTTCGCGCTCGGCGGGCGGCTTTTCGGCGGCGGCATCGCGGCCTCGGTGCGGGCGATGTACTCCGAGCCCATCGAGGAGCGCGACGACCTCGGCAACCTGGTCGGCACGTTCGGCGCCCACGATCTCGAACTGCAGCTCGCCTACGGCCGCGCGACCGCGGGCGGCGCCAGCATCGGCTTCGGCGCCCAGCTCGTCCGCGAGCGCATCTCCAGCGAGTCGGCGATGACCTGGGGCCTGAGCGCCGGCATGGCGTGGCGCCCCGAGCGCTGGCGCGACCTGCGCGCGGGCCTGGCGCTGCAGCACGCCGGACCGGCCGCGCGCTACGAGTTCGACGGCGCGCTCGGCGCGCCGGTGAAGCTGCCCGTGGCCGTCCACGGCGGGCTCGCCTGGCGCCGGGACCTCGGCCGCGGCCTCGCGCTCACGCCCGCGCTCGACGTGCGCGCCACGCGCGGCCGCCAGGCCGTGGCCGCGCTCGGCGGCGAACTCGAGTCCGCGACCGGCGCGTCGCTGCGCATGGGGTACCGCGCGGGCGACGACGTCGCGGGCTTCGCGGCCGGCGCCGGCTGGCGCTACCGCGGCTACCGCGTGGACTACGCCTGGGTGCCCTCGAAGCTGGACCTCGCCGACACGCACCGCTTCTCGTTCGGCGCGCAGTTCTAGCCGGGTCGGCCCCTCAGGCGGGCGCCGGCCAGGTGCGCAACGAGAGCTTCCCGTCCTCGAGCTCGGCGTAGGTGAAGTGATCGATCCAGTCGCCGAGCACGAAGAACTCGCGGCCGTTCTCGCGCTGCTCGTGGACGTGGTGGAAGTGCCCGACCAGCACGCCGTCGTAGCCCTCCGCGAAGCGCGGCTGGGCGATCTCGCGCCAGAGCCGCTCGGCGCGCAGCGGCCCGTGGCCGCGCGAGCGGCGCGACCAGCGCGAGACCGCGTGCGCGAGCGGGATGCCGAGGTCGGGGTGGAGCCACCGGTAGAGCCCGATGCTGAGCGGGCTGCGGATCACTCTCTTGAGCACCCGGTAGCCGAGGTCGCCGCCCACGAGCCCGTCGCCGTGGTGCACCCACAGCCGGCGGCCCTGCTGCTCGATCACGACGGGCTGGTCGGTGGTCCGGATCCCCAGCGTCTCCCGCATGAAGGCGCCGAGCCAGAAGTCGTGGTTGCCGTTCAGGTACTGGATGTCGATCCCGGCCTCGCGCAGGCGCTGCAGGGCGGCCAGGGTCGTGAACGCCCGGCGGGGGATGGCCGTCCGGTATTCGAACCAAAAGTCGAACAGGTCGCCGACGATAACCAGCGAGGACGCCCGCCCGGGGAGCGCGCCGAGGAAGCTGTGGAGACGCGCCTCCCGGGAGGCCTCGCGTTCCCGGGACTCGGCGCCCAGGTGCGCGTCCGAGAGGAAGACCACCGTGCCGGCGTGCATGGCGGCGCAGTCTAGTCGCGGCCGGAACTCCCGCCAACTTCGCGGCCGGCGCGGCGTCGCGGGCGCCGGGCGCGGCGGCGGCGGCGCTTTCGTCAATGCTTCATCAGTTCTCGAAACCGGCGCGCAACCCTCGCCGGGGTTCGAGCGTCAGACACCTCCACAAGCAGGCTCGAGACCCCGGCCGTTCCGGCCGGGCCCGCGCGCGCCGCGGGAGCGCCGAATTTGACCCGTGCTGAACGCGGCGGCGCGGCCTCGCGCCCTAGTCTCATGGGCACCCGGAGAGGCCCGAAGCCCCTCCGGGTGCCGTATCGCCCAGTCTCCCGAAGCCACGCACGGAGGAGCCAGATGGACGGAAGGTCGGTCATTCGCCCGCGCAGCTACTTCATCGGAGCCGCCGCCCTCATCTTCGCCGGGCTCGTCATGGGCCTCGGCCTGAGCGCGGGGCTCAACCTGCAGCGTGCCTCCGGGGCCGCCGACGCCCAGGTCGCGGCCGTCGCCGCGCAGAACTCGGCGCCGCTGCCCGAGAGCCCGTTCGTGGGCGTCGTCGAGCGCGCGCTGCCGGCCGTGGTGTTCATCGACGTGCAGAAGAAGTCCGCGGTGGCCGGCGACCCCGGCGCCGACGACTTCATGCGCCGGTTCTTCGGCGACGCCTCGCCGCGCCGCCCGCAGCGCACGCCGTCCACCGGCTCGGGCTTCATCATCGACACGAAGGGCCACATCCTCACGAACAACCACGTCGTGAGCAACGCCGACGAGATCACCGTCACGCTCAACGACCGCCGCCAGTTCAAGGCCAAGGTCGTCGGCACCGACCCCGAGACCGACGTGGCGGTCATCCAGATCGACGGCACCAACCTGCCGGTGCTGCCGCTCGGCGACTCGGACAAGCTGCGCGTCGGCGACTGGGCGATCGCGATCGGCAACCCGCTCGGCCAGCTGCGCGGCTCGGTGACCGTGGGCATCGTCAGCGCCCAGGGCCGGACCGACCTCAACATCTACGGCGGCACGCCCGAGTACCAGGACTTCATCCAGACCGACGCGTCCATCAACTTCGGCAACTCGGGCGGCCCGCTCTGCAACATCCGCGGCGAGGCCATCGGCATCAACACCGCCGTCAACACGAGCGGCCAGGGCATCGGCTTCGCGGTGCCGATCAACCTCGCGAAGCACGTGGCCAACCAGCTCGTCGCGCACGGCCAGGTGCGCCGCTCGATGATGGGCGTCATCCTCGCCGAGTTCACGCCGGAGCTGGCCGAGGGCTTCGGCCTCGCGGGCCAGGAAGGCGTGCTCATCCAGCGGGTGCTCGACAACACCCCCGCCGACCGCGCCGGCCTCCAGCGCAACGACGTGATCGTGGAGTTCAACGGCCAGAAGGTGAGCGACCTGCAGAAGCTCCGCCTCAAGGTGGCCGATACCCCTCCCGGCAGGACCGCCACGCTGGTCGTGCTCCGCGACGGCAAGCGCATGAACGTGGACGTCACGCTCGCCGACAAGGACACGCGCGTCGCCGCGAACACCCCCGTGCGCGGGGAGTCCGACGGCGCGGCCGACCTCGGGGGCCTGACGGTGCGCGACCTGCGCGACGACGAGCTGCGGCAGCTCGGCATCGACGCGGGCGTTCGCGTCACGCAGGTCGATGAGGGTAGTCTGGCCGAAGAGCGGGGCATCCAGGCCAACGACGTGATCGAACAGGTGGGTCCGACGCCCGTGAAGGACGCCGCCACGTTCACGAAGCTGATGGTCGCCGCGAAGAAGGCCGGCCGGCCGGCGGCGCTGCTCGTGAACCGCGAGGGCAACACGCGGTTCGCGACGCTGCGGCTCGGCAACTGACCCGTCCTCGCGGCGGGGGGAGACACCGGGCGGGAGGCGGCACGGGCCGCCTCCCGCCCCTCCATGGACGGAGCCTCCGGACGATGCGCATCGGACTGACCGCGACCCTGCTGACCGCGCTGGCCCTCGCCGCGGGCCCGGCGCCCGCGCGCGCCGACGCGCCCAGCGCGCTCACGCTCGGGGCCATCCGGGCCTGGACCGCGCCGTCCAACACCCGGATCGTTTTCGACTTCTCGCAGGTCGTCGCGCCCGTCATGCCCGATTCGGG
>CAZUEM010000059.1:0-13964 GCA_964619155.1 uncultured bacterium
TCGCCGCGCCGGACGACTCGACGCTGGTCGTCACGCTGCGCGCGCCGACGCCCTACTTCCTCTTCCTCACCGCCTACACGACGTTCATGCCGGTGCCGCGCCCGGCGGTCGAACGCTGGGGCCGCGCCTGGTCCTCGCCCGCGCACATCGTCACGAACGGGCCGTTCCTCCTGAAGGAGCACCGGCACGACGAGCGCATGGTGTTCGCGAAGAACCCGGACTACTGGGACGCGGCGAACGTGCGTCTCGACGGGATCGTCGCCCACCCGGTGGCCGACCTGAGCACGGCCACCAACCTCTACAAGGCGGGCGCCATCGACTGGAACCCGAGCGGCTACATCCCGGCGCCGTTCCTCCCGAGCATGCGCGGCTACGCCGACTACCTGACCGGCGAGTACCAGGGCACGTACTTCTACAGCTTCAACGTCACCCGCCCGCCGTTCGACGACGTGCGCGTGCGCCGCGCGCTCTGCCTCGCCGTGGACCGCGAGGCCATCGCGCGCGACCTGCTCAAGGGCACCCGCCGCGCGTGGGGACGCATCACGCCGAGCGGCTACCCCGGGTACGAGGGCCCGCCGCAGATCGGGTTCGATCCCGCGGAGGCGCGCCGGCTGCTCGCCGAGGCCGGCTATCCCGGCGGCCGCGGCTTCCCCCGCTTCGGCATCCTGTTCAACACCAGCGAGGACCACCGCCGCATCGCCGAGGCGGTGCAGGCGATGTGGAAGCGCGAGCTGAACGTGCCGGTCGAGCTGCAGAACATGGAGTGGGGCACGGTCATGCAGGCGACGACGTCGCTGCGCTACGACGTCGCGCGCCGCTCGTGGATCGGCGACTACCTCGACCCCAACTCGTTCCTCGAGGTCCTGCGCACCGGCGACGGCAACAACCGCACGGGCTGGAGCGACGCGCGCTACGACGACCTGCTCGACCGGGCCGCGCACGAGCTGGACCCGGCGCGGCGCCTCGCGCTGCTTTCGCGCGCGGAGGCGCTCGCGCTCGACGCCGCGGTCTTCCTGCCCGTCTACCACTACTCGACGCACGAACTCGTCAAGCCCTACGTGCGCGGCATCCACCACACGGCGCTCGACGTGCACCCGCTCACGCGCGTGTGGATCGACCGCGAGTGGCGCGAGCACGAGCCCATCGCGACGACGCGCGCCTCCGGCGCGCCGGCTCGGGGCGGCGCCGCTGCCTCCGGCGCGCGGGCGCGCGGCGCCGCGGCCCCGGCGGAGGCGCGGCGGTGACCACCTACGTCCTGCGCCGGGTGCTGCTGTTCGTGCCCACGCTGTGGGTGATCGCGACGGTCACGTTCTTCCTCGTGCGCCTCGCGCCGGGAGGGCCGTTCCAGTCCGAGCGGGCGATCCCCGAGGCCGCGAAGGCGCAGCTCATGCGCACGTACGGCCTCGACCGGCCGCTGCTCGAGCAGTACGGGCGGTTCCTGCTCAACACCGTCCGCGGCGACTTCGGCGTCTCGTACCGCTTCCCGCAGAGGCAGGTGCGCGACATCGTCTGGTCGGGCTTCCGCGTCTCGGCCGAACTGGGCGGCTGGGCGCTGCTGCTCGCCGTGCTGGCGGGCGTGCCGCTCGGCGTGATCGCGGCGGTGCGGCAGAACCGCGCCGCGGACCACGCGGTGATGGCCGTCGCGCTCGCGGGCGTCTCGGTCCCCAACTTCGTGCTCGCGCCGCTGCTGGTGCTGGTCTTCTCGCTCACGCTGTTCTGGTTCCCGCCCGCGCTGTGGAGCGGGCCCGCGAGCCGCGTGCTGCCCGTGGTCGCGCTCTCGGCCGCCTACGTGGCGTTCATCGCCCGACTCGCCCGCGCCGGCATGCTCGAGGTGCTGAACCAGGACTTCGTGCGCACGGCCCGCGCCAAGGGCCTCGCCGAGCCGGTCGTGGTCGCGAAGCACGCGCTGCCGCTCGGCATCCTGCCGGTGGTCTCGTACCTGGGACCGGCCGCGGCCCGCGTGGTGATGGGCTCGATCGTGATCGAGCAGGTGTTCGCGATTCCCGGCCTCGGCCGCCAGCTCGTGGGCGCCGCGTTCAACCGCGACTACACGCTCGTGCTCGGCATCGTGCTCTTCTACGCCTCGCTGCTGCTGGTGCTGAACCTGCTCGTGGACATCGCCTACGCGAAGCTGGACCCGCGGGTGGAGCTGACGTGAGCATCGGCCTCTCGCCGCCCGCCACGGTGGCGCAGCCCGCGGCGCCCGAGCCCGCGCCCCGCTCGCTGTGGAGCGACGCCTGGCGGCGGCTGCGGCGCAACCGCGTCGCCACCGCCTCGGGCGTCTTCCTGCTCGTCATGTGCACGATCGCCGCGCTCGCGCCGTGGATCCCGCTCGTGCAGGACCCGGCGGCGCAGGACCTCGCGCGCGGCGCGAGCCCGCCCTCGTGGGCGCACTGGTTCGGCACCGACGACCTCGGGCGCGACCTGTTCGCGCGCGTCATGTACGGCGGCCGCATCTCGATGCTCGTCGGCGTCGTCGGCACGCTCGTGAGCCTCCTGATCGGCGTGACCTGGGGCGCGGTCGCCGGCTACGCCGGCGGCAAGGTGGACGAGTTCCTGATGCGCACCGTGGACGTGCTCTACTCGCTTCCCTACCTGTTCCTCGTCATCCTGCTGCTCGTGCTGTTCGAGCGCTCGCTGCTCATGCTGTTCGTGGCGCTCGGGCTCGTGCAGTGGCTGACCATGGCGCGCATCGTGCGCGGGCAGGTGCTGTCGCTGAAGGCGCAGGTCTTCGTCGAGGCGGCGCGGGCGCTCGGCGCCGGCGACGCGGCGATCCTGGCGCGGCACATCGTCCCGAACACGCTCGGGCCGGTGATCGTCTACGCCACGCTCACCGTGCCGGCGGTGATCCTGCAGGAGGCGTTCCTGTCGTTCCTCGGCCTCGGGGTGCAGCCGCCCGGCGCCTCGTGGGGCACGCTGGTCGCCGACGGCGCGCGCACGCTGGCCATCTTCCCCTGGCTCGTCAGCTTCCCGGGGCTGGCGCTGTCGCTGACGCTGCTGGCGTTCAACTTCCTGGGCGACGGCCTGCGCGACGCGCTGGATCCCCACGACCGCAGCGACGTGAGCTGATCCGCCGGTCGCCGCCGGGCCCGCGGCCCCGGGCGGTGAGAAACGCCCCTCGCCGGGCCCCTCTTTACAAGCGACCGCGCGGCACCGCATCCTGTTAGCCGCTTTCCGCCGCGAAACCTCCACCCCCGACCCCCGCCCGGCCCGCGGCCGGCCCACGGAGGCTGGATTGAAGCCCGCTGCACGCACGTCGGCCACGTCCCGCCGCGCCCCCGCCACCGCCAAGCCGAGCCCCCGCGGCGCGGGCGGCGCGCCCGCCGTCTGCATCGTCATGGCCGACGCGGCCGCCATCGACCGGGCGGCGATCGCGGCGCTGCTGCGCGCCGAGAGCGACTTCCTCGTCGTGGGCGAGGCGTCCAACTCGCTCGAGGCCATCGAGCGCTGCCGCCAGCTCGACCCCGACGTGCTGCTCATGACCAACACGCTGCCGAGCCCGAACGGCGAGATGGCGATCCGCGAGATCCGCGCGGCGCTGCCCGACCTCGCCATCGTCGCGATGTCGGAGCGCGGCTGGAGCGACTGCCTGGTGCTGAACCCGCCCTCGCCGGCGCGCCCGCGCACCGACGGCGGTCACCGCCTGTGCGCCGGCGGCTCGGACTGCCTGCAGGTCGCGGCCGCCTACGGCGCGCTCGGCACGGTGCGGCGCAGCGCCGACCCCAAGGCGCTGTTCGCGACCATCCGCTCGGTCGCCTCGGGCCGCGCCTCGTACGAGCCCGGCACGATCCAGGCCCTGACGGCCCCGGCCGGGGACGGCCGCCCGGAGCTCTCGCCGCGCATGATCGAGGTGGCGCAGCTGCTCGCCGAGGGCCACTCCAACAAGGAGATCGCGGTCGCGCTCGACATCAGCGAGCCGACGGTGAAGAAGCACGTTGCGCAGATCCTGCACCGGCTCGGCTTCGAGGACCGGCTGCAGGCGGCGCTGTTCGTCGCGCGCCACCCGCTGCTCTTCACGCCGCGGACCCCCGAGCGCGCGTAGCGCCGGGCGGCGCGGCCCGCCGTCAGCCCCCGGCCGAGTCCACCGCCTCCGCGATCCACGCGAGCAGCGCCGGGCGGCCGTCGCCGGTCTCGCTCGAGTGCGCGACCACCGCCTGAGTCGCGGGCAGATCGAGCGAGGCCGCGAGCGAGCGCGCCGCGGGCAGGCGCTTGGTCGGCGCGAGCTTGTCGGTCTTGGTGGCGACGAGGCAGAACGGCATGCGCTCCTCGCGCAGCCACGCCACCATCTCACGGTCCTCGCGCGAAGGGTCGTGGCGCGAGTCCAGCAACTGGATGACGCCCGCGAGCTGGCGGCGCGTGCGCAGGTACTCCTGCATCATCCGGCTCCAGCGGTTGCGCGCCGCCGCCGGGGCGTGCGCGAACCCGTAGCCCGGCAGGTCCACCAGGTGGAAGCGGCCGTTGACGAGGTAGTACTCGAGGCGCTGGGTCTTGCCGGGCCGGCCCGAGACCCGGGCGAGCGAGCGGCGGCCGAACACCGAGTTCAGCAGCGACGACTTGCCCACGTTCGAGCGCCCCGAGACGGCGATCTCCGCGAGGTCCCCGGCGGGGCACTCGCGGGCGTTTCCGGCGCTCAGCACGTAGCTCACGGACTCGATCTTCACCCGGCGGTCCCTCCCGGCTCGCAAGGTACCCCATCGGGCGGCGCGGCCGCCGCCCGGGGGCCCGCCGGCCCGGGCCCGGGCGGTCCCGGGGTGGCTCCCGGGCCCCCGGGGAGGTAGCCCGACGGCCCATCGCGGCCGGGGCCCGCGGGCGGCTATCCTGCGTCGGGCATTCCGCCCCCATCCTTCCGGAAGGACCTGACCATGCCTCCATTCGTTCGCGCGCTCGCCTCGCTCAAGCTGACGACCGCGCTGCTGATCCTGCTCGCCGTCGTCCTGTCGATCGGCACCATCGTCGAGTCGCTCCGCGGCACCGAAGCCGCCCGCGCGGTCTACTACGCGCCCTGGTTCTTCGCCCTGCAGGGCATCTTCGCGCTCAACGTCGTCGCCGCGCTCTGGGAGCGCTGGCCGCGCAACCGCTGGCGGATCGGGTTCCTGATCACCCACGCCTCGATGCTGCTCATCCTCGGCGGCACGGTGGTGACCGCGTGGAAGGGCATGGACGGCCAGCTCGCCCTCTGGGAGGGCGAGAGCTCGAACCAGTTCGTGCGGCTCGTGAACGGGCACGAAGCCGTCACGCCGCTGCCGTTCGCGGTGCGGCTCGACGACTTCGAGATGGGGCTCTACCCCGGCACGCAGCGCGCCTCGACGTACCGCAGCCGGATCACGGTCCAGGACGGCGGGCGCGAGACCCCGGTCCTCATCGAGATGAACAAGCCGTACTCGCATCGCGGCTACACGTTCTTCCAGTCGAGCTACCAGTTCCGCGAGGGGCGCGAGATGTCCGTCCTCTCGGTCGCGAACGATCCGGGGCAGAACATCGTCTTCTGGGGCTACTACCTGCTGGTGGGCGGCATGATCGTGGTGATGATCACGCGCATCTTCCAGCACCGCGCCGCCGAGAAGCTGCGCGCCTCGCAGGCGGGCGCGCGCGCCGCGGGCCTGCGCATCGTCGCGCTCGCGGCCGTGCTCGGCGCGACCGCGCTCGCGAGCGGCGCGGAGGCCGCGAAGCTGCCGCCCGCCGACGCGCTGCCGGCGCTGCGGCGGCTGCCGGTCCAGTACGACGGCCGCGAGATGCCGTTCGACACGCAGGCGCGCGAGGCCGTGCTGCTGGTGACCGGCCGGCGCGACTGGAAGGGCATGGACCCCGTGGCCATGACGATGGGCTGGTCGCTCGACCCGCAGGGCTGGATGCGCGAGCCGATCGTGAAGATCGACGCGGTCATCGCGACCACCGTCGGCCTGCCCGCGAACACCCGGCACGCGAGCTACCAGAAGCTGCTCTCGAGCCAGCGGCTGTTCGCGCTCATGGGCCCCGTGCTCGAGCGCGCCGACCACGGCCACGACCCCGAGCCCGGCGACAAGGACCTGCTCGAGTTCAACGAGCGCCTCACGGTGCTGCACTCGTTCCTGAACGGCGGGGCCATCCGCACGATCCCGGGCGAGAAGCGAGTGGACCCGTGGCGCACCCCGCCCTTCGCGACCGCGCTCGAGACGTGGACGAAGATGGAGGCGCAGGCGCGCTCGGGCGCGCCCGCGTTCTACCCCACTCCGGCCGCCATCGAACGCGAGCTGCTCTACAACGCCGTGGACTACCCGCACATCGCCTGGTGGCTGCTGCTGCCCGCCGCCATCGCCGCCGGCATGACGCTCGAGCGGGACCGCTGGCGGCTGCGCTGGCTGGTCGCGATCGGCACCGTGGCCGGCTTCGCGGTGATGACCTGGGGCATCGCCACGCGCTGGCAGATCGCCGGCCGCATCCCGGCCTCGAACATGTACGAGTCCATGCTGTTCCTCGGCTGGGGCGTCGGGCTCTTCGGCGTGATCTCGCTGCTCGTCCGCAACCGCATGCTCGTCTACAACGCCGCGGCCATGTCGGCGCTGGTCATGCTGCTGCTCGACCGCCTGCCGATCGATCCGTTCATCCGGCCGATGGCGCCGGTGCTCGCGAACACCGCGTGGCTCGCGATCCACGTGCCCATCATCATGGTGAGCTACTCGACGTTCGCGATCGCCACGTTCCTCGGCCATCTGGTGCTGGGCGCGCGGCTGTTCGCGCCCGGGCGGCCCGAGCTGGCGACGAAGTGGAACACGCTCCTCTACTGGTACCTGCTCGTGGGCTCGATCCTGCTCATCGCCGGCATCCTCACGGGCTCGATCTGGGCCGCCTCGTCGTGGGGCCGCTACTGGGGCTGGGACCCGAAGGAGGTCTGGTCGCTGGTCGCGTTCCTCGCCTACATGGCCATCCTGCACGCGCGCAGCGACGGCCAGATCGGGCCGTTCGGCGTCGCGGCGTGGTCCATCGTCGCCTTCTGGACGATCCTGATGACCTACGTCGGCGTGAACTACGTCCTCGGCTCGGGCCTGCACTCGTACGGCTCCGGCAGCGGCAATCTCGTCAGCACGATGCTGGTCGTCGCGCTGCTCGAGGCCGGCTTCATCGTCGCGGCCTGGCGTGCGGGCGCGAAGCCGCCGGTCCCCGCGGCGGCTCCGCCGGCGAAGGCGTAGCGGACCGCACCCTCGATCGTCGCGCACGCGAAAGCGGCGCCGGGTCTCCCCGGCGCCGCTTCGTCGTTCCGCCAGCGGCGGGCGCGGCCTCGCGGCCGCCCGCCGGGCTGCCCGGCTACATGTGCGCGACGATGTTGTCGCCGAACTCCGAGCACTTGATCTCGGTCGCGCCCTCCATGAGCCGCGCGAAGTCGTACGTCACGCGCTTGCTGCCGATCGCGCCGTCCATGCCCTTGAGGATCAGGTCGGCGGCCTCGTTCCAGCCCATGTAGCGCAGCATCATCTCGCCCGAGAGCACGACCGAGCCCGGGTTCACCTTGTCGAGGTCGGCGTACTTGGGCGCGGTGCCGTGCGTGGCCTCGAACACGGCGTGCCCGGTCATGTAGTTGATGTTGCCGCCGGGCGCGATGCCGATGCCGCCCACCTGCGCGGCGAGCGCGTCCGAGAGGTAGTCGCCGTTGAGGTTCAGCGTGGCGATCACCTGGAAGTCCTCGGGCCGCGTCAGCACCTGCTGCAGCGTGATGTCGGCGATGGCGTCCTTCACGATCACCTTGCCGGCGGCGACGGCGGCCTTCTGCTCGGCGTTCGCGGCCTCCTCGCCCTTCGCGGCCTTGGTGCGCTCCCACTGGTCCCACGTGTACACGCGGTCGCCGAACTCGCGCTCGGCGAGCGCGTAGCCCCAGTTGCGGAAGGCGCCCTCGGTGAACTTCATGATGTTGCCCTTGTGCACGAGCGTGACGCTCGCGAGCTTCTGCGCGAGCGCGTACTCGATGGCGGCGCGGATGAGCCGCTCGCTGCCCTCTCGCGAGACGGGCTTGAAGCCGACGCCGCTCGAGCCGGGGAAGCGCACCTTCTTGTACATGGACGGGAAGCTCTCCTGCAGGAACGCGAGCACCTTCTTCGCGTCCTCGGAGCCCTCCGCGAACTCGATGCCGGCGTATATGTCCTCCGTGTTCTCGCGGAAGATCACCATGTCCACCTTGTCGGGGCGCTTCACGGGCGACGGCACGCCCTGGAACCAGCGCACCGGGCGCAGGCACACGTACAGGTCGAGGATCTGGCGCAGCGCCACGTTGAGCGAGCGGATGCCGCCGCCGATCGGGGTCGTGAGCGGGCCCTTGATGCCGACGAGGTAGGTGCGGAACGCGTCGAGCGTCTCGTCCGGGAGCCAGTTGCCGGTCGCGTCGAACGCCTTCTGCCCGGCGAGCACTTCCTTCCAGACGATCTGACGCTTGCCGCCGTAGGCCTTGGCGACGGCGGCGTCGAAGACGCGCACGGACGCGCGCCAGATGTCGCGGCCGGTGCCGTCGCCCTCGATGAACGGCAGGACCGGGTGGGACGGCACGACGAGCTTGCCGTCGCGCAGCGTGATCGGTTCGCCCTGAAGGACGCTCATGGCTCTCTCTCCTCGAAAAGCCCGCGGGCGCGGGCGGGTCGGCGGATCAGGGGTCGCCGGGCCGCAGGCGGCGCGACGACCGGTACGGATAGATGTCGATGATCTCGCCGTGCTGCAGCCGTTCCTGCATGGCCCGCCAGAACGGGGGCGCGAGCAGGTCGCCGTGCGCGGCGAGGAAGGTCTCGAGCAGGTCCCCGCGGAGCCCGAGGAACGCGCGGAACTCCTCCGGGAAGACGTCGTGCTCGCCGACAAAGTACCACGGCTCCCCGGCCACTTCCTCGCCGTCGTCGCGCGCGGCGGGCAGTTCGCGGAAGCGCACGTCGGCGAGCGGGCACAGCTCGTCGTAGTCGTAGAACACGAGCCGGCCGTGGCGCGTGACGCCGAAGTTCTTGAGCAGCATGTCGCCCGGGAAGATGTTCGTGGCCGCGAGGTCCTTGAGCGCCTGGCCGTAGTCCACCACCGCCTCGCGCGCGGCCTCGGGCGGCGCGCCCGCGAGATAGAGGTCGAGCGGCAGCAGCCGCCGCTCGGTGTACAGGTGCGCGATCACCACCCTGCCGTCGCGGCGCTTCACGGTTTCCGACGTGCCCGTGAGCAGCTCGTCGAGCAGCGCCGGCTCGAAACGCTCCTCGGGGAACTCGAGGTGCTCGAACGTCTGGGCGTCCACGAGCCGGCCGGCGCGGTCGTGCCGGTAGACCAGCTCGTACTTCCGGCGCACCTCCTCGCGTGTCACGGTCTTCGGGAAGTCGAAGCGGTCGCGGATGATCTTGAACACCACGTCGAAGCCCGGCAGCACGAACACCGACATCACCATGCCGCGCTTGCCCGGGGCGATGGCGAACTTCTCGTCGCTCTGCGCGAGGTGCTCGAGCAGCGAGCGGTAGAGCTCGGTCTTGCCGTGGCGGTGGAAGCCGATCGCGTTCCACAGGTCGGCGACGGGTTTGCGCGGCATGATCGTCCGCAGCCACTCCACCATCTCGCGCGGGCGCTCGATCTCGGCGAACAGGTAGGAGCGCGCGAAGCTGAACACGACGCTGATCTCGGTCTCGGTGAAGAGCGCCGCGTCCACCGTGACGCGGCCGTCGGGATTGCGCAGCGCGAGGCAGAGCGGCGCGGCCGCGCCGTTCGCGAGGTGCACCTGCCCGATCACGTAGGCGCCCTTGCCGCGGAAGAACGCGGTGCGCGCCACCTCGATCGAGCGCGCAGCGTGTCCCCGTGTTTCGGCCGAGAACGCCGCGGCGAGCCGGGCGGCGTCGCCGTCCAGGTCCTCCCACGGCGCGCGCAGCGCGAGGTTCTCGAGCACGGCGCGGAAGGCTTCCGCGAGCGAGTCCCCGCAGGCCACCGTGCGCGTGTGGCTCCACGGCGGCCGGTATTCCGTGCGCGGCAGGGCCGCGGCGACGAACTCGACGCCGGGGTCCACGCCGACCGTGTGGAAGACCCGCCGGACGTTGCTGTTGAAGAACGTCTCGGCGAGGTCCGCCGACGGCCGGTTCGCGACCTGTTCCTCGTACGTCGCGCGGATCGCCGTCCAGGTCGCCCGGTCGGCGAGCCGCTCCCCGAGCAGCAGCCGCAGCCCGATCTGCGTGTCGCCGACCGCGTCGCCGTACAGGTCGAGCCGGCGTCCCGAGTCGCGCTGCATGGCGTGCCAGTCGCGGTTGGCGAAATGCGCGCGCGCCACGCGCGAGAGCGACTGGAAGCGCCGCAGGTACTGCGCGAACGCGTCGGCGATGAGCGCGGCGGCCTCGCCGGCCAGCCCGGGGTCGTGTGCGTGGGACGGCATCGTGAGTCGCGAGTCTAGCCTGCCCGCCGCGCGCGGGGCGAACGCGCCGAATCGCGCCACGCGGGGCGCCCGCGCCCGCGCCTCCCGCGCTCGTCGCCCCGCGGCCCCCCGCTCGTCCTGCCCCGCTTGGCGGCCCGCCCCGGGCGGCCTAGCTTCCGTCCCCTTGCGTCCCGCCGCGCCGAGCGGCCGCTCCCGACCCGACCGAGGAATCCCCGTCATGCCGAGTCCGCTCGCCGCCGGCCGCTCGCCGGTCCTCGCCCTGCTGCTCGCCCTCGCGCTGCCCGCCGCCGCGGCCACGCACCCGGGCGGCCACGACGCCCCCGACGCGACCCCGAAGGGTCCGGCGGCGCCCGACCTGCCGAAGTCGGGCGAGCCGTGGGACGTCAACGTCGCGCACGCGCCATCCGACACGCTGCGCTTCGAGACGACCGAGGGCACGTGGATGGCGCTCGACGTCTCGCCCGACGGGCGCACGATCGTCTTCGGGCTGCTGGGCGACCTCTACACGATCCCGGTCGCGGGCGGCGCGGCGAAGCGGCTCACCTCCGGCATGGCCTACGACCACCAGCCGCGCTTCTCGCCCGACGGCCGGAAGATCGCGTTCACCAGCGACCGCGGCGGCACCGAGAACGTGTGGATGATGGACTCCGACGGCGCCAACCCGCGGCCGGTGACGCGCGAGGCGAACAAGTTCACGAACTCGCCCGCATGGTCGCCCGACGGGCGCTGGATCGTCGTGCGCCGCCGGCTCACGGACCGCAGTTCGCTCGGCACGGTCGAAGTCTGGATGTACAGCGTGCTCGGCGGCAACGGCGTGCAGATCACCAAGAAGCTCGAGTGGGGCGACGCGAACGAGCCGGTCTTCTCGCCCGACGGCCGCCACATCTACTTCACCGGCCGGCCGCAGCGCTTCAACTACGACCGCAACGTGCACGAGGGCATCTGGCAGGTGCGGCGCTACGACCGCGAGACGGGCCGGATCGTGACGCTCACCGACGGCGCGGGCGGCGGCGGCCGGGTCGCGTTCCGCCCCGACGGCAAGGTGTTCTCGTTCGTGCGCCGCGTGCGCGAGAAGACGGTGCTGTTCACGTACGACCTCGTGACGGGGCGCGAGAAGGCGCTGTGGGACGGGCTCTCGAACGACAACATGGAAGGCTTCGCCTGGACGGGCGTGTACCCCAACTGCGCCTGGACGCCCGACGGCCGGAGCATCGTCGTGTACGCGAACGGCGGGTTCTCGCGCGTGGACGCGGCGACGGGCCGCGCCGCGCGCATTCCCTTCACCGCGCAGGTCGAACAGGTCGTGACGCGCGCGGTGCGGTTCCCGCAGCGGCTCGACCCGGAGACGGTCGCGATCCGGCAGATCGCCTGGCCGTCGCTCTCGCCGGACGGCCGCACGGTCGCGTTCTCGGCGATCGGCCGGCTGTGGACGTACGACGTCGTGACGAAGCGCGCCCGCGCGCTCACGCCTCCGGGCCAGCGCGCGTTCGCGCCCTCCTGGTCGCCGAACGGCAACTGGCTCGCCTACGTGACCTGGCAGGACGGCGAGGGCGGCCACGTGATGAAGACGACGGCCACCGGCGCCTCGCCCACCAGGCTGACGCGCGTGCCCGGCCACTACCTCGAGCCCGCATGGAGCGCCGACGGCACGAAGCTCGCGTTCCTGCGCGGCAGCGGCGGGCCGCTGCGCGACGGCGGCAACACGAACGACGAGCTGTGGTACGAGCTGCAGTGGATCCCCGCGACCGGCGGCGAGGGCCGCACGGTGCTGACGCTCGAGGCGCAGTACAGCGCCCCGAGCGCCCCGCGCCCGGCCTGGAACGCGGCCGGCGACCGGATCTACTTCACGGACTACGGCGCCGACCCGAGCGGCGCGGCCCAGAAGAACACGCTGGTCTCGGTGCGGCTCGACGGCACCGACCGCATCGAGCACGCGACGCTCACCAACGCCGAGGACGTCGTGCCCTCGCCCGACGAGCGCTGGGTGGCGTACCGCGTGAAGTACGCGGCCTACGTCTCCGAGCTGCCGAAGGCCGGGCGCGAGCCGGTGGACCTCGGCCCCGACGGCGCGCTGCCCGCGCGCAAGCTCGCCGACGACGGCGGCGACTGGATGGGCTGGGGCCGCGGCGGGCGCGTGGTGACGTGGAGCAACGGGCCCGTGTTCCGCAGCCTCGCCATGGACAGCCTGACCGCCTACTGGGAGCGCTCGCTCCTCGAGGCGGGCAGGCCGAAGGCGAAGCCGGCGGCGAAGGCCGACAGCGCGGCGGCCGACTCGGCGGCGAAGAAGAAGGAGGAGCCGAAGGTCGCGAAGCTGCAGGCCCCGAAACCGGACTCGCTCCACATCCGCCTCGAGGTGCCGCGCGCGAAGCCGTCCGGCACGGTGGCGTTCACCGGCGCGCGCGTGCTGACCATGCGCGGCGGGAACGAGAACGAGGTGCTCGAGGACGCGACGGTGGTCGTGAAGGGCGACCGCATCGCCGAAGTGGGGCCGCGCTCGACGACGGCGGTGCCGGCGGGCGCGAAGGTCGTGGACGCCCGCGGCAAGACCATCATCCCCGGCCTCGTGGACGCGCACGCGCACGCCCACTACGCCAGCTCGGGCATCGTCCCGAACCGGTTCTGGTCGTACGACGCGAACCTCGCCTACGGCGTGACCACGATGCACGACCCGTCGGCCACCTCGTGGGAGGTGTTCACCGAGGCCGAGATGGTCGAGGCCGGCGAGCTGCGCGGCCCGCGCGTGTTCTCGACGGGCAACATCATCTACGGCGCGGGCGGCCGCGACGCGCTGCCGATCCAGTCGCTCGACGAGGCCCGCACGCAGCTGCGCCGCATGAAGCAGCTCGGCGCGATCAGCGTGAAGAGCTACATGCAGCCGCGGCGCGAGCAGCGCCAGTGGATCCTGCAGGCGGCCCGCGAGGAGTCGCTGATGGTGTTCCCCGAGGGCGGCGGCAAGTTCGAGGAGAACCTCGGGATGGTGATGGACGGCCACACCGGGCTCGAGCACGCGCTGCCGGTCACGCCGCTCTTCGGCGACGTGGTGAAGCTGTTCGCGAGCAGCGGGTCGGGATACACGCCGACGCTGCTGGTCGCCTACGGCGGGCTCTCGGGCGAGAACTGGTTCTACCAGCACTACGACGTGTTCGACGACGCCAAGCTGCTGCGCTTCACGCCGCGCAAGGTGATCGACGCGCGCGCGATCCGGCGCTCGGTGATGGCGCCGGAGTGGGACTGGCACCACAAGGACGTCGCGGCGGGCGCGAAGAAGATCGTGGACGCGGGCGGGCGCGTGCAGATCGGCGCGCACGGCCAGCGCCAGGGGCTGGGGGCGCACTGGGAGATCTGGGCGCTCGCGCAGGGCGGGATGACGCCGGCGCAGGCGATCAAGTGCGCGACCTGGAACGGGGCGTGGTACCTGGGGATGGACCACCGCATCGGCTCGGTCGAGGCGGGCAAGCTGGCGGACTTCGTGGTGCTCGACAAGAACCCGCTCGAGGACGTGCGGAACACCAACTCGGTGCGGTGGACGGTCAAGAACGGCGACGTCTACGACGGGGACACGCTCGAGAAGAAGTAGCGTGGCGGCGGGGCCTCTTCGCGGGGGCCCCGCCGCGGCTCCACGTCG
>CAZUEM010000059.1:14064-18661 GCA_964619155.1 uncultured bacterium
GTTCGCTAGTGCCCCTTGCCTTCGGCCTTCTCGTGCTCGGCGCTCTCGCCCTTCTCGCCGGACTCGGCGTTCGCGCCGGACTCGCCGCCCTTGCCGCCCTTCCCACCCTTCTCGGCGAAGGCGGCGAAGGTCTTCTCGAGGCCGGCCACGAGCATCTTCTTCTCGTCGGGCGTCAGGCGCGCCTCGGGGTGGGCCAGCAGGTAGTCGTTGAGCGGCATCTTGCCGTCGGCGACTTCCTCGGCGGCCTCGCCGGCCCCCTCGGCCATCTTCTTCGAGGCCGGGTCGAAAGCGGTGAAGTTCAGCTTCTCGCGGCCCTCGTCCACGTGGCGCTGGATGCGCCAGGACATCGGCGCGATGTTCGAGTACCAGGGCCACTTCGTCCGATTGCTGTGGCAGTCGAAGCAGGCCTTCTTCGCCAGCTCCTCGGTCGCGGGCGAGTCGAACGCGACCAGGTTCCCGTCGGGCGGGTTGGCGTGGTCGCGGCCGTAGGGAACCAACTGGATCGCGGCGAAGAGCAGGACGGGAATGCCGAGGACGAGGGTCAGGACGCGAGGACGAGCCACGGTGATGCCTCCTGGTTGGGAACGGATCGGGAACTCCGGAACGCCCGCAGGTTAGGTCCGGAGGAGGTTTTCGCGCTTCGGGCACATGCCGTATGGTCCCCGTGCAAGTCGTTGCGGCACGGAGCCTCCGGCAAATGACGGATACCTCTTCCCAAGATACCGCGGCCCGCACCCGGGCGGTCGTGGCCTGGCTGCTGGTCGCCATGGCCGCGGCCGGGATCGCGGACCTGGCGACCGACTCGCCCCGAGTCTGGCGCGGCAGCCACGCGTTCGTCGAACTGGCGTTCATCCTGCTCGCGACCGCGGCGGCCATCCTGCTCCTGCGCGGCTGGCGGGACACGGAACGTTCGCTCGCCAGCGTCCGGGCGACGCTCGCCACCCGGCAGGCCGAGCGCGACCGCTGGCAGGCTCTCGCCCAGAACGCCCTGCGCGGGCTCGGCGAGGCCATGGACCGCCAGTTCGACGCCTGGGCCCTCACGCCCGCCGAGAAGGAAACGGCGATGTTCCTGCTCAAGGGCTACAGCCACAAGGAGACGGCCGCGCTCACGAACCGCAGCGAGCGCACGGTGCGCCAGCACGCGGTGAGCGTCTACCGCAAGTCCGGGCTGTCGGGACGCGCCGAGCTGGCCGCCTTCTTCTTCGAGGACATGCTGCTGCCCTCCTCGGCCGCCACGGAGCCGCCCGCGCGCGACGCGGACTGAGGCGCCGCGGGCGCGCCGGACCGGCCCGCGCGCGACGCGGACCGGGCGGGCCCGGTCAGGCCTCGGCGTCGAGCGGCGCGGGCGCGGAGTCGTGCTCGCCTCGGGCCACCACGACCGCGGCCGCGAGGTCGCCGGTCACGTTGAGCGTGGTGCGGCACATGTCGAGGAAGCGGTCCACGCCGAGGATCATGCCGATGCCCTCGGCCGGAATGCCCACCATGCCGAGGATCATCATCACCACCGGGATCGAGCCGGCCGGCACGCCCGCCGTGCCGATGCCGCCGAGCACGCAGATGAACACCACCGTCACCTGCTGCGCGATCGTGAGCGGCACGCCGTAGAACTGCGCGAGGAACAGCACCGTCATGCCCTCGAAGAGCGCGGTGCCGTTCTGGTTCGCGGTCGAGCCGAGCGTGAGCACGAAGCGGCTCACGTTGCGCGGCAGCTTGAGGTTCTCCTCCGCCACGAGCAGCGAGGTGGGCAGCGTCGCGTTGCTCGAGGCGGTCGAAAACGCGGTCAGCATGGCCGGGCGGATCGCGAGGAAGAACTTGACCGGATTCATCCCGCCCAGCCACAGCACCGACGCGGGATAGACGACGAACTGGTGCACGGCGAGCGCCAGCACCACCGCGAGCACGTAAGCGCCGAGCTGCGCGAGCACCTCGAGCCCGAGCCGCGCGGTCAGCGTGAAGAGCAGGCAGGCGACGCCGAAGGGCGCCAGCTCGAGCACCATGCCGAGCAGCCGCATGATGACGTCGTACAGGCCCTGCAGCGTGTCCTCGAAGCGCCGCGCCGCCTCGGTGCGCGTCATCGCCAGCCCGATGCCGAGCAGCAGCGCGAACACCATGACCGCCAGCATGTCGCCCTCGGCCATGGCCTTCACGGCGTTGTTCGGCACCAGGCCGACCAGGAAGTCCACGCCCGTCGTGCCCGCCGAGGGCGCGGGCGGCGGCGCGGCCTGCGCCTGCGCCGAGACGCGCTCGCGCAGCGAGGGCGACATCCCCTCTCCCGGCCGCATCAGGTTGATGGTCGCGACGCCGATCAGCACCGCGATGAGCGAGACCACGACGGTGTAGGCGAAGGTCTTGAGCCCGATGCGCCCGAGGCTCCGCAGGTCGCCCAGGCCCGCCACGCCGAGCGCGAGCGCCGAGACGATGAGCGGGATGACGAGCACGAACAGCAGGCGCAGGAAGATCTTCCCGCCCGGCTCGGTGACGAGCTTCACGAACTGCTCGAGCCCCGCCTGGCCGCCCCACAGCAGGTGCGCGCCGACGCCGAGCACGAGCCCGGCCAGAAGGCCGATCAGCATGCGCGCCGGCAGGCCGTGGCGCACGCGGGTCAGGCCTTCACCGGCAGCAGCGCCGCGCGCTCGGCCGCCGACATGGGCCGCGCCTCGCGGATCAGCGCGCGCGCCCAGTCGAGGCGGTCGGGGACGTTGCACAGCATCACGCCGCGCACGACGTCCTCGCGCAGGTAGAAGATGACGCCCTCGCGGCCGGGCTCGATCCAGACCTCGTCGCTGTCGAGCCGCGAGTTCAGCTCGCCGACGCCCTCGAACTGGAGACCGTCGAGCCGGAACCACTTGCGCGGCAGGTGGTCGTACACGTGGTCCGCGCCGGCCATGTTCTCGCCCGCGAGCCGCCCGTGGCGTTCGGCGTGGTCCGAGCCCTCGACGCGCATGAGCTGGCCGAGCGCGAGGTACGGGAACTCCGCGACGTCGCCCGCCGCCCACGTGTGCGGCTTCGAGGCGCGTGCGTGCTCGTCCACCACGATGCCGTCGTCGGTGTCGAGGCCGGTCGCCTCGGCGAGGTCCACCTGCGCCTCGCTGCCCTGGTCCACGATCACGAGCTGCGTGGTGAGGTCGTTGCCGCCGTACGTGCGCGCCTGCACGAACGCGCCGACGTCGCGGACGGCGACGAGCGTCTCGCCCGAGACCGTCTCGATGCCCATGTCGCGCAGCACGTCCACGAGCCCGGTGCCGAGCGAACGCGGCAGCTGGCGGTGCAGAGGCCACTCCTCGGGGAAGATCAGCGTCACCTGCAGGCCGCGGGCGCGCAGCGTGCCGGCCAGCTCGACGGCCGCGAACCCGCCGCCCACCAGCGTCACGTGCTGCACCTGCTCGAGCCGGCGCTGCAGGTCGAGGAAGTCCTCGAGGTCGCGGTAGTAGCGGACGTTCGGCGACTCGGCCGCGCCCTCGGCGTGCAGGCGCTTCGGCCGGCAGCCGGTCGCGAACAGCACCTCGTCGAAGCCGACGCTGTCGCCGCGCTCGTCCCACAGCACGCGGTGGTCGGGATCGATCTCGACGATCTCGCGCCGCAGCCGCACGTCCACGCCCATCTCGTCGTAGTAGCCGTCCGGGTGGATGGCGAGCCGGCCGAGGTCGTAGCCATCGGCCCACGCCTCCTTGGAGAGCGGGGTCCGCCGGTAGGGCAGGTGGTTCTCGCGGGAGAACATCAGGATGCCCCCCTCGCGGTCGCGCGAGCGGATGCCCTCGATGGCCGAGGCGGCCGCGAGGCCGCCGCCCACGATGACGTAGCGGTAGTGCATTACGGTCCCTTCGGGAGGTGCGGGCGAGTCGAGCGGGCAGTCTAGACCGGCCGATTCCCGCGTCGCCAGTGGGCCCCCGGACCCATGCACGGGGGTCCGGACGGCGCATCCGGCGTCGCCCGCGGTCCGCGCCGGGCGTACAGTGGACGTGCGCAGGAGAAGTCCCGGGGCCGCCTCGGGGCGGCCCGCCCCGAGCCCGGCGACCTCGAAGCCGCAGGCACCGAACGGCGTCGCCGCACGCGTCGCGTTCGCGATTCGCATGGCCGGCGCCGATGCACGAGGAGATCCGCCATGGCCATCGTCGAACGTCTCCGCCAGCTCCTGGACACCCAGGACGTGCCGCACGACGTCATCACCTTCCCGAAGGCCTTCACCGCGCAACAGGTCGCGCACAACGCGCACGTCACCGGGCGGCGCCTCGCCAAGACGCTCGTCCTGCGCGACGACACCGGCTTCGACTTCATGGTCGTGGTGCCGGCGTGGCGCCAGTTCGACGCCAACGCCGTGCGCGCGATGACCGGCCGCTCGGGCACGCGGCTCGAGAACGAGATCGAGCTGCAGAACCTGTTCCCCGACTGCGAACTCGGCGCGATGCCGCCGTTCGGGCACCTCTACGGCATGCCCATGTTCGTGGACAAGTGCCTCTCGAAGGAGCCCGACCTCTACTTCGAGGCGGGCAACCACCACGAGTTGGTGCGCCTGCGCTGGACGGACTACGCGAAGATCGCGCAGCCCTTCCGCGCGGACGGCTGCCTGCACGAGCAGACGGTGGGGGCGCACGCGTAG
>CAZUEM010000060.1:0-2694 GCA_964619155.1 uncultured bacterium
TCGACTCGGTCGCCGCGCTCGTGCCGCGCGCCGAGATCGAGGGCGAGATGGGCGACTCGCACGTCGGCCTGCAGGCGCGCCTCATGTCGCAGGCGCTGCGTAAGCTCACGGGCTCGATCAACAAGAGCAACACGTGCGTGATCTTCATCAACCAGATCCGCATGCAGATCGGCGTCATGTTCGGCAACCCCGAGACCACCGCCGGCGGCCGCGCGCTCAAGTTCTACGCCTCGGTCCGGCTCGACATCCGCCGCATCGCCACGCTCAAGGAAGGCGAGACCGCGGTCGGCAACCGCACCAAGGTGAAGGTGGTCAAGAACAAGGTCGCCGCGCCGTTCCGCGAGGCCGAGTTCGACATCCTCTACAACGTCGGCATCTCGCGCGAAGGCGAACTGATCGACTTCGCCGTGGACAAGGGCGTCGTCAGCAAGGCCGGCACCTGGTTCAGCTTCGGCGACGAGCGGCTCGGCCAGGGCCGCGAGAACACGCGGCTCTACCTCAAGGAGCACGCCGACGTGCGCCAGAAGATCGAGGCGAAGCTCTTCCCGATGCTCGGCCTCAAGGCGCCGGGCGCCCCGGCCGGGCCGGCCGCGCCGGCCAACGGCGCCACGCCGCCCGCTCCGCAGGCCGCCGCGCGGCCGCAGCCGCCCGCGCTGGCGGCCGCCGATCGCAAGCGCTGATCCCGCGAGGGGCGGCCGCGAGGCCGCCCCTCGATCGTTTTCCCGCCACCGGCCCTCGAAGCCCGGGAGTCCCGTGAGCGCCCTTCGCACCCGCGCGCGCCGGCCCGCCGACGCCGAGCCCATCACCGACCCGGACGCCTGCCGCGAGGAGGCCCTCAAGCTCCTCGAGCGCGTGCGGCGCCCGCGCGCCGACCTCGCTCGGCGGCTCGTCGAGCGCGGCTATGCGCCCGCGACGGTGGACGGCGTGCTCGACCGGCTCGCCGCGGTCGGACTGGTGGACGACGCCGAGTTCGCCCGCGCGTTCCTCGCCGGCCGCTGGGGCCGCAAGCCGTCCGGCTGGCAGCGCCTGCGCCAGGAGCTGCGCGCGAAGGGCATCGGCGACGCCGACATCGAGACGGCGCGCGCGCTGCTCGAGCAGCGCGAGGGCGGCGTGGACGAGGCCGCGGCCGCCGCGAAGCTGCTCGGGCAGGTCGAGCACCGCTACGCGAAGCTCGACCCGCGCACGCGCAACCAGCGCCTGTGGGCGCTGCTCGCCCGGCGCGGCTTCGCGGGCGACGTCATCCGCCGCGCGCTTTCCATTCGCGACGACGAGTCGGGCGAGGAGTAGTCTGGCCCAGCGGGCCGCGCCGCGACGCACGCGGCCGGCCGTCCATTCGCCGAACGACCGCACGCCGCACGACCCGGGGAACGACCGCCATGCCCGCCTACGTCGTCGTCACCATCGACATCCACGACCCGGAAGCCTACGAGCGCTACAAGCAGCTGGCCCCGCCGCCCATCGGCAGGTACGGCGGCCGCTACCTGACCCGCGGCGGCGCCGTCGAGGTGCTCGAGGGCGAGTGGCCGCGGCGCCGCTTCGTCATCCTCGAGTTCCCGAGCATGGAGCTCGCGAAGCAGTGGCACGCCTCGCCCGAGTACGCTCCGGCGCTCGCGCTGCGCCAATCCGCCTCGACGACGGTGATGCTGCTCGCCGAGGGCCTGCCCGAACCGTTCGTGCCGAAGTGGCCCGCCGAAGGGAGCGCGTCGTGACCACGGATCCCATCCAGCGCCTGCTCGACGAGCACGCCGACCTGATGGCCAAGTTCGAGAAGCTGCGGCTCGCCGTGCACCTGCTCGGCGAGCGCGGCGAGGCCGCGCTGCCGCAGGCGCTGCCGCTGCTGCGTGAGGCCGGCGACGTCATGAACTCCGAGCTGATCGCGCACGCGCGCCGCGAGGATGACGTGCTCTTCGAGGCGGTCGAGGAGGTCTTCGGCAAGGGCTGGGGCCCGACTGCCGTGATGCGCCAGGAGCACCGCGACATCCACGGCAACGTGAACCTGTTCCGCGACACGCTTCACGAGCTGAACGAGGTCGAGCATCCGGCGATCAAGGTCGGGATCGCGAAGCTGCACGACCAGGTCGAGTCCGGCGCCCCCGCCGAGACGCTGCGCGAGACGGGCGCCGAGTTGCTGGCGATGCTCGACGCGCACTTCGGCAAGGAGGAGGAGATCCTCTTCCCGATCGCGCGCGCCGAGCTTTCGCCCGAGACGCTGCGCGAAGTCGCACGCCGCATGGACGAGCTGGACGCCGGGGGCGCGCGGTGATCGCGCGCGAGCGCGAGGCGCTCGCCGGACAGTTCGGCGCGGCGCTCGAGATGCTCGGGCGCTCGATCGAGGCGTGCCCCGAGCCGCTCTGGGGCGGCGAGGGCGACTGGCACGCGTTCTGGTACCTCGCCTCGCACACGCTGTGGTGGACGGACTACTACCTCGCGGGCGACCCGGACGGCTTCCGCCCGCCGGCGCCGTTCGGCATGGAGGAGAAGGACCCCGAGGGCAGGCTCCCGCCGCGCGTCCACACCAAGCCCGAGCTGCTCGGCTACCTCGCGCACGTGCGCGCGCATCTCGCCGCGGTCCTCGCCGACCTCACGCCCGAGCGCGCCTCCGCGCCCTGCGGCTACCCGCGCAAGGAGTTCACCGCGTACGAGCTGCACGTCTACAACCTGCGCCACGTGCAGCACCACGTCGGCCAGCTGCAG
>CAZUEM010000060.1:2794-5681 GCA_964619155.1 uncultured bacterium
AGCAGCACGTCGCCGTCCTCGACGACGTACTCGCGGCCCTCGAGGCGGTAGAGGCCGGCGGCGCGCGCGGCCGCGATCGAGCCGCAGCGGACGAGGTCGTCGTAGGCGACCGTCTCGGCCTTGATGAAGCCGCGCTCGAAGTCGGAGTGGATGACGCCGGCCGCGACCGGCGCGGTGTCGCCCGCGTGGATCGTCCAGGCGCGCACTTCCTTCTCGCCGGCGGTGAAGTACGTGCGCAGCCCGAGCAGCCGGTACGTGGCGCGGATGAGCGCGCCGATGCCGCTCTCGGCGACGCCGATGTGGTCGAGGAACTCCTTCGCCTCCTCGGGGGAGAGGTCCACGAGGTCGCTCTCGAGCTGCGCGCTGACCACGACGGCGTCGCAGGCGAGGTGGGTCTTCACGTACTCGCGCACCTCGCGCACCCACGGGTTCGACTCGGCGTCCGCCATCTCGGACTCGAGCACGTTGCAGGCGAAGATGGTGCGCTTGTCGCTCAGCAGGAAGAATCCCCTCGCGCGCTCGCGCTCGGCGTCGTCGAGCTCGGCGACCAGCGCCGGGCGGCCCGCGGCGAGCGCGGCCTCGAGCTTCGCCAGCACCGCCTCGTCGGCCGCGGCCTCCTTGTCGCCGCGCTTGACGTCCTTGGCGATCTTCTCGCGGCGGCGCTGCACGGTCTCGAGGTCGGCCAGCATCAACTCGGTGTTGACGACCTCGATGTCGCGCACCGGGTGGACGTCGCCCTCGACGTGGTGGATGTCCTGATGCTCGAAGCAGCGCACCACCTGCACGATCGCGTCCACCTCGCGGATGTGCGAGAGGAACTTGTTGCCGAGCCCCTCGCCCTGGCTCGCGCCCTTCACCAGCCCGGCGATGTCCACGAACTCGACCGCGGCCGGGATCACGACGCCCGTGCCCGCGATCTTCTGGAGCACGGCCAGCCGGTCGTCGGGGACGGTGACGATGCCGACGTTCGGGTCGATGGTGCAGAACGGGTAGTTGGCCGCCTCGGCCTTGCGGGTGCGGGTGACGGCGTTGAACAGGGTGGACTTGCCCACGTTGGGCAGCCCGACGATTCCGGCGCGCAGCATCGGGGGGGAGGGCCTCGGGGAGAAGGGAGTCGTGGCGGGGGGTACGAATCCCGGAACATAGGCGACGGCGGGGCGGTTTGGGAACCCGGCCGCGTCGCGGCCTCGCGCCGGGCGGTGGGCCGCCGAGATGCCGCGGCCTCCCGGCGGTGACGTCCCGCCGCGGCGCCGAGGCCGGGCCCGGGCGGCGCACCGTGCGGGCCGTGCACGGACCGGGGCCCTTCCGCTATCTTCTCGCGGTTTCCGACCCGCACCCTGACCGGCCCGGCCGCTTCCGCGAGCGGCCGCGCCTTGCCGCGCCCACGTCCCGGGAGACCGGATGTCCCAGCACCCCACGCTCCAGACCGGCGCCCAGCTGCGCCGGGCGTTCCTCGACTTCTTCGTCCAGCGCGGGCACACCGAGGTGCCCTCGAGCCGGCTCGTGCCGCACGGCGACCCGACGCTCATGTTCACGACCGCGGGCATGGTGCAGTTCAAGCCGTACTACTCGGCTTCGGACGTGCCCTACACGCGCGCGACCTCGGTCCAGAAGTGCCTGCGCCTGACGGACCTGGACAACGTGGGGCTGACGCCGCGCCACGACACGTTCTTCGAGATGCTGGGCAACTTCTCGTTCGGGCCGAAGACGAAGGGCGCCTACTTCAAGGAAGAGGCGACCGCCTTCGCGTGGGAGTTCGTGACGAAGGTGCTCGGCCTGCCGGCGGACCGGCTGCACGTCTCCATCTTCGGCGGCGAGGACGGTATCCCGCGCGACGACGAGGCGGCGGCGCTGTGGGTCAAGCTGGGGGTGAAGCCCGACCACATCGTGGCGCTCGGGCGGAAGGACAACTTCTGGGGCCCCGCGGGCGGCGCGGGCGCGTGCGGGCCGTGCAGCGAGATCTACTTCGACCTCGGCGAGAAGCGCCCCGACTACCTGCCCGAGGGCGCGTTCTGGGGCGAGACGCCGGGCGACCCGGGCGATCGCTACATGGAGTTCTGGAACCTCGTGTTCCCGCAGTTCGACGCGCAGCCGGACGGCAAGCTGGAACTGCTCGCGAACCCCGGCATCGACACCGGCATGGGCATCGAGCGCCTCGCGCTCATCCTCCAGGGCCGGAACACCATCTTCGAGACCGACCTGTTCTCGCCGCTCGTGGACTCGGTGCTCTCGCACGCGAAGAAGGTCGCGGACAGGAAGGTCGCGCTGCGCGACGCGCGCATCATCGCCGACCACGTCCGCGCGCTGGCGTTCGCGATCTCCGAGGGCGCGCTGCCGGGCAACGAGGGCGCGGGCTACGTGTTGCGCCGCCTGCTGCGGCGCGCGGTGACCCGCGGCCGCTCGCGCACGGGACTCGCGGTGCACGAGAACTTCCTCGCCGCGGCGGCCGAGCGCGCGATCGAGCAGTTCGGCGGCCACTACACCGACCTCGTCGCGCACCGGGAGCGCATCCTGCGCGTGCTGGACCAGGAGGAGGCGAGTTTCGGCCAGACCTACGAGGCCGGCATGGCGCGGCTCGAGGAGACGCTGGCGAAGGGCGCGACGCGCATCGCCGGCGCCGACGCGTTCCAGCTCCACGACACGTACGGTTTTCCCATCGAGCTGACCGAGGAGATCGCGGCGGCGCGCGGCGTGGCCGTGGACCTCGACGGCTTCGAGGCGGCGATGGAGGAGCAGCGCCAGCGGGCGCGCGCGGCGAGCAAGTTCACCTCGGGCGCCGAGGCCGGGCGCGCGCCTTGGACCGTGGTGAAGCCCGGGCCCGACTCGAAGTTCCTCGGCTACGAGGCGACGGCCGCGGACGGGGTCGCGATCGTGCGCTGGCGCGAGG
>CAZUEM010000060.1:5781-8277 GCA_964619155.1 uncultured bacterium
CTCGGCTACGAGGCGACGGCCGCGGACGGGGTCGCGATCGTGCGCTGGCGCGAGGCCGAGGGCGGGCTCGAGGTGGTGCTCGACCGCACGCCCTGCTACGCCGAGTCGGGCGGCCAGGTCGCCGACCGCGGCGTTCTGGCGGGTGGCGGCGCGCGCGCCGCGCTCGCGCACGTCTACAAGGAGGACGACGCGATCGTCCACCGGCTGAAGCTCGAGAGCGGCGACCGCGACGCGCTGCTCGCGGCGAGCGCCGCGGGCTCGCTGTCGGCGATCGTGGACCCGGCGCACCGCCGTCCCGTGTTGCGCCACCACACGGCGACGCACCTGCTGCACGCGGCGCTGCGCACCGTGCTCGGCACGCACGTCCACCAGGCCGGCTCGCTGGTCGCGCCGGACCGGCTGCGCTTCGACTACTCGCACTTCGAGTCACCGAACGAGGACCAGCTCGGGCGCATCGAGGCCCGCGTCAACGACTGGGTGCTCGCGAACCGCGAGGTGAGCTGGAAGGTGATGCCGATCGACGAGGCGAAGGCCGCGGGGGCGATGGCGCTGTTCGGCGAGAAGTACGGCGCCGAGGTGCGCATGGTGACCGTGGACGGCGTCGAGGAGGCCGGCATCGAGCCGAGCCGCGAGCTGTGCGGCGGCACGCACGTCGCGCGCACCGGCGAGATCGGCGCGTTCGTGCTGACCGGCGAGTCGGCCATCGCGAGCGGCGTGCGGCGCGTCGAGGCGCTATGCGGCGCCGAGGCGCTCGCGTTCCTGCGCGGCCAGCAGGCGCTGCTCGAGCAGGCGGCGCAGGCGCTGCAGGCCCCGCCCGCGGCGGTGCCGGCGCAGGTCGAGAAGCTCAAGGCCGAGCTGGCGGCGCTGCGCAGGGCGCAGGCCGAGAGCAGCAAGCAGGGCCTCGAGGCCGAGTTCGAGAAGCTGGCGGCGAACGCGACGGCCGCGCCCGGCGGGCGCTGGGTCGTGGCCGAGGTCTCCGCGGGCGCGGACACGAACGCGGTGCGCGAGGCGGCCGACAAGCTGCGCGGACAGCTCCGGCGCGGCGCGGCGGTGCTGGCGATCCAGAACGAGGGCAAGCTGACGTTCCTCGCCGCGGTCACCGACGACCTCGTGGCCGAGAAGAAGCTGAATGCCTCCGAGCTGGTGAAGGCGGTGGCGCAGGTCACGGGCGGCTCGGGCGGCGGCAAGCCGCACCTGGCGCTCGCCGGCGGCAAGGACGCGGGCAGGCTGGCGGCGGCGCTCGACGAGGCGCGGCGCCGGCTGGCCGGGGCGCTGGGCTCGTGATCGGCGGGCTCTCGATCCTCGAAGTGGTGTTCCTGCTGCTCATCGCGGCGGTGTTGATCTTCGGTTTCCTGTTCTTCCTGCGGAGGCTCGAGTGAAGGCACTGGTCCTGGCGGGCGGCCGCGGCACGCGGCTGCGGCCCATCACCCACACGCGCGCCAAGCAGCTGGTGCCGGTCGCGAACAAGCCGGTGCTGCACTACGGCCTCGAGTCCATCGCCGCCGCGGGCATCAAGGAAGTCGGGATCGTCGTCAGCGACCCGCGCGAGCTGCTGCAGCCCGATCACCGCACGGGCGAGATGATCACGGTGCTCGTCAACTCGCAGGCCGAGATCCGCGCCGACGTGGGCGACGGCTCGCAGTTCGGGCTGAAGGTCACGTACATCGAGCAGGAAGCGCCGCTCGGCCTCGCGCACGCGGTCAAGATCGCCGAGGACTTCATGGCCGGCGACTCGTTCGTCATGTACCTGGGCGACAACCTCATCAAGGACGGCATCACCCGGTTCGTCCGCGAGTTCGAGGCCGGGAAGCCCGACGCCCAGATCCTGCTCGCGAAGGTCGCGCGGCCCTGGGAGTTCGGCGTCGCCGAACTGCAGGGCGAGCGCGTCGTGCGGCTCGAGGAGAAGCCGAAGCAGCCGCGCAGCGACCTCGCGCTGGTCGGCGTCTACCTCTTCACCGCGTCCATCTTCGACGCGGTGCGCGCGATCAAGCCCTCGCCCCGCGGCGAGCTCGAGATCACCGACGCGATCCAGCACCTCATCACGACGGGCCGGAACGTCCGCTCGCACGTCATCCAGGGCTGGTGGAAGGACACCGGCCGGGTCGAGGACCTGCTCGAGGCGAACCGCATCGTGCTCGCCGACCTCGAGACGCGCATCGCCGGCGAGGTGGACGAGGCCTCGGTGATCGAGGGCCCGGTCAAGCTCGGCCCCGGAACCGTGGTCGAGCGCTCGCGGCTGCGCGGGCCGCTCGTGATCGGCGCGAACGCGCGCATCGCCGACAGTTACGTGGGCCCGTTCACGGCCCTCTCGGACGGCGTGCAACTCGAGCACTGCGAGATCGAGCACTCGATCGTCCTCGACCGCAGCGAAATCCGCGACATCCCCGGCCGCATCGAGTCGAGCCTCATCGGCCGCGACGTGGTCGTGACCGCGAGCGAGGTGCGCCCGAGCGCGCACCGCCTGATGCTCGGCGACTCGAGCCGCGTGGAGCTGGC
>CAZUEM010000060.1:8377-18489 GCA_964619155.1 uncultured bacterium
CCCCGCGGAGGTCGCATGGCGAAGGCGAAGGGAGTCCCCGCCGGGCCGCTCGAGCGGCAGGCGAAGGCCGCGCTGGCCGAGGCCGCGCGCGCCTCGGCGAAGCTCGCGAAGGAAAACGCCGCGGCGGTCGCCGCGGCGGCCGAGGCGCTGCTCGCCTGCTTCGAGAGCGGCGGCACCGTGTACTTCTGCGGCAACGGCGGCAGCGCCGCCGACGCCCAGCACCTGGCGGCCGAGTTCTCGGGCCGCTACCTCGTGGACCGGCCGGGACTGCCCGCGATCGCGCTCACCACGAACAGCTCGGCGGTGACCGCGATCGGCAACGACTACGGCTACGACGAGGTGTTCGCGCGCCAGCTCGAGGGGCTCGGCGCGCCCGGCGACGTGCTGGTCGCGATCACGACGAGCGGCGGCTCGGCGAGCGTGCGCAAGGCGGTGCGCGCCGCGCAGGCGCTCGGCATGACCACGATCGGCATGACCGGCGCGAAGGGCGGCGAGTTCGCGGCGATGTGCGACATCGCGCTCGTCACGCCGCACGTGTCCACGCCGCACGTGCAGGAGGGGCACATCACGATGGGCCACGCCTTCTGCCTGCTGGTCGAGCGCGCGATGTTCGGCGACGGCGCCGCGAAGGGCGCGCCGCGCCGGCGCGCCGCGGAGAGCCGCCCGGCCGCGCCGAAGGGCGCGCCCCGGGGCGCGGCGAAGACCGCGAAGGCCCGCCGGTGATCCTCGCGCTGATCGAGGCCCTGCGCCCGAAGCAGTGGACCAAGAACCTGCTGCTCTTCGTCGGCGTCGTCTTCTCGATGCACCTCGGGGACGGCGACCTCGTGCTGCGGGCCGCCGCCGGGTTCCTCGCGTTCTCGCTGCTGGCGGGCTCGGTCTACGTGCTCAACGACCTGCAGGACGTCGAGTCCGACCGCCAGCACCCGAAGAAGTCGCGCCGGCCGATCGCCTCGGGCCGCCTGCCCGCCGCGGTCGCGCGGGGCGCGCTGCCGGTGCTGTGGGCCGCGGTCGCCGCGCTCGCGTGGTGGCTGGGGCCTTCGTTCACGTGGGTCGCGGCGATCTACCTCGCGAGCAACCTCGCGTACAGCTTCTGGCTCAAGCACCACGTCATCCTCGACGTGTTCCTGATCGCGCTGGGCTTCGTGCTGCGCGCGATCGCCGGCGTCGAACTGCTGCGCCCGGTCGCGCCCGACACGGTGCTCTCGCCGTGGCTCATGGTGTGCACGTTCTTCGGCGCGCTCTTCCTCGGCACCAGCAAGCGCCGGCGCGAGCTCGTGAACGCGGGCTCCAACGCGGTCGAGCAGCGCGCGGTGCTGCGCCGCTACACGCCCGAGTTGCTCGACGTGATGCTCACCGTGTCGGCTTCGACCACGCTGGTCGCGTACGCGCTCTACACCATCTGGCCGGCGACGGTGGCCAAGTTCCACACCGAGAACCTGCTCTTCACCGTCCCGTTCGTCGCCTTCGGCGTGTTCCGCTACCTGTTCCTCGTGCGCGTCTCCGAGTCGAGCGAGGATCCCTCGGCGGTGCTGCTCGGCGACCGCCCGATCCAGGTCACGGTGGCGCTGTTCCTCGCCGCCGCGGTCTGGATCCTCTACGGCCGCCCGTGAGCGGCGCGCGCCGCCGCGCGGCCGGCGCCCCGCCGCGCCGGGTCGAGGTGACCGCGCACGCCAAGCTGAACCTCGGACTGCGCGTGGGCCCGAAGCGCCCCGACGGCTTCCACGACCTGGTCACCGTCTTCCAGTCGGTCTCGCTCGCCGACACGCTGTTCGCCGAGCGCGCCCGTTCGGGCTTCTCGCTGCGGGTGCGGCACGAGGAGGCCGCGGTCCGCGGCCGGCAGCCCGCCTCGGCCCGGGCGGCCGTGCCTTCGGGCGCGGAGAACCTCGTCCTGCGGGCCGCCCGGCTCGCCGCCGAACGGCTCGGCCTGCCGGGCGGGGCGCGCTTCACGCTGGTCAAGCGCATCCCGGCGCAGGCCGGCATGGGCGGGGGCAGCGCCGACGCGGCGGCCGCGCTCGCCGCGATGCTCGCGCTGCACGGGCGGCGCCTGCCGCTCCCGGAACTGGTGGCGCTCGCCGCCGAGCTGGGCTCCGACGTGCCCTTCGCCGTCACGGGCGGAACCGCGCTCGGCCTCGGCCGGGGCGAGGTCCTGCGCCCGTTGCGGCTCGCCGCGCCGCTTCGCGCGGTGGTCGCGATGCCCGCGTGGCGGGTCCCGACCGCGGCCGCTTTCGCGCGCCTCGACCGGGCCAAATATGGCTTGACACGTTGGAAACGCACCCTAAGATTGGCCGCAACCCTTGGGCGCAAGCGAGTTACGGCGTTTTCCACCGTGCGCCTCGGGAATGATTTCGAGGATGTCCTGGGCGAGAACCGACAGGACTTCGAAGCACTCCGCGCGGGCCTTCGACGCGCGGGCCTGCTCGATCCGCACCTGACCGGGAGCGGTTCGGGGGTTTTCGGAGTGGTCCCGAAAGGCGCTTCGGTCCGGCGCATCGCCGGGGCCTTCGCCGGCAGCGAGCCGCTCTACGCGGTGCGCTCCGTCGGCAGGGGCCTGCGTATCGCCGGGCGCTCGTGATTCGGACAGGAGGGAAGGGCAACAGCGGTCCCGCAGCCATGCGAGTCCCCCCGCGCTCAGGATGGGCGCAATACCGAGCCAGCTACCGTCATGGATGGCTCCGAGGTAGATCCGAATGGTCGAGATCACCGAGGTCAGGGTTTCGCTTCGGAACGACGACAAACTCAAGGCATTCGTCAGCATCACCTTGAACGACTCCTTCGTCGTCCGCGGGCTCAAGATCATCCGGGGTAACAAGGAACTGTTCGTCGCCATGCCGAGCCGCAAGCGGCCGGACGGCCAGCACCAGGACCTGGCGCACCCGATCAACGACGCCACGCGCAAGTACCTGACCGAGAAGGTCATGGCCGAGTACCAGCGAGAGCTCGCGAATCCCTCGACGCACGTCTCGCAGGACTAGCACTCCCACCCGGACGTATCCCCCGGCGCCCTCCCCGAAGCATCGGCCCCGGACCGCGTTCCCGCGTTGACGCCGGTCCGGAGCGGCCTGTATGCTCCCGCCCGCTTTTTCCCATCCGGCAGTTTTCTCTGGGCCAATAGCCAGCACCCCGGGAGGCCTTCGGCCGAACGGACCGTGACGGAAACCCCGTTCTGTTGGTGGGGCGTGGCCAAGTGGTAAGGCACGAGACTTTGGCTCTCGCATTCGGAGGTTCGAATCCTCCCGCCCCAGCCAACTCCTGAGGGGCGGCGGGCTCGAGACCTCTCGTTTGCGTCGGATGAATGCGCGGGCACGGCCGCATCGCGGCGTGCGCGCGCGAGTCGTGCTGCATTCCTGCGCGGGGGCGGGACCTCCGCGTCGAGCTTCGGACACCGGTAGTCGAGCCCGGGAGGTTCACGCGTGGATCCCTGCCGCGTTTTCGCGGGAAGCGCCAGCCGCAGGCTGGCGAAGGCCATCTGCGAAAAGCTGAAGGTTCCGCTGGGTGACGTCGAACTGGGGCGCTTCGAGGACGGCGAGGTCTCGGTGCGCTTCAACGAGAACATCCGCGGAGCGGACGTGTTCGTGGTGCAGTCCACGAACGCGCCGGCGGACCACCTCATGGAGCTGCTGGTGATGCTCGACGCGGCCAAGCGCGCGTCGGCCCGCCGCGTCACCGCCGTGCTGCCGTACTTCGGCTACGCGCGCCAGGACCGCAAGGACCAGCCGCGCGCACCCATCACGGCCAAGCTGGTCGCGAACCTCATCACCGTGGCCGGCGCGGACCGCGCGCTGACCATGGACCTGCACAGCGCGCAGATCCAGGGCTTCTTCGACATCCCGCTCGACCACCTGTACGCGGCGCCGGTGCTCATCGACCACTTCGAGCGCCTGAAGATCCCGAACCTGGTGATCGTCGCGCCCGACATCGGCAGCGTGAAGATGGCGCGCGCCTACGCGAAGCGCCTCGGCGCCGAGCTGGCGCTCGTGGACAAGCGCCGCCCGAAGGCCGACTCGGTCGAGGTCATGAACGTCATCGGCGACGTCGAGGGCAAGAACGTGGTCATGTTCGACGACGTCGTCACGACCGCGCGCACGCTCTGCCAGGCGGCCCACGCCATGCGCAAGCACGGCGCGCTCGACATCTACGCCGGCGTGACGCACGGCGTGTTCTGCCCGGGCGCGTTCGAGCGCATCGCCGAATCGCCCATCACGGAAGTCGTGGTCAGCGACACGCTGAACCACGAACCCGGCTCGCTGCCGCCCCAGGTCCGCGAGCTGTCGGTCGCGGGGCTGCTGGGCGAGGCGGTCCAGCGCATTCACGAGGAACGTTCGCTCAGCTCGCTGTTCGTCTGACGGCGGGCGGCCGGCGCGGCGCCCCCGGGCGCGCGGCGGCGACGAGGATTTCGAGGAGCCCGGGCGCAGGCCCGGACCTGCATCACGAGGAGGAGTGCATGGCGGTCATCCAGTTGAACGGCAAGCGCCGGGAGGTGCTCGGCAAGGGCGGCGCCCGCAAGGCGCGCGCGGCCGGGCAGATCCCGGGCGTCATCTACGGGCACGGCGAGACGCCGATGGCGGTCATGGTGGACGGCCGCGAGTTCTCGACGGCGATGCGCAGCCACAAGGGCGGCAACGCGATCGTGAACCTCAAGGTGGACGGCGGGGAGTTCACCGCGCTCGTCCGCGACGCGCAGGTGGATCCGCTCTCGCGCGCGATCGTCCACCTCGACTTCCAGCACATCTCGCTCACCGAGACGATCGAGGTCGAGGTCCCGGTGCACCCGGTCGGCATCGCCGTCGGCGTCAAGGACGGCGGCGGCATCCTGGAGCTGATCACGCGCCAGCTCGAGGTGCGCTGCCTGCCGACGGCCATCCCGGCGGCGATCGACGTGGACGTCACGGCGCTGGCGATCGGCGCCTCGATCCACGTGAGCGACATCCGGGCCGAGGGCTTCACGATCCTCACCGATCCGGAGACGACGGTCCTCACGGTCGTCGCCCCGACGGTCGAGGAGGCCCCGGCGGCGGCCGAGGGCGAAGTGGCCGCGGCGGCGCCGGCGGAGCCCGAGGTCGTGGGCGCCAAGGGCAAGAAGGAAGAGGGCGAGGCCGAGAAGAAGTAACCGCCCGTGCGGCTCGTCGTCGGCCTGGGCAATCCGGGGGAGCGCTACGCGCGCACGCGGCACAACGTGGCGTGGCGGGTGCTCGACGAACTGGCGGCGCGCGGGAACGCGCGCCCCGGCGAGGACGGCGGGACCTGGCGCGAACGGCGGCTCCGCTCCGGCGGGGAGGAAGTGGTGCTGATGCAGCCGCTCACGTTCATGAACCTGAGCGGGGAAGCAATCCGGGAATGGCAGGACCGGCACGGGCTGGACGCCGGAGGGCTGCTCGTCGTCACCGACGACGTCTGGCTGCCGCTGGGCACGCTGCGCCTCCGGGCGGGCGGTTCGAGCGGCGGGCACCGCGGCCTCGAGAGCATCGAGGCGGTGGTGGGGCACCGCGACTACGCGCGCCTGCGCGTGGGCGTCGGGGCCGCGGAGAGCAGCGAGGCGCTCCGGGAGCACGTGCTGGAGGAGTTCGCGCCGGAGGAGCAGCCGGTGCTCGAGGAGGCGGTCCGCCGCGCGGCGGACGCCGTGGAGTGCTGGCTGGCGGAAGGGCTGCCGGCGGCGATGAACCGATTCAACCGCAGGGTCCGCAAAGAGGAGTCCGAGACGTGACCAAGTACGAAACCGTCTACATCCTCGAGCCGGGGTTCGACGAGAACCGCACGGCCGAGGAAGCCACCAGGGTGTCCGGCTGGATCACCGACCTGGGCGGCGAGGTGGTCGAGGTCCAGAAGTGGGGCAAGCGCCGGCTCGCCTACGAGATCGAGCGCAAGCGCGACGGCGTCTACACGATGATCGTGTGGAACGGCGCCGGCGCGATGGTGAAGGAAGTCGAACGCCGCCTGCGCCTGAACGAGAGCGTCATGCGCGTGCTCACCACGCTGTACGTCGCGCCCGAGCTGACGCAGGGCGTGCCGGAGGGCGAGGCGGTCGCGGCGGACGCGGACGACAACGAGTAGCACCCGTTCCCGCCCCCGCGGAGGAGTCATGTCCGAGCTGAAGCTCCCGGAGATCAACCGGGTGACGCTGAGCGGACGGCTCACCCGCGACCCCGAGAAGCGTTACGTGCAGGACGGCACGGCGGTCTGCCAGTTCACGCTGGCGTTCCACCGCCGGTTCCGGTCGCGCGAGGGGTCGTGGGAGGAGCACACGGGGTACGTGACGGTGTCGAGTTACCAGCGGCTCGCGGAGGTCTGCGCGCTGTACCTGCGCACGGGCAGCCCGGTGCTGGTGGAAGGACGATTGCAGATGCGGGAGTGGAAGACCGCGCGGGGCGAGAAGCGCACCAGCCTCGAGGTCCGCGCCGAGTCGGTCCACTTCCTCGAGAAGGCCAGCGCCGACGCGGCGTCGTCGCCCGGCGAGGGCCCCACCGGGGATCCAACCTCATAAAGAGAGAGCGACATGGCGAAGGAACGTGAGAGCAAGGGCAAGGGCGGAAAAGGCGGCAAGGGCGGCAAGGGTGGCAAGGGCGGCAAGGGCCTGAAGAAGAAGTACTGCAAGCTCTGCCTCGAGAAGGTCGTCTTCGTGGACTACAAGGACGAGAAGCGGCTCGGCCGTTTCGTGACCGACCGCGGCAAGATCGTGCCGCGCCGCGTCTCGGGAACGTGCTCGATGCACCAGAAGCAGCTGACGACCGCGATCAAGCGGGCGCGCGTTCTGGCGCTGCTGCCGTTCACCAGTGACTTCTATCGCTGACACCGCGCGCGGCACGCGCCCGCTCGCGTGGGTGCGGATCGCGTCGCTGGTGTTGCTGCTGCTGCTCGGCGGTCTCGGCTCGGCCGGGACCTGGGGGGCGATGTGGCTCCTCGTGCCGGGGGCGGTGGCGACGGGACTGCTGCTCGCGTGGCGCTTCGGCCGCGTCGCGGTGGTCCTGCCGGCGGGACTGGCCGCCACCTCGATCGCGCTGGCGGTCGCGGGAGCGGGAGGACCGCCGGTCTGGGCGACGGCGTGGGCGCCCCTGGGCGCCGCGACCGGAGTCTGGATGGGGCTGCGGGAGGAGGGGGGCGGGCCCGGGATCGGGGAGCGCGCGTGGATGCACGTGCCGCTCCTGGCGCTGGCGGCGCTGCTGCCGGTGACGCCGGGTTTCGACGCCTCGATGGGGCGGTTCGACCGTCTGCTGCGCGTCCAGCAGGAGACCCTGCTGAAGGCGTCGGAGACCGCGAAGTGGCCGGTCGAGTTGCGCGACGAACTGCAGCGGAAGGTGCAGAGCCCGCCGGAGGCGCGGCGGCGGGAGTTGATGTTCCTGGTTCCGAACGCGTTGTTCCTGTGGGCGGTGGTGCTCGTGGCGGCGGGCCGGTCGCTCGCCGCGCGGCTGGCGACGGTGCTGGGCTGGCCGGAACTGTCCCGCTCCGCGGTGCGCACCTGGCGTCTGCCCGACGCCGCGCTCGCGCCGCTGCTCGCGGGACTGGCGTTGCTGGTGTTCGCCGACCGGGCATGGCAGCCCGTGGCCGCGGTGCTGCTGGTGCACTCGGGGCTCGGCTATAGTGTTCAGGGTTTTGCGGTCGTGGAGTCGGTGCTGCGCTCGCGCGGCATGCCTCCCGCCATCGTCACGTTGATCCTGGTGTTCGTGATCGCCGTCAGCCTGATGTGGGCCCTGCCGGCGCTCGCGGTGGTGGGTTTGAGCGACGTGTGGCTCGACTACCGCAGACTGGAGCCCTCCCGGGACCGGGAGGCGTAGGAGAGGACCGATGGAAGTCATCCTGCTCGAAGACATGAAGGGCATCGGCGCCAAGGGCGCCACCGTGAACGTGAAGCCGGGCTTCGCGCGCAACTACCTGCTGCCGCGCCGGCTCGCGATTCCCACGGGCACGCGCGCCGCGAACCTCTACCAGGAGCTCGAGCGCCAGAAGGCGACGCAGGCCGACAAGCTGATCGCCGCCGCGAAGATCGAGGCCGCGAAGCTCGACGGCTTCCAGGTCAACATCCCGGCGCAGGCGAACGAGGAGGACACCCTCTTCGGCTCGATCACGAACGCCGACGTCGCCGACGCCCTCAAGGCCGCCGGCCACGACGTCGAGAAGCGCCGCATCGAGCTCGAGGAGCACATCAAGCAGCTCGGCAACTACGACGTCACCGTGCGCTACTACGGCGGCGTGACGGCCACCATCAAGGTGTGGGTGGTGCGGGCATGACGCGGGCGCGGGTGATCGGCTCGACGCTGGTGCTGCTGCTCGTCGGCGCCGCCTCGCTGTCCGCGGCGCCCGCGAGGAAGTCCGCCCCGAAGCCGGCGGCGAAGGCGGCCGCCTCCGCGAACGACTCGGACGCCGTGCTCGCGCGCGTCGGTTCGAGCGTCATCACGAAGCGCAGCCTCGCGGACCGGCTGGCGGAGATCCCGGATCAGTACCGCGCCACGTACTCGACGCCGGAGGGCCGCCAGCAGCTGCTCGACCGCATGATCGAGGAGCGGCTCTGGCTGCAGGACGCCGAGTCGAACGGCATCGGCAGGCGCGACGACATCGTGCGGCAGCTCGCCCAGCAGCGGCGCGACCTGCTGATCCGCACGCGCATCAACGAGCTGATGGCGACGAACCCGGCGCCCTCGGACTCGGACGCTCGCGTCTACTACGACGCCAACCCGGCCGAGTTCCGCACCCCGGCCTCGGTGGGCATGCGGCACATCCAGCTCAAGACCGAGACGGACGCGAAGAAAGTGCTGGGCCTCGCGAAGGCGAAGGGCGCCGACTGGAACAAGCTCGTCACGACCTGGACGCAGGACACGCTGACGCGCGGCAACGGCGGCAACCTCGGCACGGTCACCCGCGAGGGCGGCTTCACCTCGATCGGCGCGCAGCCGGCGCTCGCCGAGTCGGCCATGGCGGCCGGCGAGGGCGCGATCGGCGGCCCGTGGCGGACCGACCGCGGCTGGCACGTCGTCAAGGTGGACACGTACCGGCCCGACGGCACGCGGCCGTTCGACCAGGTGCGGACGTTCATCCTCCGCCAGCTCACGCAGCAGCGGCAGCAGGGCTTCTACCAGTCGGAGCTCTCGCGCGTGCGCGAGCGCATCGGCGTCAAGACCGACTCGGCCGCCGTGCAGTCGTTCCTGCACACGAAGAAGACCGCGCGCGAGCTCTTCACCGAGGCGCAGGGCGCGGGCGGCCCCGAGCAGCGGATCGCCGCCTATCGCAGGGTCTTCGAGACCTGGCCGGAGGCCGACCTTGCGCCGCAGGCGGCGTTCATGGTCGGCTTCATCTACAGCGAGGAGCTGAAGGACTACGAGAAGGCCGAAGCGGCCTTCCGCGAGCTGCTCGCCCGGTACCCGAAGTCCGAGCTGGCGGCCTCGGCGCAGTGGATGGTCGAGCACATGCGGACCGAGGAAGCGCCCAACTTCCAACCCACGGGGGCGGACTCGACGGCCGCCGCGGCCGGGAAGGGTTCGCAGTAGAAGCGTGAAGATCGTCGAGGCGCGGGTCCACGGACTCGTCTACGACCCCAAGACGCAGCAGCACGTCGTCGTGCTGCGCGAGCTGGACGGGCTGCGCGTCCTGCCGATCTGGATCGGGCCCGGCGAGGCCATGGCGATCCAGCGGCTCGTCACCGAGGAGCCGTTCCCGCGCCCGCTGACGCACGACCTGATCGCGCTGGTCGTCGAGGGGCTCAAGGCCCGCGTCGCGCGCGTGGTGATCTCGGACCTGCGCGAGGGCACGTTCTACGCGACCATCCTCATCGAGCGCGAGAACGGCCTGCTCTCGATCGACGCGCGCCCGAGCGACTCGATCGCGGTGGCGCTGCGGACGCAGGCGCCGATCCTCGTCAACGAGGAACTGCTGCAGGCCCCGCCCGAGCAGCAGGAAGAGGGCGCCGAGACGCGCCCGCCCGGCGAGCCGCCGTCCGAGCCTTCGGCCGAGGACAAGGCCGAACAGTTGCGCCGCTACCTCGAGAAGCTCAATCCCGAAGACTTCGGCAAGTTCCAGATGTGAGCGCGCCCGCCCCCGGAATGAAGGCCCGCGGTCGCGGCCGCCCGCGCGCCGTTCCCGCCGCCCGCGCGGCGCGGGGCGCCGTGGCGCGCGCGCTCGCGTGCGCG
>CAZUEM010000061.1:0-13088 GCA_964619155.1 uncultured bacterium
GGCCGGCGCGGCCGCCTGCGGCGCGGCGGCCGCCGTCGCGAGGCCGCCCTCGAGCAGCAGTCGCGCTTCGCCGATGTCGCGCAGCCGCTTCTTCGGGTCCTTGGTCAGGCAGCGCTCGAGCAGGCCGCGCAACGGCGGCGGCAGCCCGGCCGGCAGCGCCTTCCAGTCCGGCTCGCCCTGCAGGATGAGGGCGATCATGTCCGACACGGTCTCGCCGGCGAACGCCTGCCGCCCGGTGAGGCACTCGTAGAGCACGCAGCCGAACGACCAGATGTCGGTGCGGCGGTCCACCTGACGGGCGCGCGCCTGCTCGGGGCTCATGTAGGCCGCGGTGCCCAAGATGACGCCGGCCTCGGTCGAGGCGTGGGCCATGGTGGGCGAGGCCGACAGGTCGCCGCTGCTCGCCGACGTGCCCGCGCCGCCGCGCGCGAGGCCGAAGTCCAGCACCTTCACGTCGCCCGCCGGCGTGAGCATGACGTTGCCGGGCTTCAGGTCGCGGTGGATGACCCCGCTCTCGTGCGCCGCCTCGACCGCCGCCGCGACCTGCCGGCACACCTCCACCGCCTCGTCCACGGCCAGCGGCCCGCGCGCGAGCCGCGCGGCGAGCGTCTCGCCCTCGACGAACTCGAGCACCAGGCAGCGGTGCCGGTCGTGCTCCTCGAGGCCGTAGATGCCGGCGATGTTCGGGTGCGTGAGGCTCGCGAGCAGCCGCGCCTCGCGCTCGAAGCGCGCCAGCCGCTCGGGGTCCTCGGCGAACGCCTCGGGCAGGAGCTTGATGGCGACCGGGCGGCCCAGGCGGGAGTCCCGCCCCAGGAACACGACGCCCATGCCGCCGCGCCCGAGTTCGCGCTCGACGGGATAAGGGCCGATTCGGGAAGGGAGGCCGGTTCCTCCGCTCATGCGCGCACCCGGAAGGCGGTCAGCATGGGCGGCAATGTAGCCGAGATGCCGGGCCGGAGATACGGCGGAACGACGCCCGCACCCCGTTGAGCCGCGCGTCTCGATCGCGGCCGGGCTTGAAGATTTCATTGCATCCCGGGCCCGGCGGGTCTACACAGGAACCTGCCGCGGTTGCGGCAGGCGTGCACGGAAGCGCGTCCGACCGGGAGCGCGTCCGGCACGCATCGTCCTTCCCCGATTCGCAGGACGAGGTGCCCCCATGATGCGAACGCCCCCACGCAGACGATTCGCGCTCACCGGAATGCTGGCCGTCCTCGCGCTCGCCCTCGCGCCGCTCGCGGCGCTGGCGGTCACGGGCAACGGCAAGCTGCAGATCCACCACATCCAGGTCGGCCAGGGCGACGGGATGATCCTGATCAGCCCGAACGGCCAGACCGCGATGTTCGACGACGGCGTGTACACCAACTGCCCGCCCGTCGTGGCCTACCTGCAGGGCCTCGGGATCACGTCGCTCGACTACCACTTCCTTTCGCACTACCACGCCGACCACCTCGGATGCCTCGACGACGCCGTCGCCGCGGGCATCCCGGTGAACATCGCCGGCTACGACCGCGGCTACTCGTACTCGAGCGCGTCGTACACGAACTACGTGAACGCGCTCGGCGCCAAGCGCACGACCATCGCCAAGGGCCAGACCATCACGCTCGACGCGGGATCGGCGAACCCGGTCACGATCACGTGCGTGGACCTGAACGGCGCCGGCGTGTACTCGGTCTCGGGCAGCGACGAGAACGCCAAGTCGGCCGTGTACAAGGTGAGCTACGGCGCCTTCGACCAGGTCATCGGCGGCGACCTGACGGGCGACGGCTCGACCGACGTCGAGACCACGGTCGGCCCGATGGTGGGCGACGTCGAGATCTACAAGGTGCACCACCACGGCTCGCGCTACTCGACCAACGACAACTGGCTCGCGGCGGTGACCGCCGAGGTCGGCATCATCCAGGTCGGCGACGGCAACACCTACGGCCACCCGACCGTGGACGCGCTGACCCGCCTGCACAACCACAACGTCAAGACCTACTGGACCGAGACCGGCGCGGGCGCGACCCCGAACGCCACCTGGGACAAGGTCGCGAACGGGCCCGTCCTCGTGCAGGTGGACCTCGCGGCCGGGAACTACACGATCACCGGCAACGGCATCAACGACACGTACACGCTCGGCGGCGGCGGCGGCGGGCCGATCGTCCTCGACGACCTGAAGGTGGCGACGTCCGCCACGATGCTGCAGGGCTCCGTCACCTCGGGCTCGGCCGCGAACCTCGCCGTGTCGGACAACACGCGGATGACGGTGACGTCGGCCAAGACGGGCAGCAACTACTGGACCGACTGGTACGGCGAGGCCGTGCTCGCGCACCCGCCCATCAACCTGACCGTGACGTACGAGGGCAACTACAGCGTCTCGCGCACGCAGACGCTGTACCTGTGGAACTGGAGCACGAGCGCCTGGGTGCAGGTGGACCAGGCCACGGTGAGCACGACCGACGTCACGCGCACCTGGAACACCGCCACGCCCGGCGCGTACGTCTCGCCGGCCGGCGTGGTGCGCTGCCGCGTGCTCTCGAACGGCCGCAGCAAGTCGTTCACCTGCCGCGCCGACTACATGGCGTTCGGGTACCAGTACTACCAGGGCACCGGCATCACGGTGTCGCCCGCGCAGTACGCGGCGCTCGTGCCCGCCGACCTCCACGAGCCGCGCAAGAACCCCGCGCCGCAGGCCATGGTGCAGCGCCTGTCGGCCGTGGCCGCGGCGGACGGCGCGACGCTCGAGTGGAGCACGCACATCAAGGAGCACGTGGACGGTTTCAACGTCTATCGCGAGAACGCCGACGGCGAGCGCGTGTTCCTCGGCCACGAGGCGCTGCTGGCGACCACATCGGACGAGGCCGTGTTCACGTACACCGACCGTGAGGCGCCCGAGGGCGCGTCGCGCTACTGGCTCGGCGCCCGCTCGTGCGCCGGTCCCGAAGGCCTGGTCGGCCCCATCGAGGTGACGCGCCTCGCCGCGGCCGGCACGCCGATGACGCTGGCGCTCGCCGTGTCGCCGAACCCGGCCGCGTCGAAGGTCCGCTTCGCGCTGCGCCTGCCCGAGGCCGGCGCGGTCGAGCTGGCGATCTACGACCTGACGGGCCGTCGCGTGGCCACGCCGCTGCGCGGCGCGGCGTTCGCGGGCGAGACGAACCTCGAGTGGAACCTGGACGCCGAGACCGGCGGGCGGGTGAGCCCGGGCATGTACTTCGCGAAGCTGAACGCGCTCGGCCGCACGACGGTGACGCGCATCACCGTGCTGCCGTAACGAAGCAGCCGCACGCAACGACGAGGGCCCGCGCCGGGGAACGGCGCGGGCCCTTCGCGTTCACCGCATGATCACGAACCGCCCGACCTGGCGACCCGAAGGCCCTTCGACGGTGAAGAGGTAGATGCCCGAGGCGACGTCCTGGCCGTTGCGCGTGATGAGGTTCCAGGCTGCCTGACCGTTGCCGTTCGAGCCGTCGTGGTCGAGGCTCTGAACGAGATCGCCCGCCACCGTGTAGATCCGGATCGTGCAGCGCTCGCGCGGCAGGCCCATGAAGTCGAGGTGGCGCGTGAACGGGTCGCCCGGTACCGGGGCTCGCTCCCATTCGGCGCGGCCGCGGTAGGGATTCGGGGCGACCCACGCCCGCGGCGGGCCCGGACGGGCGTCGGTCCGGGGCACGATGCGTTGCGAGTAGTCGGGCACGAAAGGGCTCTCGAGTTCGGCGACGGACGAGGGCAAGGTGTCCGCCGGGGCGTGCGCGCGCACGAACGAGGTCACGACGTAGTGGTAGTCGGCGCCAACGTGCAGGCCCGTATCCACGACCCGGTAGCGGCCGACCGGGTGCCTGGGGACACCGCTGACCTCCCCGACCGGCGGCAGCGAGGCGTCGGTGATCGTCGCGAGTGGCACGCCCCCATACGCGCTGGTGTCCGCACGATAGACAGCGATGCGCTGCCATTGCTCGGGCGGGGGAAACTGGCTCCTGCGTCGCCAGTCGTCGAGGCGATAGAGCTTGTACCCGGAGAACGAATGTGAGGGATCGAGCACGAGCCCGGCCTTCAAAGCGACCTCCGGCGAGTCGTCCCATTCGATCGTGGCGACTCCGTCACCTGCCGTGACCCGGATGTTCGGGGGCGATGGAAGCAGGCTCGCGACGGACCACCGCCGGGCGGCGTCCGTGCCGTCGAATCCGGTGCAGAGGTCGCAGTCGAAGTCGGTCCACACGCAGCGGCCCGTCCGGTAGGGGGTCTCCCTGGCCTGCCCGGGGGGGGAGGCGTACGGGTCCTTGTTTCGGATCAACAGCGAATCGAGCAGGAACTTCTCGGGACAGTGCGGATCGTATTGAAACACGACACCTGTGGGCGGCTCGTAGCAGACCTCGTGTCCGTTGATGCCCGTTTCTCCCGCGGCCCAGGACTCCGACGCGAAGTCCGGCTGGAAGTTGTAGCGGGAACCGCGGCTGAGCAGCCGCGCGTTCAACGCGGCGCCGGGGATGCTGTCCGGGGCGCTTGCCGCGACCAGCGCCACGCTGAACTCGACGCTCGCGCCTGCGGCGAGCCGGGGAAAGGGGCCGCAGGAGACGAGCACGGCGTAGTCGTGCGTCTCGCTCTCGCGCGCCGTGGGCCACTCCCCCTCCAGTGCGGCGAGGCGCTGCTCGTCGAAGACGGGAGGCCCGCCCTGCCCGGGCGGAAGATCCTGTGCGAAGACGTAGCAGCGAAAGGTCGTGTCCTTGCCGGGCGCCGCGGCCATGGCCCGCGCCTCCGGCACCCCCGCCCACATGTCGTTGTTGAGCAGCGCGAGCGGATCGGTCGTGTGGGACAGCGGCACAACGGCGCCGCAGGGCAGCCCCGAGCCCGCGCGCCCGTCGGTGACGGTCACCGCCTCGCCCTGAAGCCGGAGGAAGCACGGCTTTCGGTAGTAGCTCACGTCGCCCCAATACGACCCGATCACCCGGACATCCCCCAGCGGTATCGAATAGTCGTAGGGCGTACGGACCACGCGGTCGTCCATGTGGCCGCCACGCGTCGCCGCGAGCCGCGAGTCGAGATCCACATACAGGCCGAGCCGCACGTCGGTCAGTAGTCGCCCGCCGGTGTTCGTGACCACGAATCGAAGCGCCGCGATGTGGTCCGATCCGGTCCGGGCCCACGCCAGCAGGTCCTGCCGCACCGCAAGACCGATCGGTACGTGGGGCTCGCCGTTTGCGTAGTTGTAGGCGACGGCCTCGGGCTGGTCGTCGGTGTACTCGGCCACGACCAGTTGCTGGGACGGCAGGTCGAAGTCCTCGTCCACCCGCCCGTCACCGTCGTCGTCCCGCCCGTTCAACCGGTCTTCGTTGACCAGCCCGTCTCCGTCGTTGTCGTAGTTCCAGCGCGTGCCGGGGGCCCCGGCCCACGACTCGCGCACCCGGTCGTCGGGATCGAGCGTCGGCCGCCACTCCATCATCGGCCCGCCCGAGACGCGCCGCGTGCCGTCCGTCTTGCGCGCCGACACCCACAACTCGGCGCGCCCGAGGAGCTCCTGCCCGCTGCCTCGCGGAAACTCGAACGAGGGATCGAACGACCGCCCGACATCGAACCAGGGATTGCCGAGCACGCCGACGTTGCTCACCCGCATGGCGAAGCGCCCGGCACGCAGCACCGGTCCCCGGTTCTCGATGTCGAGCACCGCGCGCGCGGCAGGCGCGAACAGGCACAGGGCGGCGAGCACCGCCGCGAGGACCGCCGTACGCCACCGGATCCTCATCGCGGCACCGGCTTTCGCGTGAGCCCCCACATCCTCTGGAACACGAAGTCCGTCAGGTCGATCGCCTGCGAGCGGCGGAAGTACCAGAGCGGGAAGCCCGAGAAGATCACCTGTGTGTTCTCGGCGCCGTGGTAGACGGTCATCATCGGGTAGCCGGTCCCGGACTGGCCGCCGACCGTCTCGTACAACGTGTCGAGGACCGCCACGGAGGAGTCCCCCGCAACGCCCGGGATGGATTCGAGGATCGCGTTCGGCCGGGTCAGGTACTCCGAGTAGAAGAGCGTGGAGTAGAACTGCCCCGCGGTGCGCAGCGGGGGCAGCGGGTCGGTCGTCGCCGTCTTCGCCAGGAGGGTCGCCGGGAGCTGTGAGTAATCCGGGGCCCCGGGCCAGCCGCCAACCGCGCGGGCCGAGCGCCGGGCCTCCCTCGAGCGATAGGTCGTGAGCTCGCTGCGCCAGTGGGCATAACGGTGCATGAATCGGCCGGCCACGAGTTCACCATTGTCGCTGGAGAACACGTTCTGCGGGTGGCCGAGAACGCTGTACTCGCGGAGCGACGCATAGGCGGCGCCACCGCCCATGAGCCAGAGCCTGCCGCCCTGCCGCATCCAGAGCACCAGCGGGTTCGCGACCCCCGGCGAGGTGAGGTAGCGCAGGAACGGCATCGGCTGGACCGTGGTGTTGAAGTACTGGTCGAAGCTGATCGCGCTCTCGCCATCCACCATCCAGACGATGTTCCGGTAGCGGCCCAGCTGCGAGAGCGTGAAGTCCGCCGTCCTGAGGAAGTGCGCGCCGAGCGTGTCGAAGTCGTAGCCCGCGAAGAGCCCTGGGCTCGATCGCGCGCCTGCCGGGTAGCACTTCCATGGCACCTCGCCCACGGCGTAGAGGAACGTGTCCAGTTCCGCCGCGGTCGGCCATGTCTGCGCGGGTGGCTGCACGCAGCCTCCCGCGGCGAACACGTCGGGCCGGAAGAACGTGTCGTCCACGAACAGCAGGTCGCGGACGAACGTCGCCCGGACGACGGTGAAGTGCATGCCGACGATCGAGAGCTGGCCCGCCTCGTCCTCGACCTCGAGGTAGAGCCGGTGTGATTCCGATGCCGCTCCGGGTGGTGGATCCAGACCAGGGATCACGATGGAGCGACCGTTGGACCACCGGCTCCAGTGCGTGATGTCGGTCGCTTCGTCGTGGCGGGGCGTCTCGTCCTGGAGCGAGGCGATGTCCACCGCCCAGCGCGCGACGCGGACGGCCGCGCCGCTCGCGACCGTCGCAGTCCAGTCCACGACGACGGGCGAGCCCGCGGCGAAGTCCGCCCGTGGCCAGCTCTCCGGTTCGAGGAACACGCCGCCGCTCGGGAACTCGTACGTCAGCACCTCAGTCATCAGCGTCACGCGCGGACCCGAGGTGGCCGCGGCCTCGACATCGAACTGCAACAGGTTCTCGTACAGCGACAGCACGGGCGACCAGGCACCGGCTTCGTCAATGGCGATGATCGAAAAGAGATAGGCCTGCCCGGGATTGAGGTCGTGAAGCACGAGCGAAGTGGCCTCGCCGCCGAGCGAGTCCCAGTCCGCGAACCGCGGCGCGTAGAGCGCTCGCAGCGTGTCGGGATTCGCCCGAATCACGTCCATGGCGGGCGTCGAGCTCGCGTTGAAGAGCCGCCAGCGGTACTGCGCCGGCAGGCGCGATGTGCTGCCGTCCGCGTCGCGACCCTGCCACGTGAGCCGGAACGCGGGCGCCATGCGCCTCCGCAGCAGGCCGCTCGGCGCCGGGCTCAGCAACAGGACGGTGGGAGCGATGGTCGTCGCGTCGAACGACACGTGCGCCGGCGCGGAGCGGGTGCCGCGATCGTCCACGGACACGACCACGAACGTGTGGATGCGACGCCCGGTCGGAACGAGTCCCCCCTCCACGCTGTCCGCGGTGAACGTGAAGACGCGTCGGTTCTCGGTGGTCTGGACCCACGCCGTCTCGGCCCCGGCGGCGGCCGGCGGGTCGATCGCGTAGCGGAACGCCACCACGCGCCCGTCCGGGTCCAGTCCCGCCCAGCTGATCTCGCAGTGGTACGAGGAAGGGTCGGACCGCACGGGCGGCGACTGCGTGATGCTGACGCTTGGCCGCTGGTTGGGGTTCAGCGTGCCCATGAGCCCGCGAGTCCCGCATCCGGCGACCGCGGACATCAGCAGCGCGGCGGCGATCAGGCGGACGAGTCGCCGGCTACCTCTCGCTCCACACGGGATCGTGCGGCATGCGCCGACCACGAATCGGACCGTCATTCGGACGCCCCCCTCCCAGCATCCCGGTCAGGCGAGGTTATCTCCGCCTGGGGGGAGCACCAAGGAGAGACTTCGCTCCCGACCGGCCCATGCCACCACGCGAAGCGGGGCCCGGCGCGTGCCGGACCCCGCTCGTTGGTCGCCTTTCCGCCGCAGTCCTACCGCCCGTCGCCGTCCAGGATGTTGCCGAGGCCGCCGAGGATCGAGCCCTGCTCGCGTCCGCCGCCGCCCGTCTGCGGGGCCGCGGCGTAGATGCGGCTCGCGAGGCGCGAGAACGGCAGCGACTGCAGCCACACCTTGCCCGGGCCGCGCAGCGTCGCGAGGAACAGGCCCTCGCCGCCGAACAGCACGGTCTTGATGCCGCCCGCCATCTGGATGTCGTAGTCCACGCTCGGCTGCATCGCCACGATGCAGCCCGTGTCCACGCGCAGCACCTCGCCGGGCGCCAGCGTCTTCTCCTCGAGCGTGCCGCCGGCGTTGACGAAGCACCAGCCGTCGCCCTGCAGGCGCTGCAGGATGAAGCCTTCGCCGCCGAACAGGCCCGCGCCGAAGCGCTTCGTGAACGCGATGCCGAGCGAGACGCCCTTGGCCGCGGCGAGGAACGAGTCCTTCTGCGCGACGATCTCGCCGCCCAGCTCCTTGAGGTGCAGGGCGACGATCTTGCCGGGGTACGGCGCGGCGAAAGCGGCCTTGCACTTCCGCTGGCCCTGGTTCTGGAACACGGTCATGAACAGCGACTCGCCGGTCAGCAGGCGCTTGCCCGCGCCGAGCAGCGCGCCCATGAAGCCGCCGCCCTGCTGCTGCGAGCCGTCGCCGAAGATCGTCTGCATCTGGATGCCGTCCTCGATGTACATCATCGCGCCGGCCTCGCCGACCACGGCCTCGCCGGGGTCCAGCTCGATCTTCACGAACTGCATGTCGTCGCCGAGGATCTCGTAGTCCACTTCGTGCATGCTGGCCATTCGGTCGTCTCCTTCGTGGTCGCCCGCGCTCGGGGCGCTCGGGGCGTGCGTGGGGCGATGGGTCTCGAATACGGATCGCCGGCGGCGCGTGTTGCGGCGCGGCGGGTCAGTCCAGGTGCAGGAGGTCGTTCTCGACGAGCAGCGACTCGAAGCGGTCGAGCGCCCGCAACTCCTCGGGCCCGAAGCGGTAGTTGAACCGCCGCAGGTAGCCTTCCACCTCGTCGGCGCTCCAGCCGGGGCCGGTCTCGCGGCGGGCGATGTCGGGCAGCGTGGCGAGCCCGGCGGCCAGCGAGGCCTCGACGAACGCGCGCAGGTCCGCCTTGGTCGCGGGGTCGAGCGTGGCGCGCACGGCCCACACGGCGTAGACGAACGGCAGGCCGGTCCACTCGAGCCAGTCCTCGCCGAGGTCCAGGACGTGCACGTAGCCTTCCGGCGGGCGCTTGCGCGTGCGCATCGCCTGGTCGCCGATCAGCAGCAGCGCGTCGGCCTGCGACGGCTCGAGCCCGCGCATGAGGCGTACGTTCCGGAAGCCGCGGCGCACGCCGAGCAGCAGCCGCAGCAGGCGGATCGAGGTGGACGTCTCGGGCGTCACCGAGATGAGCGCGCCGTCGAGCGAGGCGACGGGCCGGCGCGAGAACAGGAACACCGAGCCGACCGCCCCGCGCGCCGAGACGCCCATGGGCGCGAGCAGCTCGAACCTGGGCTTCAGCCGCAGGAAGTCGCCGGCGGCCATGATGCCGAGGTCCACGCCGCCCGCTTCGGCCTCGCGCCCGAGGTCGCGCGGCACGAGGTTGCGCACGGCGAACGGCGCGTCGCCCCACAGCGCGTAGAAGGGGGCGGTGTTGGCGTACGGGATGCGCGCGGCGACGGTGCTGGTGATGGGCCGGGAGGTCGTCATGGCGGCGGGTACGTTACACGCGGTTTCCGGGAGCGTCGAGGGCGGCTGGAACCCGGGGGCGCCGGCGTTCGGCCATGGCGCGCAGTGCCCGTGGCGCCGGCGTTCGGCCGGGGATGCGCGTGCGCGGCCCGCTCGGCTCGGCTTCCTGCCTCGCTCTCGCTGCATCCAGTCGCCGCTCCCGCCATCCCTGGCTTCGCGGCTCCTCGGACGCACCGCGCACGCGCATCCCCGGCCGAACGCCTGCCTCGTCGCGGGTGCTCCTCAGTGCCCCTTCCGCAACTCCTCGAGGAACGACCCGCCGTACCGGGCGAGCTTGGCGGGGCCGATGCCGGGGACTTCGAGCATGGCGTCGAGGTCGCGGGGGGCCATGGCGGCCATGCCGCGCAGGACGGCGTCGTTGAAGACGATGTATGCGGGCACGCCCTCGGCGTCGGCGAGGCGCTTGCGCAGGGCGCGAAGCCTCTGGAACAGCGCCTCCTCCTCGGGGCTCGCGTCCTCGGCGCCGCCCGCGCCGGGCGCGGCGGCGCGCGGGGCGCCGGACTTGCGGCCGGGCCCGGGGCCCGCGACCACGAGGTCGGCGACGGTGATGCCGCGGCAGACGTCGCACGAGGTCCCGCACGGCTCGAGCGTCTCGTCGAAGTAGGCGCACGCGGCGGCGTGGCGGCAGCCGCCGCGGTCGAGCAGCCGGAACAACTCGACCGTCTTGGCGCGCGTCTCGGCGCGCAGGCCGGGGTCTTCGACTCCGTCGAGGAACGCGTCGTAGCCGATGACGTCCGCCCACGAGTAGTAGACGACCACGTCGCTCGGCAGGCCGTCGCGGCCGGCGCGGCCGATCTCCTGGTACCAGGCCTCGATGCTCTTGGGCATGTCGCGGTGGACGACGAGCCGCACGTCGCTCTTGTCGATGCCCATGCCGAACGCCACGGTCGCGACGACGACGCCCGCCTCGTCGCGCGCGAACGCGTCCTGGTGGCGGTGGCGCGTCTCGTCGGGCAGCCCGGCGTGGTAGGGCAGCGCGTGGACGCCGTGCTTGCGCAGGAACTCGGCGGTCTGCTCGACCGCGCGGCGGCTCATGCAGTAGACGATCGCGCTCTCGCCCGGATGGCGGCGCAGCAGGCCCAGCAGGTCGCGCCGGAAGTCGCGCTTGCCGCCGCCTTCCTGCTCGCCCTTCTTGACCGCGGTGATGCGCAGGTTGGGACGGAAGAACGAGCCCTTGAAGCCGTCGGGCCTGCGCATGCCGAGCTGGCGCAGGATGTCGCCCACCACGCGCCGCGTCGCGGTCGCGGTCAGCGCCAGCACCGGGATGTCGCCGAGCTCTTCCTTGAGGCCGGCGAGCTTGCGGTACGCGGGCCGGAAATCGTGCCCCCACTGGCTGATGCAGTGCGCCTCGTCCACCACCACGAGGCTCACGGGGCAGCCGGCGATCAACTGGCGCAGCGAGCCTTCGAGCGCCTCGGGCGCGAGATAGAGCAGCTCGACCTCGCCGCGCCGCAGCGCCGCGAGCCGCTCGCGCCGCTCCTCGAACGGGACCGTCGAGTTGACCACCGTCGCGCGGAAACCGAGCCGCACGAGCGCGTCCACCTGGTCCTTCATGAGCGAGATGAGCGGCGAAATGACCAGCACCGTCCCGGGCAGGATCTTGGCGGGCACCTGGAAGGTGAGCGACTTGCCGGCGCCGGTGGGCATCACGCCGATGCAGTCGCGCCCCGCGAGCACGGCGTCGATGATCTTCCGCTGCCCCGGGCGGAACTCGCGGTAGCCGAAGAGCGCCTCGAGCACCTGCTGCGGGTCGGTGAACTTCGCGGCGTGGAAGAGCGGGGCGCTGGACTCGAGCAAGGTCTCTCCGTGGACGGGAGCGGATGCCGGGTGCGGACCGGGCCTCCCCGGCGCGCGCGGCCCGGCGCCCACCGGGGGGCGCGCCGGCCCCGCGGGGACGGGGCGGGCAAGGTAGCCGATGGCCGCCCGGGGCGCGAAGCCGGCCCGTGGCGGCGCGAGATTCCCGGCCGGACGTGCGCTTTTTCGGCCCGCGGGCGTTCTTCATTGGCGTAGGGTTTTCGCGGCAGCCTTCCGCGACCCTTCCATCCACCTCCGGAGGCCCCATGCGTCGCCCGCGTCTTCTCTCCTGCCCGCTGCTCGCGCTCCCGCTGCTCCTCGCCTCGCCCTGCCTCGCCGGCGGACCGCTCACCTCCGGGTTGCCGGTCTCGGGCACGCTTCCCACCGGAGCTTCCATCGAGAGCTGGACGTTTTCGGGCACGGCCGGCCAGCGGGTGCTCGTCGCCGCGGTCACGACGAGCGGCGCGCTCAATACGCAGACGGTCCTGAAGGCCCCGGGCGGCGCGGTGCTCGTCAACACCGCGACGGACCGCTGGGACTACCAGCTCGTCAACACCGGCACGTTCACGATCGAGGTCTCCGACAACGGCGCGAACGACGCCGGCGGCTACGCCCTGAGCTTCGTGAACCTGACCGCCGGACCGTACACGCACGCGGGCGACCTGGACGGCGGCGTGATCGCCTCGGGCGAGGTGCGCGCGGGCACGACCGGCTCGGTCGCCGACTTCGACGTCTTCACCTTCAGCGGCACCGCCGGCCAGCGCGTGCTGTTCGCCGCGCTCGAAAGCTCCGGCGCGCCCTACAACACGACCATCACCGTCTACCCGCCCGCGGGCGGCCCGCTCGAGTACAGCACGGGCAGCGCCAACCGCGCCGATCACCAGCTCGCGGCCACCGGCACCTACACCGTCGTCGTCGAGGACGTCGGCAACGACCACACCGGCGGCTACACCGTCTCGTTCCTCAACGTCAGCGGCGGGCCGCTGACGACCGGGCCCGACCCCGACGGCGGCCCGCTCGCCTCGGGCGCGACCGCGACCGGCACCATGAACGGCGTCGTGGACTGGGACGCGTTCACGTTCGGCGGCGCGATCGGCGACCGGATCGTCGCCGCCGCGGTCACGACCTCGGGCGCGATGAACACCACCGCCTACCTCTACCCGCCCAACGGCGGCGCGCCGCAGGTCGCGACCGCGACCGACCGCTGGGACTTCCAGCTGACGCAGGCCGGCACGCACACGCTGGTGATCGAGGACAACGCCTTCGGCGAGACCGGCACGTACACGCTCGGGCTCGTGAACCTGACCGCCGGCCCGCTCACCAACGCGGGCGACCTGGACGGCGGCGCGATCGCCTCGGGCGAGGTGCGCGCGGGCACGACCGGCTCGGTCGCCGACTTCGAC
>CAZUEM010000061.1:13188-18422 GCA_964619155.1 uncultured bacterium
GTCTTCACCTTCAGCGGCACGGCGGGCGATCGCGTCGTGTTCGCGGCGATCGCCACCGGCGGCGCGTCGTACAACACCACGCTCACGCTCTACCCGCCGGGCGGCGGAGCGCTCGAGTACGGCTCGGGCAGCGCCGACCGGGCGGACCACAAACTCCTCGCGACGGGCACCTACACCGTCGTCCTGGAGGACGTCGGCAACGACCACGCGGGGGGCTACTCCGTCTGCTTCGCCAACGTCACCGCCGGACCGCTCGCGGGCCCCGGCGAGACCGACGGCGGCTGGATCGCCTCGGGCCAGACGAAGCTCGGGGGCATCTCGCCCGCGCCCGACATGGATCTCTACTGGTTCAACGCCCAGCCCGGAGACACGGCGAAGGTCAGGTGCACGACGACGTCGGGCGCGCTCAACACCACGACCTACCTCTACCCGCCCGGCGGCGGCGGCGCCGTGGTCGCCACGGCCACGGACAATTGGACGTACGCCGTCCTCGTCGGCGGGCGCCACGCGATCCTCGTGCAGCACCCGGACCTCACGCTGACCGGCAACTACTCGCTCGAACTGAGCGGTCCGCTCACGACGGTGGACGTGCCGGGCGGCGCGCCCGCGACATCGCGGCTCTCGCTCTCGGCGCCGCACCCCAACCCCTCGCGCGGCGCGAGCGCGTTCACGCTCTCGCTGCCCGCGCGCGGCCGGGTCGAGATGCGCGTCTACGACGTGCGCGGCGCGCTCGTGCGCACGGTCGCCGACGGCGCGCTCGAGGGCGGCACGCACACGCTCGCCTGGGACGGCCGCGGCGCCGACGGCCGCCGCGCGCCGAGCGGCGTGTACATGGTGCAGGTCCGCACGCCCGGCGCGGCGTTCACGCGGCGGGTGGTGCGGATCGAATGACGCACGGCCGCACGGCCGGAACGTGAAACGCGGCGGCGCTCCCCATCGGGGCGCCGCCGCGTTCGGTTTCGCGGGGCGGGCGCGAGCCCTGCGTCAGCCGACCAGGCGGTCGAGCTCGAAGCGCCGGCGCGCCGCGCCGAGCTGGCCGATGTGATACGCGTCGTGCAGCGCGCCCAGGGCGATCACGCCGAGCACGTCGTCGGACAGGCCGGGGAGCTTCGTCTTCGCGCGCACCTGCTCGGCCGTCAGGCCCTCGAGCGCGGCCATGAACGCCGGGTGCGCTTCGTCCCACTTCGCCCGCACCTCGGCGAGCGCCGGCCAACCCTTCACGTCCTCGACCTTGCCGCCGCGCGGGAACTGCCCGCCCCACGGCACCTCGACCTTCGCGCCGAGCGCCTGCGCGATCATGCAGCGCACGGTCACGACGTGCGCGGCGATCCACAGGATGGGGTTCGCGCCCTCGGGGCGCTCCATCGCCCGCGCGTCGTCGAGCCCCTCGAGACTCCGGTGGAGCAGCCCGTGGCTGGCGCGGAACATGTAGGCGAAGCCCTGCAGCTCGGGAATCATGCGGCCTCCGGGTGGGGTGGACGTTTCGGCCGGCCGCGGTCGCGGCCTCTCGGACGGGGCGTCAAACGCCCGGCAGCACGGTCGGCAGCCCGCGCTCGTTCCAGCCGCGCCAGCCGCCGTCCAGCGAGATCACGTTCGTGTAGCCCATGCGCGCGAGGCTGTCGGCCACGAGCACGCTGCGGTAGCCGCCGCCGCAGTAGCAGACGATGGGCGTGTCCTTCTCCGGCAGCGCCGCCTCGATCTCGCGCTCGATCAGCCCCTTGCTCAGGTGGTGCGCGCCGGGCAGGTGGCCCGCCGCCCACTCGTGATCCTCGCGGTTGTCGAGCAGCACGAACTGCTCGCCGGCGCGCAGGCGCTCGATGAACTCGTCGATCGTGCACGTGCGCACTCGCGTGCGCGCCTCGGCCACGAGCGCGAGGAACCCCGGGCCGTGCACGCGCGGCGCGGCCGGCGCCGCGGCGCTCACGCGACCGCCCCCGCGGCCTGAGCCGCAGCGCCGGCCGGCTCGCGGCGCGGGTACTCGCGCACCACGCGGTAGAGCGCGTCGCGCTGCACCGGCACCTTCCCGGCCTCCTGGATCATGCGCACCATGCCGTCCTCGGCCATGCCCACCGGGCTGCGGGCGAGCGCGGCGTGCGCGATCTTCTCCTGGCCGATGGTGCCGTCGAGGTCCGAGGCGCCGAAGTTGATCGCCGCCGCGGCCGTGTCCTGCCCCAGCATGATCCAGTAGCCCTTCACGTGCGGCACGTTGTCGAACACGAGCCGCGAGATCGCGATGGTCTTGAGGTCCTCGATGGCCGACGCCTGCCGGCGCACGAGGCCGGTCGTGCCCGGCTGGAACGCGAGTGGGATGAAGGCGAAGAACCCGGGCGCGCGGCGCTCGAGTTCGCGCAGGTCGATCATGTGCTGCACGCGCTCGGCGTGCGTCTCGATGTGCCCGTAGAGGAGCGTCGCGTTGCTCGGAATGCCGAGCTGGTGGGCGACCTCGTGGATCTCCATCCAGCGCTTGCCGCCGATCTTCTGGTGGAACAGCTCGCGCCGGACGCGCTCGCTGAACACCTCGGCGCCGCCGCCCGGCAGCGCGTCGAGGCCCGCGGCCTTGAGCTCGGTGAGCACCCAGTCGGCCGGCTTCTTGGTGAGCCGGCAGAAGAAATCCACCTCGACCGCCGTGTAGGCCTTGACGCTCAGGTCGGGCTTCTTCTCCTTCACCCAGCGGATGACCTGCAGGTAGTCGTCGAAGCGCCACTTGTTGTGCAGCCCGCCGACGATGTGGATCTCGGTGATCTCCGGGTCCACGTGGGCGAGGATCTGCTCCTTCGTCATGGTGTACGCGTCGGTCGCGCCGGGCTTCTTGGCGTAGTCGCAGAACTTGCACGCGAGCACGCAGACGTTGGTCGGGTTGAGCTGGCGGTTGACCGTGAAGTACACGCGGTCGCCGTGGCGGTCGCGGGCGACCGCGTTCGCGAGGCGGCCCAGCTCGAGGACCGGCGCGTCGAAGAGCCGCACGCCCTCTTCCTGGGTGAGCGACTCGCCGGCCAGCAGGCGCCGGCGCGCGGCTTCCACGAGCGGGTGGCGAAGGCGCAGATCCGAAACGAAGCTCACGATAGGGATCCCCGGGTGTCCATGGGGCCGTGCGGCCGGCGAGAGGGCCGGCAGTATAGCGGCGCCGCGTTGGGCGGAAAAACGGCTCCGCTCCGGGGGCTGGACGCATCCCGATGCCGTCCCTATGGTGGCCGGCCCGACCTCACCCGGAGAATCCCCTCGATGCGCAGTTCCCCGCTCGCCTTCCGCCAGGCCGAACGCTCCCCCCGCACGGGGCGCGCGACGGAGGCGGCGAAGAAGCCCGTCTCGCTGAAGTCCGTGTGGCCCGAGGTCTCGGCGCTGGTGAAGCCGCGCCGCGGCAAGCTGTCCCTCGGGCTCGTGCTCGTGCTGGTGCGCAGCGTCACCGGCCTCGTGCTGCCGCTCTCGCCGATGTTCCTGATCGACCGCATCATCACCCCGCGCAGGCCCGAGCTGCTGCCGATGCTCGTGATCGGCCTGCTCGCGGCGACGGCGCTGCAGGCGATCACGTCGTACGTGCTGACGCAGCTCCTCTCCACGGAGGGCCAGCGCGCCATCGCCGAGCTGCGCGGCAAGGTGCAGGCGCACATCGGGCGGCTGCCGGTCGCGTTCTACGACGCCAACAAGACCGGCACGCTGGTGTCGCGGATCATGAGCGACGTCGAGGGCGTGCGGAACCTGGTCGGCACCGGGTTCGTCGAGTTCATCGGCGGGCTCGTCACCGCCGGCGTCTCGCTGGTGTTCCTGCTGCAGATCAACGTCACCATGACGCTGGTCACCGCCGCGGTGCTCGTGAGCTTCACGCTCGTGCTGGGCCGGGCGTTCAACGTCATGCGGCCGGTGTTCCGCGAGCGCGGGAAGATCCAGGCCGAGGTGCAGGGCCGGCTCACCGAGTCGCTCGGCGCGGTGCGCACGGTGAAGGGCTACCACGCCGAGGAGCGCGAGCGCGGCGTGTTCGCGGCCGGCGTCCAGCGGCTGCTCGACAACGTGCTGCGCACGCTGGGCGCGCAGTCGGTCATGCAGCTCTCGATGGCGCTGCTCATGGGCCTCGTCGGCGCCGCGATCTCGTGGTACGGCGCGAACCACATCCTCTCGGGCGGCATGACCCTCGGCCAGTACATGTCCTACAACATGCTGCTGGGGTTCCTGATCGCGCCCATCTTCCAGATCGTCAACATCGGCACGCAGCTGACCGAGGCGCTCGCCGGCCTCGAGCGCACGCGCGAGGTGCTCGCCGAGTCGCGCGAGGACACCGACCCCAGGCGCGCCGCCGCGCTCGGCACCATTCGCGGCGACGTCACGTTCGAGCGCGTGGACTTTGAGTACGAGGCCGGCAAGCCCGTGCTGCGCGACGTGTCGTTCGAGGCGCCGGCCGGGACCGTCACCGCGCTCGTGGGCTCCTCCGGCTCGGGCAAGAGCACGATCATCGGGCTCGTCTCGGCGTTCCACTCGCCCGGCGCCGGCCGCGTGACCGTGGACGGCGCGGACCTCTCGACCGTGCGGCTCGAAACGTTCCGCACGCAACTCGGCGTGGTGCTGCAGGACACGTTCCTCTTCGCCGGCACCATCCGCGAGAACGTCGCGTTCTCGCGCCCCGGCGCGACCGAGGCGCAGATTCTCGAGGCGTGCCGCATCGCGCGCGTGGACGAGTTCGCCGACCGCTTCCCGGACGGCCTCGACACCGTCGTCGGCGAGCGCGGCGTGAAGCTCTCGGGCGGGCAGCGCCAGCGCGTCAGCATCGCGCGCGCGATCCTCGCCGACCCGCGCGTCCTGATCCTCGACGAGGCGACCTCGAGCCTCGATTCGGAGAGCGAGGCGCTCATCCAGGCCGGCCTCGCGCACCTCATGAAGGGGCGCACGACGTTCGTGATCGCGCACCGGCTCTCGACCATCCGCCGCGCCGACCAGATCCTCGTCGTCGAGGACGGCCGCATCGTCGAGCGCGGCGACCACGAGTCGCTGTACGCCGCGCAGGGCCGCTACCGCGACCTCTACGACCGCCAGCACGGGCTCGAGCAGAACCTCTTCCTCGCGCCCGGCGAGGGCGACGAGGCGCCCGAGGGGGAGGACGGCCGCGAGCGCCCCGAGCCCGGGATGCTCGACTTCATGCAGGGGCGGGGGAGGTAGCGGGAAGCGCCCTACAGCTCGGGTTGTGCGGCGCAGAATGTTGCTGGCCTGGCGCGTGCAGGGCTGAAGGGGCATGGAGACCACGGCAC